>CAKNRV010000017.1 GCA_930991035.1 uncultured Clostridium sp. | reverse complement strand
AGTAAATGTAGTGTTAGCAAGAAATGCAAAATTTGAAGACTTTTATGACGAGACTAAAACAAGTAGTTCTTCATATGGGGGAGTATGGTCAACAAATGCATCAGATAGTACAGCACCAAATAAAATAACGTCAACAGGAAATAGATATGCTCCAACATTATTTGCCTATGAAGACATAAATACAAGTAATGGAATAAGTGATGGATATTCAAATGCAAAAATAACAACATATAACTTAAGTACAACAGGAACGACAACACAATTAACAAACGAGCAAAGAAATTCATATTCTTATGAGAGATATAACGCAGATCCTGGATTAAAAGTTGTATACAATGCTATTTGGACTAGCCCAAATAGAAATACTGCACAGGCTAATACAGGAACACCATTCTGGCTTTCGTCGCGCTGCGTGAACGCGTACTGGTACAACGCTTACTTCTACTTCCGCTATATGTCTGGCAGTGGGGCATTAAGCACAAGCAACGTGTTTTACTCAAACGCTGGGGCGAACTCTAATTGCTATGGCTTGCGCCCAGTCTTGCAGGTTTCTAAATAGTCAAATATCCGAAACGGAAAATTAGAAATATGGCAAAACATTAGGAACAGTAGAGTTTGCTCCCTAAACGACCTTGGGCGTTTGGGAGTGACCCTGTTTTATCGGTTATGAGTGACTTATGTGTAAATGTCAATAGTTTTTGGACAAAAAATATGTAGGAAAACCGACATTTTTCTTTGTCAATTTCCTATATATTATTTATATAGGTTATAAAGATAATAAATTTGTGATAAATGAGGTAACAAATGATAAAATATGAGTATATAAGAGATATGGAAACAGAATATCACCAGAAATATCCTAATTCCATATTACTAGTACTAAGCGGGAATTTCTATAATGTTTATGGTAAAGATGCATATCTTCTATGTTATCTGTTTAGATTTAAATTTATTAATAAATTATATAAGACAGAAGAAGAAAAAGAAGTATATGTTCCTAAAACTGGATTTCCTAGAAATTCTCTGGATAAAGTTTTGTTAGATTTAGAAGATAAAAAAATAAATTATGTAATAAAAATAAAAGATAAAAGTGATATTGTTAAAGATTTTAAAAAATTAAATACTTATCAAAGAAGATATATTGCTTCAGAAAAATATTGTATGGACAAGCTAAAATTAAATGAAATTATGGAGCAATGTGATGCATTATGTGGAAAAAAAGATTTTTCAAATGTACTAAATTATATACAAAAATATATAGGGCATGGTTGATAAAGATTTTTTTGCCTGAAGGACTCTTTGATTCTGGCTTTCGTCGCGCTGCGTGAACGCGAACTGGAACAACGCTAACTTCAACTTCCGCTATATGTCTGGCAGTGGAGCATTAAGCACAAGCAACGTGTTTAACTCAAACACTGGAACGAACTCTAATTGCTATGGCTTGCGCCCAGTCTTGCAGATTCTATAAAACTTTTGATATGCCAACCTAGTTGCTCGGCTATATTTTTTAGTTGTTTGCAGCTCAAAAGTTACATATCCGAAGCTATAGAAACAAACCAATGTCCTTGTAAGTGTTTACTATAAAAAGAAAGTCTGACAAAATAGTAAAGCACAAAAAAGAAAAGCTGTTATTTTATTATTTTCTGAGTGCACCAGAATATAATTCTGGGAAGAAGTAACTCAAATTTAAGGAGAAATTATAATAAATGGCAATCTCTTAATAGACTTTTGTAAACACCCTAAAGAAAAGATAGATGAGATTTTTTGTTAGTAGTAATTCAATTTTATATTGTAATGTCGAAAGGGATAAATCTCTGTTACTGTCTCGCCACTTAAGAATGTGAGTGGTTCTAAAATTGTGTTACAATTAATGCCGGAAGACTATATGTTTTAATTTTATTTTTCCTTTCCTCTACTACGTACAAACTTGTCGGTTCCAACTTAAGCACTCTAACATAAAATTAAAACATATAGTCTTCCGACAAAAAGTAATTGCGAACGATAAAAAACTTTTAATGTAGGAGTGAAAAATGTCGAAAACTGTTGAATTTGAAATCAAAAAACAGTTTGAAAATTATCTTGTCATTGTTAAGACAATGTCAAATGACAGGGAAAAATGCTTTTATGATGCTTATGGAAAGGATGCCATTGTTTTTGGATATGTTATGAAATCAAAAATAAGATATCGCAATTTTCGTATCGCAAAAACGTTTAAGAAATTACACTATTTTGATAAGAATGCAGGAAAAGGGCAGAAAAGCCAAAATGTTTTTACGGCATACAGTGGGGTACCATCCTATAAACTACAAGAAATAATTAGTGTGCTAGATTATTATCATATCAATTACATTATTGTTGATAAAATGCAAAATTATCAAATTACATATATGAGGCAATTTAAAGATAATAGTTATGAAATTTATTATCAAAATGGATTATACTATAAAAGGATTCTATACAAGCTGAAAAATATAAATAGGTTTTTAAGAGCCAATTCTGATAGTGGAGAAATCTTATATCTTATCTATGATATTGAAAGATGCATAGACGACTATCGAAAAAAGTACAAAAACTTAAAAAATAAGAAGAAAATTGGAAAAAAAGAAAATGAAACCAGAAGAAAGAATAGAAAAGAATCAAGTATTAGAAAATAGCAAAGAATGGAATAATGTAAGTGTAGAATATGATTTCGATAACAATGTCTTTGGATTTGTTATGGAAGAAAAATTTAAACTTTTAAATTATACTTATACATATATAGATAAAGTATATGACGATGTTGCAAATTTTCCTAAAAAACATGAAATGATAAAAAAACAATTAGTGAAAACATCATTTGAGCTATTAGAAAGGATTAGTGCGGGAAATTTTAGTCATAACAAAAAATATAAAAAACAGATGGCTGATGAAGCTGTTGCTAAAGTGAAAACGTTATATTTTTTGTTACATATCATTGAAAAGAATAAAATGATTTCTACAAAAATGATTCATAAATTAAGACTACAGTTAGATAATATTTCAAAATGCTTGGTAGGTTGGAGAAAAGCAATTTGATAAAATCTAATATATTTTAGAATTTCAAAGCAAATGAAAGCATAGACATTGTTTAGTAACAAAATTTAGTATTATATTTTAAAATAAAAGAGGCAGGTTTTGAAGAGATTTAGTAATTTATATAAAAACATATATAAGCCAGAAAATATAAAAGCTTGTTATTATGAAGTAGTTCGTAATACAAAAAATAAAAGGCAGGTACATCAGTTGCAAAAAAATGCTAATACAGTGATTCATAATATTTACGAAGAATTAAAAAATGAAAAATATGTTGTTGGAAAATACAACATATTTGTTATATATGAACCAAAACAAAGAACGATTGTTAGTCAGGGAATGAAGGATAAGATTGTTAATCATTTAATTGCCAGAGAGATTTTGTATCCTGCACTTCTTCCGTGCTTAGTACCATATAATGTTGCTAGTAGACCGGGTATGGGTACAAGAAAGGCATTGGAGTATATGGATAGATATAGAAAAGAGTTCTCAGCTAGGGCAAAAAAATATTATATTTTAAAATGTGATATTAGTGGCTTTTTCTTAAGTATTAATCACAAAATTTTAAAAAAGAAACTAAGAAAAAAGATTAAAGATCCCAAAGCTCTAAAGATTGTATTTGATGTTATTGACAGTCATAATTCTGGTATTGGTATTGGCAGTATGACGAGTCAAGTATTAGCTATTTTTTATTTAAATGATATGGATCATTTTATTAAAGAAGAATTAAAAATAAAAGGATATGTACGTTACCAAGACGATTTTTTATTATTTTCAGAGTCTAAAGAATATTTGGAGTTTTGCTTAGAAAAGATAAGAGAATTTTTAGCAAAAGAAAAATTGGTGTTAAATGCTAAAACACGTATTTATACTAGTAATGAAAATATATGCTTTTTAGGAAGAAATCTCTATGGACAATATGCTAAAAGGAGAACTGTAAAAAGAAAAATGAAAAGAAGATTGTATTTACTAAAAGAAGGGAAAATTAGCCTTAATAGTTATATCGCCTCAAAGATATGCTATAAGAAATTGATGCGGGAAGTCTAATATATAGATATAAGTTAGATTGATAGAGTATTTAAAAGAGTAGGGACGGAAATCCCTACTCAATATTTGTACAGATTACAAATATTAGTTATTAAATTATTCCATAATTCATAATTTTGCATTGTTATATATTTATGCTTATAGGACAATCTAATATGTACTTTTAATAAGTTGATAGTTATATAAAATTCATTCAAATATTTTATTTTTTCTTGTTTATTGTATACTTTAATGGCATACATCAAAAGTCTTAGCCCGCCATATAAAGTGTTTTTAATTTCTTTTACTAAAGAAAATCTTTCTGATTTAGGATATTTTTTTAAAATATCATTTGTATAATAAATAAGTTCAAGATATTTTTGATATATTAATAAATTTGATTTGCTTTTGGCATTTGTATTATTACTTTGCATTACTGTTATCCTTTCCTATTATTAAATTAGCGGAATTCTTTATAATGTCTATAAAGTCGTATGCTTCTTTAACTGATAGAGAGTTTGTTTCAATACTAGCAATTTTAGATAATAATTCTTTGGTATCTTGATCTAGCTCATAATCTTTAATAGAATAACTTAAGTTTTTAATATTATCTACAATTTTAAAACTATAAGATGTTCTTTTTAAAATATTAGTATATTTTTTTAAAGCATTAATTGGAAAGCCACATTTTATTACATCTTCGGTTAAAAAAGTGATTTTTAAATTTAATAGCTTTGATGCTATTTGTGCATCATTATCTAAAAATATAAAAAATATACCGGATTTAAAAATGTATAATGTATTATCTGAATTTGCTTCATTAGCTTTTAAATCAAGATAACATTCATATAACTTACTCATAAAATATCGTTCCTTTCTTAATAATTTTTCTATTTCAAAGTAAGAAAATAATATATTTTTTCTTAAATTATCATTAGATACATTTGATAGTAAATCATTAAAATGTTCAAAAAGTTTTAAATAATCTTTGATGTTCCTGCTTATAATATTATCGATATGAGTTTTATATAAAATATTTATATTAGATTTATTTTTTCGCAATTTCAACAAAAATCCTCCTTTTATTTTTAAGTTGTGCATATTCGCGAAGTCACTTTTCTTATATTATACATAATAAAAAACAAAAAATCAACTGTATACGATTGGAAAATGGAATATTCTGCAATGATTAATAAAAATATCACAATATTGTATAATAAAAAAGGTGGTAAGAATGTCTAGTTTTGATAAATTTGATAAAAAAGAAAAAATAATTTCTAGAACTATCGAAATTGATGAGAACTTTTATATGATGTTAGAAAAACTTTCAAAAGAAACATATGATGCATCAATTAATAAATTGGTAAATGCAGCAATAGAAACATTAATAAAAAGCGAAAATATAAAAACTTATGAAAAAAACAGTATTACTTTAACTAGAACTTTTCTTTTAAGGGAAAGCTTACTAAATGGATTATATGAATTAAAGAAAAAATACGGAGTACCAATTTATATGTTAGTTAATATTGCAATTAGAAATGCATTAATAGAGGAAGGTATGGATGTTTAATTTATCAAAATATAGCGTTTTACTGTGAGGTGTTACTATTGAAGATTTTAGATAAATATTTATTAAAAAAAGAAAAAACAATATCTAAGAAAATAAATATAGATAATAGTTTATATGAAAAATTAGAAGAAATTGCTAACATAAAATATGATGCTTCTATTAATAAGATTGTGAATATAGCAATATTAGAATTGATTGAAACGGAAGATATAAATGTCTACAAAAAGAAAGAAAATGAAATTTCTGAGCCACATAGTTTTCTTATACGTGAAAGCTCTTATGCAAAATTAGAAAAGTTAAGAGAAAAATATGGAATATCAGTATGCAGGCTCGTTAATATAGCAATAAACAATGCTTTAAGTAGTTAATGGCTTAATACTATAATAAAAGCACAAGGTTTTCAGCTATAAAAATGTAAAACCATTATCCTGTAACTAATGAATCAATAATATTTTAAATAATAGTTGACTTTTATTACACTTGCTTATATAATTCTATTATGTGTTATGTAAAAAAAATCAAATTCGGGGGCAATAGAAAGGAAGAAATAATATAAATAGACCAATTTGTATTGCCACTTTAGCATATATAATAGCAATATTAATTGGACTATACTTACAGATAAGTATAGTCTTTTTGTGCTTTGCAATTATAGTCCTATGTATAATTATTTGCCTTTTTACTAGAAATAAAAAGTGGATTATATATCTATGCATTGTTTTATTGGGAGCAATATATGTAAGATATATTGATGTAAAATTTGAAAATAAATATACTGGCGAGTATACTGATATTAAAGTTAGAGCTGTAATTGCATCTGAGCCAGAAGATAAGGAATATAAATATACATATACAATAATAGTAAAAGAAGTAGATGGAGAAGAAAGTTATAATAATACAAAGTTATTAGTTGATTTAAAAAATCCTTCAAAATTGGAACAAATTCCACAGTTTGGGGATGAAGTGTTAATTGTAGGTAGTATAGAAAAAGCAAATGAAGCAAGAAACTTTAAGGGATTTGATTATAGTGAATATTTAAAAAGTAAAAATATTCATAGAATAATAGAAGCTAGCAGTGTAGAAATATTGGGGAAAAACAAGATTGATTTTTTTAGTACAGCGATAAATCAGATACAAAATAATGTTAAAGAAAACATAACTAAATTGCTAGGACAAGAAGAGTCTGCACTGTGCATAGGAATTTTAATAGGGAATACTATTGGAATATCTGAAGAAACAGAGGATAACTTTAAAAAAAGTAATTTAACGCATTTGCTTGCTGTTTCCGGTTCGCATATAACTTATATAATTACAGCTTTTTCGTCTACTTTGGGAAAAAGGAATAAAAAAAGCACTAAAATAATAACAATTATATTTCTATTATTTTTTACAGCAATAACAGGTTTTACGCCATCAGTTTTAAGAGCGAGTATAATGGGAATTTTAGTACTACTAGCAAGCTTGTTACATAGAAAATCGGATACAATAAATAACTTGGGCATTTCTTCATTGTTAATTTTAATTTACAATCCATACTACGTTGCTGATTTAGGATTTTTACTATCATTTGCTGGGACTATTGGAATAGTTATATTAAATGATAAAATCTCAAATTTCTTGAATGGAAAATTAAATAAAAAGTCAAACAAAATTATAAAATACATCATTGAATCTTTTAGCATTACACTTTCTGCAAATTTGATTATAATCCCTGTAATGGCGTATTCTTTTAGCACTATATCGTTTACATTCTGGATATCAAATATACTAGCGGGACCAGTTATGGAAGCTGCAACAATACTAGGATTTGTAGTATATTTTGTGTCTTTAACATTTTTCCCACTTGCTAAATTTATTGGAATATTCTTAAATGTATGTTTGAGCATTTTACTTGGAATAGCAAATTTTTCTGCTAAACTACCATTTTCTTTAGTGTATATAAAAACACCATATTTATTAGAATGTGTAGCGTATTATGTGGCTTTGTGCGCGATTTTTAATTGGAGCAAAGTTAGAGAGTTAAAAAGTCTATGGACAAATGTTATTCAAAAAAAATTTACTTGGAAAGATATTAGCAAAGAAAGTCTTAAATGGAAAAATGAAACTTCGAAAATAAATGATATAAAGCATACAAAAGAAGAAAAAAGAAACGAACAGAAAGATGGAGTGGAGAAAAGACAATATAATGGATCAAGAGAAGAAATGAAAAAGAATAGAAACAAAAGAAACAAAAAAATCAAAATAACCAATAATTTGAAAAAAATAATTAGTACAGTCTTAGTTTTTATCTTTTTATCGAGCATATTCTTTATGTTTTTACAAAAAAGATTAGAAATATACTTTGTTGACGTGGGACAAGGGGATTGCACTTTAATAAAAACACCAACTAATAAAACTATTTTAATAGATGGTGGAGGAAGTGAATTTGGAAGTTTTGATGTAGGAGAAAGGATACTTTTGCCATATCTTTTAGACCGTAGGATAAATAATATAGATTATATATTAATTTCACATTTGGATAGTGACCATATTGGTGGATTATTTTATATAATGGAAAACTTAAAAGTAAAAAATATAATTATATCTAAGCAGGGAGAAAACTCAGAAAATCTAAAAAAACTTGTAGAAATAACACAATCAAAGAAAACCAATATAATACTAGTAGAAAAAGGTGATGTGGTAAAAATAGATAAATATTCATATTTTGAAATTTTATTCCCAGAAGATAATTTGATTAAAGAAAATATTTTGAATAATAACTCAATAGTTGCAAAATTTAATTCTTTAGGACTTAGAATATTATTTACAGGTGATATTGAAGAAGTAGCTGAAAATAGATTATGCGAAATGTATAAGAATACTGACAAATTAAAATCTGAGATTCTAAAAGTAGCACATCACGGATCAAAGACATCTAGTACAGAACAGTTCCTAGAGCTTGTACAACCTAAAATGGCATTAATAGGAGCAGGTGTAGATAATAAATTTGGTCATCCTCATCAAATAACTTTAGATAAAATCCAAAAATATACAGATTATATTTATAGAACAGACTTATATGGAGAAATACAGATAAGTTATAATAGGAGAAAAATTAATGTAAAAACATTTAACGGCTTATAAATGTGAATATATATGAGCATTTTTGTAATTATAGCATAAAGTGAATAAATTTTGAAAAAATTGCCATAATAATACTAAATTTTAGAATGCAGAGAGGAATGTGAAGATATATGAAAAAAAGTTGGATTATTCTTATAATTATTGCTATTGTCATTGGAATTATTTTAGGAGTGGGATTTGCTATATATAGTGTAAATCAAAACAAAACAGATGGAACAGATATTACAAGTGAAAAACAATTAGCAAATGACAATACAATTGAGAATTCAAATAACCAAATAGATAATTCAAACATAATCGAAACATCTTCAACAAATACAAATATATCACCAAATGCAATATTAATTACAAAAATATATTATAAAAGTTGTGACCATCTTATAAGAAAATCGGAAGATATATCAGAAGAATTGATAAATAAAAGTAGGGAAGATGTAGAAAAAGCATATCCTGAATGGAAAATAGAAGAATTTTCTCCAACGCAAATTACACTATATAAAACTGAAAACGGAAATTGTGGAGAGCATTATTGGGTACAAGAACATAATGGAGTGATTGGAATATATGTTATGGACGAATATGGAGTAAAAACTCTAAAGGAAGACACAGAAATATCTACACAGTACTTACCAGAAGAAGATATAAAAAACTTACAAGCAGGAATAGAAATTATAGGACATACAAAATTAGTAGAATTTTTGGAAGACTACGAGTAAAGTTGAACAAGTGGGACACTCCTAAAAGTTTAAGTATTTGAACGTTTGGGACACTCCTAAATGTTTAAGAACTTGAACTTTTAGGAGTGTCCCACTTGTTTAAAAACTTGAACGAAAAGGAGTGTCCAAAACGTTCAACTTTTTGAATTCTCAGAATTATCTATTTTTAAGTTTTCCTTTTTTAAGTAACCTTGTTGATAAAATTGTCTAAAATACATTACTAAAGAAAAGATTGTTGTTAAAACTGCTAGGTAATATATGCAATCGTCTATATAAATATAATTACTAAAACCAAATAATGGTTTTGTAATATTAGGATTTACATTACAATATTCTATAAGCAAAGAACAAACTATTGCTACATAAAATAGGACTGTTGCAAGTTTTCCGTACCATCTGCTAGATACAACCAATTTTTTTCCATATAAAAATGATGCTCCTGCTACCATAAGAATTTCTTTTATAAATACTATAATTAAAATCCATAAAGGAACTATATTTTTAAATGTCAAAGATGCAAGTACTGCTATTTGAGTGGTTTTATCTGCAAGTGGGTCAACTAATTTTCCAAAGTTAGTTATAAAATTAAACTTTCTTGCAATACATCCATCTAGTATATCTGTTAAACCAGAAATAGTTAATACTATAAATCCAGTTATGTATTGACCAGTTAAAATATAATAAACTATAAATGGTACTAATATAAATCTTACTATTGTTAGTGCGTTTGGAATATTTTTTAACATCTTCTTTTTATACTATATTTAATAAAATAGTATATACTCCTTTCTTATAAACTAAATTATTGTAAAGTTTAATTTATTATCTCCTAAATCTACTGTTACAGTATTACCATTAGATAGCTCAGATCTTAATATCATATCAGACAATTCATCCTCTAAATATCTTTGAATAGCTCTTCTTAAAGGACGAGCACCGTATTTTATGTCCGTTCCTTTTTCTAATAAGAACTTTTTAGCATCTAAAGATACTTCCATAAATATATCTTTTTCTTGTAAAGATTTTTGTGTGTCGTTAAGCATTAAATCTACTATTTGAAGTAATTCTTCAGGTGATAATTGATTAAATACAACTATTTCGTCAACTCTGTTTAAAAATTCTGGTCTAAATGTATCTTTTAGTGCATTTAAAATATTGTTGTTATTTACTTGTCCGCCACCAAAACCAATAGAATTGGTATTTAAGTTTGAACCAGCATTAGATGTCATAATTATAATAGTGTTTTCAAAACTTACTGTATTACCTTGAGCATCGGTTAACCTTCCATCGTCTAATACTTGAAGTAGTATATTAAACACATCTGGATGTGCTTTTTCAATTTCGTCAAGTAAAATAATTGAATATGGATTTCTTTTAACTTTTTCTGTAAGCTGACCTGCATCGTCATATCCAACATATCCTGGAGGTGAACCAATAAGTTTAGAAGTTGAATGACTTTCCATATATTCTGACATATCTATTCTAATTATTGAGTTTTCATTACCAAACATTTCGTAAGCTAATGATTTAGCAAGCTCTGTTTTACCAACACCAGTTGGTCCAACAAATATAAAAGAAGGTGGTTTTTTAGTACTTTTTAATCCTGCACGATTTCTTCTAATTGCACGAGAAACCGCTGCAACAGCTTCATTTTGACCAATTATTCTCTTATGCAAATTATTTTCCAAGTTAAGCAATTTTTGTGTTTCTGCTTCTGTGATTTTTTTAACTGGAATTTTTGTCCAGCTTTCTATTACTTCTGCAATATCTTGAACCGTTAAATTTTTAAGCTCCATTTTTTTAGATAAATCTTCTATTTTTTCTGTTAAAGCACATTCTCTAGTCTTTAATTCGGCAGCTTTTTGGTAGTCCTCTGTTGAATCAGCAAGAGCTGCTTCTTCTTTTTCTTCTTGAACTTTAGCTAGTTCGTTTTTTAGTAATTCTAAATCATACAATTCCTTGTTTTCAAGATTTATTCTTGAACAAGCCTCGTCTAAAATATCAATTGCCTTATCTGGTAAAAATCTGTCGTGTATATATTTTTCAGACATTATTACAGCCTGTCTAATTACATCAGTAGAAATTTTTACTTTGTGATAATCTTCGTAATATTTTTTTATTCCATCCAATATATTAATTGTATCAGATACAGATGGCTCAGCAACCATAACTGGTTGGAATCTTCTTTCTAATGCAGAATCCTTTTCTATATATTTTCTATATTCTTTAAGTGTAGTTGTTCCAAGTAATTGTATTTCTCCATTTGCTAAAGATGGTTTTAAAATATTTGCAGCATTCATAGAATGTTCGGCATCTCCAGCACCAATTATATTATGTATTTCGTCAATTACTAATATAATATTACCTAAAGATTTACACTCATCAATAATGGATTTCATTCTAGCTTCAAATTGCCCTCTAAATTGAGTACCAGCAATTATTGCAGTCATATCTAATTGATAAACTTCTTTATTCAATAGCTTTGCAGGAACTTTACCATTTGCAATTCTAATTGCCAAACCTTGAGCAATTGCAGTTTTACCAACACCAGGTTCACCAATTAAGCAAGGGTTATTCTTAGAACGTCTATTTAGAATTTGTATAATTCTTTGAATTTCTTTATCTCTACCAATAACAGCATCTAATTGATTGTTTCTAGCTTTTAAAGTTAAATTTGTACCAAAAGTTTCTAGAGTTTTTTTCTTTTTAGTAGCTTTTTTATCTACTTTAACTTTTTTCTTGCTAGTTGAACTACTTTCTTGTGAAGAATTTGTATCTCCAGAATTTCCACCAGCCATATTAGAAAAAATAGAGCCTAGAGGTATTGCTCCAAACTGAAAGCTCTTATTTGGTTCCTCAGGGTCATAAGAATTATCTACACTTTCTTCTAAATCAGAAAAGCTCATATTTTCTGACATATCATTGAACATTGCTTCAAATTGCTGTGTCATATTATTTAAATCTTCTTCAGAAAGATTTGCCTGTTTCATTAGAGCGTCAATAGGATTAATACCTCTTTTTTTGGCGCAATCATAGCAGTATCCTTCTAAAGTGTTTTTTCCATTATCATCTTTTTTATTAATAAATACAACTGCATTATTCTTTTTACAGTCTGAACATAACATTTATGATTTCTCCTTTATATACATTTTAATACATATTATATAATACCTTAAAATGGCGTTAAAGTCAATAAATATTAGGTGAATTTTATGTGAATAAAGTTGCTCCTATTAATACCGAGAAGAAGTATATATTTTTTTATTTTTATTTCCGGCCCCCAACTGCGTACAAACTGTAAATGTTCATTTCATTCACATAACAGTTTGTAAACTTGTCGGTCCCCACCTTAAGCACTCCAATAAAAAGAAAAAAATATATACTTCTTCTCTAAAAATAAGTCGTGAATTATAACATAAAATTAAAAGAATAATTGAATTTTAAAAGCTAATGTTGTATACTATAATTGTAGAAATAATGTAGAAAAAGGTGAAATAATGAAAAATCCAAAAATATTATATATATTAATTAGTGTATTTTGTGTATTTGCAATAATTGCAGGAATTTATGCGCAAGTAATAGCTGATTCGGAGGAAACTGATTTTGCAAATGTGCAACATACTAACCAAATTCAAGAGCTTACTCAAACAGAGATAATAAATGATTTTAATGATTTGTTTACTAATACACTAAATCTTAATGGCTATGATACCACAGGAATACAAAAATTAAATCCCGACCAAGAAATAGTTTTTTCTGCTTATGATAGGCAAGAAAGTACGGATGGTTATGATATTAATATACATATTCCAGCAATAAATATAAATAGCGAGTTAGCCACTACTTTAAACGAAACTACACAGGCTACGTTTATAAATAAGGCTAATGAAATTTTACAAAAGGAAGATTACTCTACAAAAACGATTTATAGTATTGATTTTACTGCTTATGTAAATAGTGACATACTATCTTTGGTAATTAGGTCTACTTTAAAGGAAGGTAATTCTTCACAAAGAATTATAGTTCAAACATATAATTATAATTTAAGGACAAATGAACAGGTATCTTTAAATGATATAATAACACTAAAACAACTAAACAGAGATGAAGTAAATGCAAAAATTAAAGAAGTTGTTACAATAGCAAACCAAGAAGATGAAGCATTACAAAGTATGGGGTATGACCAAGTATATATAAGAGATTTAAATAGCTTAATATATACAGTAGATTATGCCACAGGCTACTTTTTAGGACCTAACCAAGAGCTATACATAGTGTATGCTTATGGCAATGGAGAATTTACTTCAAAAATGGACATAGTGCTTTTTGAGTAAAAAACATAAATCAAAAGAATATAGAGGCGGAAATGGCAAAGAAGATATTGATTACAGAAAAACCTTCAGTTGCAATGGAGTTTGCAAAGGTACTAAAAATAAACGGAACAAGAAAAGATGGGTATTTAGAATCCGAAAGTTGGATAGTAACCTGGTGTGTAGGACACTTGGTTACTATGTCATATCCAGAGGCTTATGACGAAAAGCTAAAATTTTGGAGATTAGATACTCTTCCTTTTATGCCTAAGGAATATAAGTATGAAGTTATTCCAAATGTGCAAAAACAATATAATGTAATAAAGGGTCTACTATCAAGAGAAGATGTAGATTCTGTTTATGTTGCAACCGACTCTGGACGTGAAGGAGAATATATTTTTAGATTAGTAGAAAATCAAATTGGAATAAAAAAGCAAAACAGAAAAAGGGTATGGATAGATTCTCAAACAGAAGAAGAAATAAAAAGAGGAATTGAACAAGCAAAAGACTTATCTGAATATGATAGTTTATCAGATTCGGCATATCTACGAGCAAAAGAAGACTATTTGATAGGTATAAATTTTTCTAGACTTCTTTCAATAATATATGGTAAAAGAGTAGCAAAAGATTTAAACGAGGACAAAATATCTATTTCAGTTGGAAGAGTTATGACCTGTGTACTTGGAATGATTGTATCAAGAGAAAGAGAAATCAGAAACTTTGTTAAGGTACCATATTATAAAGTAATTGGAGAATTTGGAAAAGAAGGTTCTTCTTTAAAAGCCGAATGGAAAGTAAGTGAAAAATCAAAAATGTGGGAATCTCCAAAACTATATAATGAGTCTGGCTTTAAAAATGAAAAGGATGTAAAAGACTTTATTCTTTCTTTACAAGGGAAAAAGGCGATAATAACAGAAGTGAAAAAGAGTAAAACAAAGGAAAATGCACCACTACTATTTAATTTGGCAGAGATACAAAATGAATGTACAAAAAGATTTAAAATAAAGCCGGATGAAACATTGGAGATTATACAAAATTTGTATGAGAAAAAGTTGGTTACATATCCTAGAACTGATGCAAGAGTACTTTCAACTGCAATTGCTAAAGTTATTTCAAAAAACCTAAATGGAATTGCAAAAGGTTACAAAGATGCAGAAGTGCAGGGATATATAAAAAAGATGGCAGAAGAAAAATACAAAACAGATTTAACAAAAACAAAATATGTAAATGATAGTAAAATAACAGACCACTATGCAATAATACCAACAGGTCAGGGGTACGAGAACTTTGACAAATTGCCAGATTTACAAAAACAAGTATATAAAGTAATTACAAAAAGATTTTTAAGTATTTTTTATCCACCAGCAGAATTTAATAAAATATCTGTAAAAATTAATATAGAAAATGAAGAGTTTAATGCTAGTGGCAAGGTTTGTGTAAAACAAGGCTATTTGGAAGTGCTAAGAGAAAGAAAAGGAGGGGAAGGAAAAACAAGCCAGGCAAATGAGAAAGAAATTGAATTAAAAAGTAATAATGGAATGTCCAAAACAGATTCAGTTGAATTGCACCTAAATGTAGAAAATGTGGAAAATATAGCAAAAAAAGAAACTGAAAATGCAGATAAAAATATACATAATGTACAGAATTTACAGAAAGAAAACAGTGCAGGAAACAATGTGAATAATGAAGAAGCGGACTTAGCCATTTTAAACTCACTAAAGAAAGGACAAGAAATAGGTGTTATTAATTTTGAAATAAAAACTTCAGAAACAACCCCACCTTCAAGATATAATTCCGGCTCAATAATTTTAGCAATGGAAAACGCCGGAAAGCTAATAGAAGACGAAGAATTAAGAGAACAAATAAAGGGAGCTGGAATTGGAACAAGTGCTACAAGAGCAGAAATAATGAAAAAACTAGAAAGGATTGGCTATATTGCCATTAACACAAAAACACAAATAATTACTCCAACTAAAAAAGGAGAAGCAATTTATGATGTAGTAAATAATTCAATGCCTGATATGCTTAATCCAAAGCTTACAGCAAGTTGGGAAAAAGGCCTAGATATGGTAGCAAAAAAAGAAATAGTGCCAGATGTGTTTATGGGAAAACTTGAGAATTATATTAATAGCAAAGTAAATAAGTTGGTGGTTAAGTGGTAGGAAGGAGTAATATCAATACATTGCACCATTTTGCCGACGTCGGCAAAATGATAAAAAAAGCTGGAACAAATTGTCATATAGAGATTATTAAACCAAAAGATAGATTGATTAATGAGTTATACCAAGAAAATAGGATTCTGCTAACAAATTTTGTAATAAATATGTTATAATTGAAAAGAGGATTTATATTTAATAAAAGGAGAAATTATAAATGTCTATAAGGTTAAAGCCACATAATGTGGAAACATATCAAAAAGTTACTGATAAATTAAAGGAATCAAATAAGGTTGCTGTAATACACCCAACTGGAACAGGAAAAATGTATATTGCTTTAAAATTGTTAGAAGAAAATAAAGGAAAGAAAGCAATATATGTAGCACCATCAAATCCTATATTGCATGATGTAAAGAAGAACATTTTTGCAGAGGGAATGACAATGGAAGATTTTCCTCAACTTAAAAGAATAACCTATCAAAAATTAGCGGGATTGACAGATGGGGAAATACAAGAACTTGATGCTGATATTATTGTTTTAGATGAATTTCACCATTGTGGAGCACCAGAATGGGGAAAAGGCGTTGAAAGATTACTTCAAAGAAACGAAGGAGCAAGTGTATTAGGATTATCTGCAACACCAGTAAGATATACTGATGGATTAAGAGATATGGCAGATGAATTATTTGAAAATAATGTTGCATCTGAAATGACATTAGAGGAAGCAATAGAAAGAGAAATACTCCCAAAAGCATCTTATGTAAGTGCATTGTATGGTTATGATGAAGAACTTGAAAGTATGCAAACAAATATAGACCAAATAAAAGATGAAGATAGAAGAAAAGAAGCACAAAAATTATTAAATATTTTAAAAGATAAATTAGATGAAAATACACAAAATTTACCAGAATTGTTTTCTGAACATATGCAAAATAAGAGTGGAAAGTATTTGATATTTTGCAGAAACATTGAAGATATGAACGAAAAAATGAAACAAGCACAAAAAATGTTTGGAGAAGTTAATTCTAATATAACAATTAGAGGTATTTCATCAAAAATAAAAGAATCAGATAAAATTTTAACTGAATTTGAACAAGATAGTGAAGAAGGAACATTAAAGTTATTATATGCAGTTGATATGCTTAATGAGGGATACCATATAAAAGATTTAGATGGTGTTGTTATGATGCGCCCAACATTTTCTCCAACAATTTATACACAACAATTAGGTAGAGCATTGACAGTTGGAGGAGATAAAAGTCCTGTTGTACTTGATTTAGTAAATAATTTTGATTCTTGCAAAATAATAGAAGATTTTGCAGAAAAAATGAGAAAATATAAAGAAAATGAGGGAACAGAAAGAACAGAAAATTACAGAAAAAGCAAACTTTCAATTTTTGATACAACAAAAGAATTTAGAGAGATAGCAGAAAAAATAACTGAATTGTCAAAAAGAAGTAAAGTAAAATTGGAACAGAAAATAGAAATATTTGAAGAATTTATGAAAACAGGAGAAGAATTAGTTGGAAATACAACTTTTAAGGGATATCCAATAGGACAATGGGCTATACAAATAAGAAATAGTTTAAATAGAATGAATGATGGAGAAGGTGACAAAGTAAAAATTAATCTAACAAAAGAACAATTAGAAAAATTGGAAAGTATGGGCATTTTAGAAAGGAAAATTGATTCAACAATAGATGAAAAAATTGATAGTTTAGTTGAGTGGAGAAGAAAATATCCAAAAATAAAAATAACACCTACTGCAACAGATGAAGAATTAAGGGAATATGCCAGAACAGATGAAGAATTTAGGAAAATTCAAGAAGAATATGAAAAAACGCAAAGATATTATGATTATGTAAGATATAGAAAACATCAAGGAAAATTAAATGAAAAACAAGTGCAAAGAGGCAAAGAAGGAGAAATTGGAGGAGTTTTTGGATATTCAACAAGAATAGAAGAATTAGCAAAAAGATATGGAATAATAGAAAAAGACATAGATTACTTATTAACAAAATTTGGTACACTAGATAATTTTTATGAAATGCATAATACAGGGAAAATTGAAGATAAAAAGGATAGAAAGTTAGAAGGGAGAATAATAAGAAATGTAGTTGATATTGATGATAATTCTAATATTGGATATGATAATTTATATAGAGATATATTGGGAATAAAAACAAGTGAAAAAGGCGTGTTTTTCTATTCATCTAAAGGATTGCAAAAAGCACTTGAAGAAATAGGCAAAAGAGAAAAATATGTGATAGAAAGTATATATGGATTAAAGGAAGGAAAAACACCTACAACATTAGAAAACGTAGGCAGAGAATTAGGAATAACAGGAGGAGGAGTTTCTCCTATAAAGCTTAAAGCACTTAGAAGATTAAGATATCCAGATAGAGAAAATAAGATCACTCTTAAACTAGAAGGTGATAAATACTTGACAGATAAAGAAAGACAGATAATTGAGAAAATTAAAAAAAATATTCAATTACAAAATGGTGATTTATCTGAAAACTTGGGCAAGTTAAAGGAAATTCAAGAAAAAGCAAGAACAAGAAAAGGGAACAAGAAAAAAGAAGAAGAGAGAACTATTATGGGAAAAAAGAGAAACGAAGAGGAAGAAAGATTAGATATTGGAGATGTTGGACTTTCTATAAGACCATATAATTGTTTAAAAAGAGGGGGAATAAACTATTTAGAAGATTTGGCAAATATGACAGAAGAACAATTAAGGAAAGTTAGAAATTTAGGAAAAAGAAATTTTGAAGAAATTGTCGCTAAAATGCAAGAATTTGGAATATCTTTTAAAACAAAAGAACAATTAGAGAAAGAGATAATTGAAAAACAAGAAAAAAGACAACAAGAATTAAGTGAAGAAAGAGAGAAAAAATTTAGAGAATTATTTGGAGAAGATGATGAACTACAAGAAGAAACAGAAAAAGATGAAACAGATATTACATCTGAAAACAAAGATGAAACAGAAAAACAAGTAGCTGTAAATGATGAACAAAAGAAAAAAGAAATTAATTTTGAAGATATGGCACCAGAACAATTACAAAGGATGATTGATGAAAATCAAAGAATTATTGAAAATAATGAAAAACAAATAAAAGAAGATATAGAGAAAAGTAAACTAATACAAAGATTATTAGAACAACAGCAAACTATTGATGCACAACAAGAAGAAATAAATAGGTTAAGAAAACTTCTAGAGACACCACAGAAATAAAAATGAGGATAATAAAATGGAACAAGAAACAGAAAAAACATATAATGTTAGTGGATATCCATTGACAGTAGAACAACAAAAGATAATTGAATGACAACAGGCAGAAATAGATAAATTAAGTAGTCAAAAAGGAGTTTTAGAATGAATAATAATGGAATGATAGAGTATAAAGAAAGTTTTATAATAAAAATAAAAAAATTCTTTAAAAGATTGTTTGGAAAAAAAGAAGAACAATATAACTATGTTCAACAAGAGCTTGTAAATGAAATAGCAGAAGAAAAAAATGAAAAGCAAAGTGATTTTACTGATAATATAAAAGTTGATACAAAAGCCGTAAATTCTGTAATTGACAAGAAGAACTTTCTAGAAAAAATAAAAGGAAATGAAGAATTATTAAATATGTTATCAATAGATAGATTAAAGAAACTTGAAAAATATTATGATAGTGTTATTGCAGAAAATGAGAAAAAAATAAAAAAGTTAAAAGCAACAGAATAACAATTATAAGAATAAAAATCAAGAGAGAACTTCCAAAATGAAATTCTCTCTTGATTTTTAAGCTAGAGATGGCTTTCTATTTTTGATATTAGTAAATTTAAAAATATAATTGATTTAATTTTTGTAATTCAATTTTAAATACTTCAATTATTAATTGTAAAATTATTTTGGATTATTTTAAATAATTCAAACCTAATGGGTATTTGATTTACCACTTGTAGTTTTAGTAATAAGGACAAACAAGAAACGAATACAATTGATAGAAAGGTAGGTGAATACTCTGAAAATGACAAAAAAGAATGATAAGGATAAGAAGCAAAAAGACAAACTACCATTGCAGTTTTTATATGTCCAAAATCAAATATTGGTGATGTTCAAGATTATAAACAGGTATTCACCGATATTATATCTGATAGAATACAAGAAAAATATAAATAAAAATAAGAACAAATTTTCGCAAATATATTGAAAAATTATTAGAATTATGATATAAATAGAAGAAATAAAAGAGATTTTAAGTTGTTCGGAATTTCCGAACAACTTAAGGAAAAGAGGTAGCAATGGAACAAAATAATGAATTAAAATTATTTGAAGATAAAAAAATTAGAGCAAAATGGGATGATGAACAAGAAAAATGGTATTTTTCTGTTGTAGATGTGATAGCAGTATTAACAGATAATGATTATCAAAAATCAAGAAACTATTGGAAATGGCTTAAAAATAAGCTAAATGAAGAAGGTAGTGAACTGGTTAGTATTACTAACCAGTTGAAAATGAGAGCATATGATGGAAAATTAAGAGATACCGATGTAATGAATACAGAGCAGGTTTTAAGATTAATTCAATCAATACCATCTAAAAAAGCAGAGCCGTTTAAATTATGGTTAGCACAAGTTGGAAAAGAAAGAATAGATGAAGCATATGATCCAGAAATAGCAATAAATAGAGCATTAGATATATATAGAAAAAAAGGATATTCAGAAGAATGGATAAATCAAAGATTAAAAACTATTGATATAAGAAAAGAATTTACAGACGAATTAAAAGAAAAAGGAATAAGTGCAAGTAAGGATTTTGCAATATTAACAAATATTTTAACACAAGCTTGGAGTGGTTATTCTGTTAAAGAATATAAAAATTTAAAAGGTTTAAAAAAAGAAAATTTACGAGACAATATGACTAACATGGAACTTGTTTTAAATATGCTTGCAGAAACATCTTCTACTGAAATATCCAAAAGTAAAAATCGTAAAGGATTTAAAGAGGCAGAAGATTCAGTTAAAAAAGGAGGAAATATTGCTAAAATTGCAAAAGAGCAACTAGAGAAGGAAACAGGTAAAAAAGTTATATCTGATAAAAATGCTAAAGAAATAAGAAAGTTAAATTCTGGTAAAGAGTAGTTTGGAAAATTCACAAAAATTTCTTGTGAGTTCAAGTTGATATTTTCTTATTAACTGTTGATTAATATAAAAAGAACTTGCAATAAATTTTTGCAAGTTGAACTAATAAGAAATACTTATTATTTTAAAAAAGTTCTAAAATTTCAAGAAACAACTTGAAGTTTTAGAACTTTATATATATAGCTTATTGCAAATAATTATAAGAAAATTGACTTTGCGAATATGCACAGTCCAAGGAAACTTAACCTTGTTATATAGAAAAGCACATTCACCGTTTATGTTAAGAAAACATAAAATATAGCAAAAATAAAAATGAAAAAGAGCAATACAGCACTAGCAAAGAAAATACTAAATAATAGAGAGTATCTAAAAAATTTTTAGCAAAGCTATAATTGTTCGAATGGAGGTAAAAATGCTAAGTTACATAATAGAAGGTGGAAGAAGGCTAGAAGGAGAAGTGTCAGTATCAGGTTCAAAAAATGCATCATTACCAATACTAGCATCTACAATCCTAAACGCAGGAACAACAAAGTTATATAATGTACCAGACATAAGAGATACAAAAATTACTCAAGAGATATTAAAATTTTTAGGATGCAAGGTCAAAAAAAGTAAGAACAAAATAGAGATAGACTCAAGCAATATAACCAAAAGAGAAATACCAGAACATCTAATGCATCAGATGCGTTCAACAGTTATTTTAGCAGGTGCAATCCTAGCTAGATTCAAGGAAGTAACGTTTTCGTATCCAGGTGGATGCGATATTGGAGCAAGGCCAATTGACCTTCATTTAAAAAGTTTTGAAAAATTAGGTATAAATATTACAGAAAATGCTGGATTTATTATATGCAAATGTGATAAAATAGTGGGGGCAAATATCGATTTGGATTTTCCAAGCGTAGGAGCAACAGAAAATATAATTCTTGCATCTGTCTTTGCAGAAGGCGAAACCAATATAACAAATGCAGCAATGGAGCCAGAGATAATTGATTTAGCAAAATGTTTAAATACTATGGGAGCAAAGATTGAAGGGGCTGGAACAAGTAATATAAAAATAACTGGTGTAAAAAAACTTAAGAGCATTAGTTACAATGTTATGCCAGATAGAATTGAAGCTGGAAGTTTGTTATGTATGACAGCAATTACAGGAGGAAAAATAAAGCTAAATAATGTAATTATAGATAATATTATTCCTGTAATAAATAAGTTAGAAGAATGTGGATGCGAGATTGAAAAACAAAAAAATAGTGTGATTTTAAAGGCACCAAAAAAATTAAAGTCAGTAGATATAAAAACAATGCCATACCCAGGTTTTCCAACGGATATGCAATCGGTTTTTGCAAGTATACTAACTGTTGCTAAAGGCACGTCTGTAATAGTGGAAAATATCTTTGAAAATAGATATAGATATATGTCAGAGCTAAAAAAGATGGGAGCAAAAATAACAGTCGAAGGCAAAACAGCGGTAATTAAAGGAGTAAGGAGAATTTCTGGGGCAAAAGTTGCAAGTACAGATTTAAGAGGAGGAGCAGCTTTGGTAACAGCAGCACTTGCTGCAAAAGGAACTACTCAAATTACTAATATAGAATATATTTTAAGAGGATATGAAAATCTAGATGTTAAATTAAGAAAACTAGGAGCAAATATTACTATTGTAGAAAAGTAATATTACAGTATTATAATGTTATACATAGAAGAAGGTGAGCAAATGCCGACTAAGACTAAAGAAAATAAAAAGAATAAAAAATTAAATAAAAAACAAAAAAAAGTAGCTGATGTAGTAGAAGAAACTAAAGAAGATAAATTTAGTTTTGACCAGGAGATTGTAATTGGACTAAAACGACTTGACGAGCCAAAACCTGTAAATAAGAAGAAAAAATTAAGCAAAAAGGAAAAGAAGAGATTAAAGCAGGAAAAAAGAATTAAAGCAAAACAGAAGAAAAGACAGAATGATACTTATTATGATGCATATAGTAGAAAAAATATAAAACAAAAGAGAAATGATAGAGTTGCATATAAAGGAGCACAAAATAGTAAAACGCAAAAAAATAATATGCAAAATGATTATAATGATTACACGGATGATGTTATTAAAAATAAGTATTTGCAAGATGACGAAGATTTATATGAAGAAAGATATTCTAATACAAATATAAGTGCAAATTCTAGAAATACAAAAAATAGAGAAAATTTGGAAAAAAGGAAAAATGTAAAACCGAAAAACAAAAATACACAGCTAACGGAAAGACAAAAATTAGCAAAAAAAAGAAGAAAATTTGTGATAAAAATTTGCAAATGGCTAACTTTATTTTGTATAATAATAGGTGGAATAATTTATGCTATGCTATCTCCTATTTTTAATATTACTTCAATAGAAGTTAGTGGCAATAGCAAAATTTCTTCTGAAACAATATTAAGTTTATCAGGATTAACAATAAACCAAAATATATTTAATTTTAGTACAAGCCAAGTAAGAAATAATATAAAGCAGAATGCATATATAGAATCGGTTGAAATAAGTAGAAGCTTACCAGATAAAGTAGAAATTACTGTGGAAGAAAGAGTTGCTACTTATGCACTAACAATTGGTAATGCGTACGCATATATAAATAACCAAGGTTATATATTGGAGATAACAAGCAATAATGGCAGTTATCCAATAATTTCTGGTTATGAAACTCCAGTGGAGCAAATAAAAGAAGGTAGCAGGCTAGTAACAGACGATCTAGAAAAATTAAATGATGTGCTTAGAATAATGGAAGCTGTATCAATTGGAGATAATAACATTAGTGAATTAATTACTCAAATTAATATTGCAGATAAAACTAATTATATCCTTACATTAGAAAAAGAGAAAAAAACAATTTACTTAGGTGATACATCAAATTTAAGTACAAAAGTTTTATTGATAAACCAAATCTTAAAAGAAGAAAAAGATAATGAGGGAACTATATACTTGAATGTAAATCTAAATACGGAATCGCCATATTTTAGAGAAACAGTTTAAAAGAAAAAAGAAGAAAAAGAATTACAATTTGGTATATGTCAAACCGCATACAAGGTTTATAGGGAACCTTTTAAAAACCTAAAATATTATACAAGGAATGTGATTAAATTTGAAGAAAAAGCAAATAGCAATAACATTAGGAATAATGTGTTTACTTTTAACTATTGCTTTATGTGTGCAAATAAGAACAATGAATTCAGCAGGCTCGACGGTTTCGCAAACATTAGCTGACAATGACCTAAGAGACCAAGTTTTAAGAATGAAAGAAAGATATGATAATGCAACCAGAGAATTGCAATCTGCACAGAAAAGATTGGAAGAAGTAAGACAAGCAGCTACTCAAAATGATAGCGAAGCAGAGGCAAAAGAGCAAGAGTTAAAAGAAAATAATATGACTTTAGGATATACAAATGTTTCTGGTGAAGGTGTAGAGGTTACTTTGGAAGATGCTACATCAACAAACAATCTTATAGACCCATCAATGCAAATAATACATTATGTAGATATACAAATGGTAGTAAATGAGTTATTTAATGCTGGAGCAGAAGCAATTGAGGTAAACGGGCAAAGAATAGTAAATACAACAGCAATTACTTGCGAAGGAAATGTTATAATGATAAATGGAGAAAGAGTAGGAAATCCATTTATCATAAAAGCAATAGGTTCTCAAAGCTGGTTATATGGTGCGTTAGAAAGGTCAGGTTCATATCTTGACTATATTAGAAGTTATGGGAATACAGCTGTTGTAAATAGGTCAGATAATATAACTATTTCTAGATACTCAGGAGTTTTACCTTATGAATACATAAAAGAAGATAAATAAGGAGAGAAGGCAAGTGAAAAAACTTAAATTTAGAGCAGATATTACGGCGGTAACGGTAGTAGTATTTGTAGTTTGTATAGTTCTTGTAAGTGTTATGCTTATGCAGTTTAGAACAGTAGAGCAAACCGACATAACAGAAATTGAAACAATGAGAGAATCTGAACTTAGAACGGAATTATCAGAGTGGAGAGCAAAAGCTGAGGAAGTAGAAGCTCAGGTAGAAGATGTAAATAATAGAATAGAAGAGTATAATCAAACGATAGAAGATAATGAAAAGGCAGCAGAACTAATAGACGAAGAATTAACTGAATCTGATCTATTAGTGGGAAAAACTGATGTGTATGGAGAAGGAGTTGTCGTATCTTTAAGTGATGGGGATTACCAAATTGTAGCAGAATATTTGATAGATTTAGTAAATGAATTAAGATATGCAGGTGCTGAAGCTATTTCTATAAATGAAAATAGAGTAATCTCAAGTACAGATATAATTGATATGGGAGATTATACTTATATCATGATAGATTCTCAAAGAATACAAGGACCTTATGTAATTAAAGCAATAGGAAATAAAGAAATGTTATCTACTACATTAAGTATGAGAGGAAGCGGATTTATAGATAGAATGACATCAATAGGAATAAATGCAAGCTATGAAATTGAAAACAGAGTAGAAATACCAAAATATAGTGGTGACTATGAAATTAAATATATGCAAGAAGTTACAGCAGAATAAAGACAGAAATATAAAAATTGACTAAAGAATAAGCAATAGAAGATATATTAAATAGGAGGTTAAATATGATTTTAATAGCAATAATATTAGGATGTGTAATAGGTGCATTAATTGGTATAAATATGCCAATGATTTCGTATACATATTCAGGTTATTTAGCAATAGCAATTATAGCAGCACTAGATTCCGTTTTTGGTGGAATAGCATCTACATTAAAAAAGAACTTTGACTTAAAAATATTTGTTTCCGGTTTTTTCGGGAATGCCATACTATCAATATTATTAACTTATCTTGGACAAAAACTAAATGTAGATATCTATTTGGCCGCAATAGTAGTTTTTGTCGGAAGAATGTTTAATAACCTAGCAATAATAAGAAGATATTATATAGACAAATTTAGTCAAAAAAGGACTAAAAAAACTGAAAAAACAGAAAAGGTTGAAGTTGCAAAAGAATAAGCGCTAAAACCAGACGAATGTTTCAAAAATATTACAAATTTATTACAAAAATATTACAAATACTATTGACATTTTTTTCAAAATGTAATATTCTAATGAACAAATAGTAGCAGTAAAAAAATGGAGGAATGAGCCTTGGCAATAGGAGATATAATCGTAGGAATGGACATTGGAACTTCGAAAGTAAGCTTGGTTATTGGAGAAGTGAATAATTTTAACCAAATTGAAGTCCTATGTACAACAAGTTGCAAGTGTAATGGTATAAAAAAAGGTAAAATAGTAGACGAAAATGAAATAGTTGAAGCTATTTCTAAATTAGTAAAAGATGCAGAATCAGAAATAGAAATGGAAATAAATTCTACATACGTTACAATACCAGGAAAATATGTTACAATAGTGCAAAATAGCATTACAAAAGAAGCAAAAGACAAATATGCAGGAATATCAGCAAGAGATGTTTCAACAGCAATATCTCAAGTAAAAGATATAGATATACCAGAAGGAATGCATATTATAGATATAGTTACAGACGAATTTATACTAGACAATGGAAAAGTAGTACAAGACCCAGTAGGAAGTTTAAGTTCAAGCTTTACTGTTAAAGCTCAAGTTGTATTAGCAGATAAAGACTATATGAAGCAATTAGCTAATATTTTTAGAAAGGCAGATATGGATATTGATGGCTTAGTTCCAATAGCACTTGCAGAAAGAACATTAGTGCTAGATGGAAATGAGCTTAATGATAATGTAATGCTATTAGATATTGGTGCAGGAAATACCGAAATAGGTGTATTTGAAGGATTATCTTTTTCATATACAAACACAATACCTTTGGGTGGAAATACAATAACTAATGATATAGCATTAGTACTAGATATTTCTGAAGAAGAGGCAGACAAATTAAAACGTCAATATGGACTAGCTTTAAAATCATTTATAGATAATGATAACGAAATTTTACTTAATACTTGCAGAGATGAAAATAAAAGAGTAATAAAAAGCTCAGAATTAATAGAAATAATAGAAGCAAGAGTGGAAGAAATGTTTTCACTTGTAAATAAAGATATAACAGCACAAGGAGTAAAACCAAGAATAAACAATGTTATTTTAACAGGACAGGGGATTACTACAATAAATAAAAGCGATGTGGCAGGAAAAATAATTTTAAACATACCAGTAAAAATATCAACTGGAAGACTAATAAGCACAGTAAGACCGGAATATAGAACAGCTTATGCTTTAGTTAGATATATTGCATCAAGGCCATTTGCAAAAAATTTGTCTAGTAGTATAGACTCAAAGTCTAAAGAAAATATATTCCAAAGTATTTTGGGTAGAATAAAAGAGTTCTTTTATTCTTAATAAAATTAAGTAAGTAATAAAATTAGAGGAGGATAAGCATTATGTTCGTAGATAACACAGATGAAAGTATGATGTTAGATGGTACAGCCACAATAAAGGTAATAGGTGTAGGTGGAGCTGGAAACAATGCCGTAAATAGAATGGTAGATTCAGGAATAAAAGGAGTTGAATTTATTACTGTAAATACAGATAGACAAGCTTTACTTTTATCAAAAGCACCATCAAAAATACAAATAGGGGAAAAGATAACTAGAGGATTAGGAGCAGGTGCTAATCCAGACATTGGTGCTCAAGCAGCAGAAGAAAGCAAGGCAGAAATTGCAGAAGCTTTACGCGGAGCAGATATGGTATTTGTTACTGCCGGAATGGGCGGAGGAACTGGAACAGGAGCAGCTCCAATAGTAGCAGCAACAGCTAAAGAAATGGGGATTTTAACAATAGGAGTTGTTACAAAACCATTTACATTTGAAGGTAAAAAACGTTTATCACAAGCAGAACGTGGTGTAGAAAGCTTAAAAGGAAAAGTAGATACATTAGTAGTAATTCCAAATGACAAATTACTACAAATAATTGATAGAAAAACTTCAATAGTAGAAGCATTCAAAATGGCAGACGATGTATTAAGACAAGGTGTACAAGGTATATCAGACTTAATAGCAGTTCCAGGATTAGTAAACTTAGACTTTGCAGATGTTAAAACAATAATGTTAAATACAGGTATGGCACATATGGGTGTTGGTAGAGCATCAGGAGAAAATAGAGCAGAAGATGCAGCTAAACAAGCTGTACAAAGTCCATTGCTAGAAACATCAATCGAAGGAGCAAGAGGAGTAATAATAAACATTACAGGTGGAACAAACTTAGGATTACATGAAGTTAACACAGCAGCAGAACTTATCCAACGCAGTGTAGACCCAGAAGCTAACATAATCTTTGGTGCAGTTATAGACGAAAGCTTAGACGAAGATATTATAATAACTGTTATAGCAACAGGATTTGAAAAAGAAGCAGGAATGAATTCTGGAATACCAGTTGGAGAAATAGTTGACAAAGCTTGGGATAAAAAAATAAATTCTATTCCAAACCCAGCAGATAATTCAAATTCAGCGGATAATTTAGACATACCATCTTTCTTAAGAAATAAGAGAGGATTAAACAAATAAGTGACTTTATATAAATTTTAGTAAAGTTAGAGAAACAAAAAGAACTACACAAATGTTGTCAAAGGCATATTGACTATATAAAAAATTTAATTAGAGAACAGATATAATTAAGTGGATTTTTTTCCACTTGTTATATCTGTTTTTTGTTACAGTTTACAGCTAATACAAAAATATACATTGCTTCGCAAAAAAATACACAGATTTTAAAGAAAATGAGTTTAAAAGGTTTGTCTCTAGCTGGTTTTGTCGATTATTTCTTTTTTTCGCGTATAGAAAATGACAGCTTTTTTATAAAACAAGTTGTAGAATATAAAAGAATTGTTAAAGCTTAAAGTATATTAAAATATACATTGCTTCGCAAAAATATATACAGCAGTGAATAGTAGCCAAAATAGATTTAACTGGAGGAAACAATGACAATCTATGTAGACATAGTGCTTCTGGAAAATTTATGTATGAATTATATAATTCTTTTTAGTACAGCATACGTGCTTAAATTAAAAAGAAAACATTTAAGGCTTATTGCGTCTAGTTTAATTGGTGCTATATATGCAATACTAGCGTATGCTGAGATTATACCAATATATACAAATATAGTTGTTAAGATAATTTTATCTGTAAGTATGATTTATGTAGCCTTTTATCCTAAACATTTTAAAGCAATGCTAAAGGAATTGATCGTTTTTTATCTGATTTCTTTTGCTTTAGGCGGTTGTGCGTTTGCGCTACTATATATAGTTAAACCACAAGAAATTTTTATGAAAAATGGTGTGTACATAGGAACATATCCTCTTAAGATTGCTATTTTAGGTGGGCTTTTGGGATTTGTTATTACATATATATCATTTAAAATTGTAAAAAGTCGAGTAAGTAAAAATGAAATTATATATAAAGTGATAATAAAGTTAGAAGAAAAAACTGTTGAATCAAATGTGCTTTTGGACACTGGACTTATGGCAAAAGACCCAATAAGTGGTGCTCCGATTATTTTAATAGAAAAGGAAAAAATGAAAGAAATATTACCAGAAGAATTATTAGAAAATGTACAAGGAATGTGGGGAGGTGAGTTAAAAAACGACTTAAACTTAGAATATAAAAAAAGATTAAGAATTATTCCGTTTAATTCAGTAGGAAAACAAAATGGAATGATGCTAGGAATAAAAGTGGATGAAGTAAAAATAATAACTGATGTTGACGAGGTTATAAATAACAATGCAATTATTTGTATTTATGATAAGAAATTTAGCAAAACAGGTAAGTATTTTGGATTAATAGGATTAGATATATTAGAACAAAATAATAATATTGTAGCACAAAAAATTAATTAAATATTAAAAACGAATTAAATAAAAAGTTTATAGGTAATATCTTTTTAAAACCTAAATATATTAATAGGAGGAACATAATAGAATGAACTTTTTAAAAATGCTTAAAGATAGTATTAGTACTTTATATGTAAAGTATATTGGAAACGATGAGGTTACGGAGTTACCAATATATTATATTGGAGGAAGTCAAACACTACCTCCTCCATTAGAACCTGAAGAGGAAGAGGAAATATTAAAAAAATTATCAGATGGAGATGAAAGTGTAAGAAAAACTCTAGTAGAAAGAAATTTAAGGCTAGTTGTGTATATAGCAAAAAAGTTTGAAAATACAGGAGTTGGAATAGAAGATTTAATTTCAATTGGAACAATTGGGCTTATGAAAGCAATAAATACATTTAATACAGACAAAAACATAAAACTTGCGACATATGCATCCCGATGCATAGAAAATGAAATATTAATGTATTTAAGAAGAAGTAATAGAATAAAAGGAGAGGTTTCAATAGATGAACCACTTAACCAAGATGGAGATGGAAACGAACTACTACTTTCAGATATATTAGGAACTGACCCTGATATAACATCCAGAAAAATAGAAGACGAAGTAGATAGAAGTCTTTTAAGAGCTTCTATAAATAAATTAAATAACAGAGAAAGAAATATTATGGAATTACGATTTGGCTTTTTAAGTGGAAACGAAAAAACGCAAAAAGAAGTTGCTGATATGTTAGGAATTTCACAAAGCTACATATCTAGATTAGAAAAGAAAATAATTGGTAAAATGAAAAAAGAAATAATGAGCAAAACAGGATAGTGAAAAAAATGTCGACGAAAAAATGAATATGAGTTGTCCTTTTGGAAATAATTAAAATAAAGGTTATTTTCAAAAGGAGTTTTTATTTATGGTAAATAAAGTAGACTTATGTGGAGTGGATACATCCAAACTCCCATTAATATCTACCGAAGAAAAAAACGAATTATTGCTGAAAATAAAAAATGGCGATAAAGAAGCAAGAACTAAGTTTATCAATGGTAACTTAAGATTAGTACTAAGTGTGATAAGGCGATTTTTTAGTAAAGGGGAAAATGCAGACGATTTATTTCAAATAGGATGTGTTGGGTTGATTAAAGCAATTGACAATTTTGAGATAGAACAGAATGTACAATTCTCAACTTATGCAGTTCCAATGATTATAGGAGAAGTAAAAAGATATTTACGAGATAACAGTTCAATTAGAGTAAGCAGGTCAATTAGAGAACTGGCATATAAAATAATTGTAGAAAAAGAAAAATATATGAAAGATAATAACAAAGAGCCGACTGTTGGAGAATTAGCAGAAGCACTTAATGTTTCAAAAGAAGATATAATAATGAGCCTTGATGCAATTCAAACTCCAATATCACTTCAAGAACCAGTAAATGGAAGTAATGTTGATAATATAAATGTAGAAGATCAAATAAGTGATAAGAAAAATAGTGATGTGTACTGGGCAGAGACAATAACAATAGCAGAAGCAATGAAAAAACTAAATGAAAAAGAAAAAACTATAATAAATAAAAGATTCTTTGAAGGAAGGACACAGATAGAGGTTGCTGACGAAATTGGAATATCTCAAGCACAGGTGTCTAGGCTTGAAAAAAATGCAATAAACCATATAAAGAGGTTGTATAAATAGGAAGCTATAAATATAAGGGAGCTAGTTATAGATTGTTTTATTAAGGAGTAGCAGTATATATTATTTTATATTGTAGCTTTAAATTGGGACGGAAATATAAAATGATATATACTGTTACTCTTCCATATAAATGATTACTTTTAATAAAAAGTAATCATCTTTTAAAGAAACTGTAAAACATAATTATATAAATTAGAAACATTTGGACTTTACTAGCATATACATATAGAAGATACAATAGCTAGTTGCTTCAAAAGTTTAAATTAGACATATATTTGTATTGCGTATTTTCAGAGAGGCTTTATAAAAAATAAATTCTTGTTAGAGATTGGAGGCAAAAATGGGACAGAAAGGGATGGATTTTAAACATAAGGAAGTAATAAATATAAATGATGGAAAAAAATTGGGTTTTGTGCAGGATGTCTGTGCTGATTTAGAAACGGGTACAATAACAAGTATAATTGTTCCAGGAAATAATAAAATAATGAATGTATTTTCAAGTGGAAATGAAAAAGTTATACAATGGCAAAATATAAAATGTATAGGTGAAGACGTGATTTTAGTTGATATTTAAAGACTGTAAAAAATTACCAGCAAAAAAACGACAAAAAACTACAAAAAAGTATTGACTTTGAAAATCAATCGTGGTATTATATTAAATGTACCAAGTA
>CAKNRV010000016.1 GCA_930991035.1 uncultured Clostridium sp. | reverse complement strand
TCTCGGTAATTAGAAGTTACTTTTTCCAAATAGAATTTACTTTTACAGTTGACCTACATAATTGTTGGGATAATTAAAATTATTTCTGTTATTAATGCAAAATACACCATTAATCTTAAGAAAGTATAACCATAAGCCTGCTCATATAAATACATTCTGTAAAAAGATGAACATAAAATTATTATGGTAAATCCTGCTAATAGCAAGTTCATTATTTTAGTATAATTTAGCTTTTTGTTTATTTCTTCTTTTTTACTAGTAATTAATATAATTACTAAATTAATTAAAGATACCGCCATTAATTGAAAGAAGCCTTGTCTTGCATAATTTGCATAATCAAAATTTTGCATATCTCCTATTTTCATAAATAATACAGATATTTGAATATAGCAAAATACCAAATATACCAAGTTCAAAATTGTTAAAATAGTATTACCTACTATTGTGTCTATTTTCCAAACTTTATCTTTTCCGGAATCTTTTTCACAGAAGTTGTCTTCTAAAATGTTATACAAAAATGCTATTAAATATATTGCAATTCCAATTATAATAATTAATCTAAAATACAAATTAATATAAGTTTCACCCTTGAACATATCTAAGCTAAATACTGAATTTAATACTTCTGTTAGTTCATTTGAAAATATGCTATCAGCACTTGAAAGTAGTATTAATACAATTATAAGTATTGGTATTGTAATAATTATTCCTTTTATAATTTTTCCTATGTTTTTGTTTTTAGTTTTTGGTTCTTTTTCTTTTTTAAATAAGTCAACAATCGTATCGATAATACTTCCAATCGCTTCTTCTAAAAATTCTAGTGGTCCTAGAATAAGATTTAGCATTTTATTTATTATTAATTTTAGTGATGCTTTTTCGAACATTGCCAAAATTAGCATAACTGCAAATAAAATCACGATAGCTATTATGTTTGCAACATAAAAAAATGAGTTGTTAAATATAAAATATGTTGCTGATAAAAGTATTATTGGTACACTTAGAAGTAATGGCTTTTTATTTTGTATTTTGCCATTTTTCTCTAATATGCCTAATATAAAAAATCCTAAAACTAAACAAAATAAAAAAACTGATAGGCCAAGTTTTTGCCCATAAAATAAAATAGAGTGTAATATGGCTATTAAAAAGCTGGCTATTACTGCTATTTTCATAATAAAAACCTCCCTTGAATTCTTTTACAGTTTTTATTAGAGATCTCTTTTTAACACCATTATTTTACACGCTATTTTATCAATTGTCAATACTTTTTTATTGTTTTTCAATAAATTGTTCCTTTTCTTGAACAAACGGGACACTCCTAAAAGTTCAAAAACTTGAACAAAAAGGAGTGTCCCAAACGTTCAAACGTTTATTTTTTCTTTAGAGTTGCTTCTACTTCAATTTCTCTATAATTTCTCTGTATTTTTAGCTTTACTTTATCTCCCGGCTTTTTAGTATAAATATAACACCTTAAGTCACACATTCTTTCTAATTTTATCCCATCAATTGATAGCAAAATATCTCCTTGTTTTACACCTGCCTCTGATGCGGCAGAATTTACATTTACCCTTGCCACATATATTCCCTCATTAAATTTTAAGTTCTCGTCAATATACCCTAGTACATTTTTGTCAAATGCAAATACTCCCAAAGTTGCTTCTTCAAATTTATCTTCCGCATTAAAGCTTTGAATCACTGCTTTTACCGAATTTATTGGTATTGCAAAACTTATACCTTCTGCTGATGTTATTTTTACTCCATTTATTCCTATAACCTCACCATCACTATTTACAAGTGGTCCTCCGCTGTTTCCTGGATTTATTGTGGCATCTGTTTGAATTAAATCTTCCATATACACTTCTTCTTCATTTTCTTCAAATTTTATTGTTCTATTTACTGCACTAATTATCCCTGAAGTAACAGTTCTTTGAAATTCGAACCCAATTGGATTTCCAATTGCATATACAGTTTCTCCTACTAAAATATCATCTGAATCTCCAAGCGTTGCTACCTGCAAGTTTTTTTGATTTATTTTTACAATGGACATATCAATATCCGTATTGGACCAAACTACATTTCCATCGTATGTTTTGCCATCGACTAAAGTAACATAGCACTTACTGTACCTTTCTCCACTTACGTGTGCATTAGTTAATATATATCCGTTTGAACCCACAATTACCCCTGTACCTAATCCTAAATTTGTTATATTCTCGTCAGAAAAAATGCTACTTCCAGAATTTTTTACTTTAGATATTCCTACAACTGTATTATTTACTTCTGATATCATTTCTGTTACAGTCTTACTTTGCTCTTTTACTTCTTCTAATGATTGAGATGTTCTTTGAACAGTAGTGTTTTGGTTGCTTAAATTACTTTCTGTAATTTGTGTTTTTTCATACAATATATATGACAAAATTGCTATTAACAAAATCAATAAGATTATTACTGCTCTTTCTAACTTTTTCTTTCGCTCTTTCTTTTTATCTTGTTTTAAATAGTCATTCATTCCCATTCCTCCAAATATACTTATGTATATTTTTGCCAATTTTAATTTTTTTAAACATTTTTTGTATCAGCAATGTAGCCATTCTTTGGTCGTAATAATTTTAAATCTTCGACTACAAGGAGGAAATCTAAAAGCAATAACTATTTTTATGTAATAGAAAAAACATAAGTTTTCTATTGCATAAAAGTTGACAAAGGGTAATAGACCCTATTGTCAACTTTTTTCTATTTTACTATTGTTCAACTTTTTTTAATTCCACAAATCTTTTTACTTTTTGGGTTGTAGTTTTTTCTAATGGCTCGTCTGTTAATATTATTTCTTTAATATGCTTAAATGTAGGTAAGTCTTTATTTATATTCTTTATATCTTCCCATACTAGTTCTTCATATTCTTTTTTCGTTTTTTCGCCAAAGTGTTCTTTTAAATTATCTTTGTCATAAACTATTTTTGCACATAATACCGTATCTGTTTTACTTTTATTTCTAGCATATACAATGCTTTCTACAACATAAGGTAGTTTATTAATTAAAAATTCTAATTCTTGAGGATATATATTTTTTCCGTTTCTTAAAACAATAATATCGCTTTTTCTTCCTGTTATAAATATAAATCCATCTTTATCCATATAGCCGTAGTCGCCTGTATGTAGCCATCCATCTTGTAATGCTTCTTTTGTTGCTTCTTCATTTTGATAATATCCTAGCATTATGTTTGGTCCTTTTCCTAAAATTTCGCCTACGCCATCTTGATCTGGATTATCTATTTTTATTTCAACATTTTTTAGTGGTATTCCTATTGAACCAGCTCTTTTTCTTGTTGAAGATTCTGCTGTCAAAACTGGTGAACTTTCTGTTAATCCATAGCCTTGTATTAGCTCTATTCCTAAATTGTTATACCATTCTATTGTTGCTTTATCCATTGGCGCAGCTCCATAAAGCACTACTCTTAAATATTCGTCAAATTGTTTTAGCACTGGCTTAAACAATTTTTTTCTTACATCTATCTTGCATTTTAATAATGCGTGAGATAGTTTTGTCATTTTATCTATTAGGCCCTTTTTTCCACTATCTGCAATTGCTTTTTGTATTTTCTTTGCCATAGTTTCAAGTACTAGTGGCACAGCTACAAATACCGAAACTTTAAATTCTTTTAAATTGTCTGCAATATATCTTAACCCTTCACAAAATGCGATTGTAGCCCCACAATATGTTCCATATATAATTGTTATGCTGCTTTCAAATGTATGATGTATTGGCAAGAACGAAAGCAATGCGTCTGATGGATACATTTTAAAATTATATTGATATGCTGATACATTTTTGCAAATATTTGCTTGCGATAGCATAACTGCTTTAGGTTCATTTGTAGTTCCTGATGTAAATAGCATAATATACATTTGATTTTCATTAATTTGAACACTATCATATTTTGTTTTACCAGATTTTATTATGTCCTCCCCATCTTGTAACATTTTTTCAAATTTTAGTACTCCGCCTTTTTCTATATTATCCATACAGATTCTGTATTTTATATTGCATCCTTGTGCAATTGCCTCGTCTACTGCATTTTGATATTTTTCGTCATATACTACTGCTTCTGCTCCACTTCTTTGTAAAAGTTTTTCTATTTCTCCATCTGTTAATGCTTTGTCTAATGGAACTATTATTTTTCCTGCTGTGGTTACTCCTAAATAAGTTATAACCCATTCATACCTATTACTTCCTATAACTGCAACTTTTGTTATGTCCGAATTTAATACTTTTTCTGCTACTTTTTTTATATCATTTACATATTTGGCATACGTTATTTCTTTTATTTCTCCATTTCTTTTGTATTTAAATGCAACGTTATCTCCAAAGCTTTCATATCTTTTTACAAGTTCTCTAAAATTAGATATTTCCTCATAATACTCTTCTTTTTTCATATTTGCATTTACCCTTTCTTTTATAAATTTAAAAGATTTTTTCTTTTATCGTCCACATTTTATACTAAATTATTAATTTTTTCAATAATTTATATTAATTTGAAAAGTTATTGGATAATGATTAATGTAAAATTCTCCAAAAGGAAAGTTAAGGTACTGTTTTCAAACCTGAAAATAATTATATGTTGACATTAGTTATTTTGGTATATATAATGTTTAAAATTGGATAAAATATTTTATTTAACGGTTATTAGTTCGAATGAGAATATTTTCATAACTATGTATGCCTTTAAGTGAATCCAGAAAGGAATGTTATTTTTAATGAAAAAAGAAACAATTATTAAACTTGCAATATCTATCATAATTGCTATTATAATATTATGCGCAGAGTTCTTCGGACTAAAAGGTTTAAAAAATTATGAAATATTGTTTTGTAGTAGTAATCAAAGTATAGATATAAAGGAAGAGCTATCTATACTAACAGGTGCATTACCTAGTATAGGCAGTTATTCTGTTAAAGCTGTTACAAAGGCAGACAACAAAATAAATGTATATTATATGTACGACGGAAAAATTAGTAATTACTCATTTGAGCAAGGTATATATGAAGAAACAAGTACAATAAGTCAGGAAATAGCAAAAAGTTCAATTGATGGAGAAATTATATATTACTGCATAATAGCTACATCCTTTATTTTATTGGGAATAATAATTGCATATATTCTTATTGCAAAAAATCCAATAAAAGGAATATTAAAAATTGCATATTTTGTATTTGCATTATTCGTGTTTATGTTCCTATACATCACACTTCCAATGCTTTCAAAAAATCGTGGTGGAAATATCTATTATTACACATTAATATTTGGAACTTATTTAATTGGTTTAATTTATGGTTTCAAAAACAAAGCATTTTTTATTCCAACTATTTTAATGATGCCAATTTTAATTATTGCTAAGTGGTTTAATTACCGTCACGCATTGCTTACATTGGATAACATTTGTGCTTACTTATTTTTGAATTTTATTGGTGGTTTGACGGCCAGAATATTAGTAAAGCATAAAGGAATGAAAAAAAGACATTTTGCATTTTATGCTATACTAATTGTTTTATTGCTAATTGGTATGAACTTATACAAGTTATATCCAAGAACTGCAACTTCAATGATTAGCAGCTGCTGTGAAATGGCAATATATGGAATAGTATTTAGTATAATTGCATATTTTGTATACATAATAGTCAAAAAGATAAAAGAACATATAGAAAATGCAAAAGAAAATTCTGTTCAACAAACAAATGTAAATAATGCAAATGAAAATAGAATAATTTTAGAATTAATTGTAGTTATTTTTTTAATACTAGCTATTTTAACCGTAAATGTATATTTTTTAAAAGCAAATAATTATATAGATACAAACTTACAAAGTCTTTCTGAAAAATTAAAAGAGCAATATGCCTATAAAGTAGTGCAACAAGAAGTATTTATTACCAATAATTATGGAGAAGATTGGACTAAAATCCCTGCTGATTTTTCAGTTTTAGACTATGCATCTAGCGATTTTGCAAGTAGCAGTTATTATATGGGCAGCAACAAACTTATTTTTGAAACAAGTGAGGGCATTATTACTCTAGTATATTCAGACGATAATGGAGCTACTTGGAAAAATACAGCAATAATAGATTGTAATGGATACATTGTTTATTTGAACTTTTTTGATAAAGAAAATGGTATAGCAATGGTGTGCGTTGGCACAGAATTAGGTCAAAGAGAGCATTTGCGTGTTTCTTATACGACCAATGGTGGGAAAACCTGGACTACACAGCAAGGAGAGAATAGCAGAGTACGTATAAATAGCGGAGCAGAAATAGAATTTACTGATATGCAAAATGGCAGGATAGAAAATATAAATTATGATGGAACAAAGACTATTTATACTACTCAAGATGCTGGACTTACTTGGCAATTAGATAAGTAGCAAAGTAGATTGATTTTGCTACTCATCTTAAATTTTATCACTATATTGGATCTTTCCAATTTTAGAGCTTGACATTTTAGAACATTTGTTTTATTATATATTTATAAAATTTTGTGTTTTAATTCACACAAAGCATCAATTTTATGATACAATATATAAAGAGAAAGAGAGTGTTATGTTAGAAGAGCTTAACAAATTAATAAATTTTATACAATATGAATACTTAGAATTTAATAAAAAATGGCACGAAAGCCATTATTATTCCAAAATTAATTTAAAAAATAATTTAGTATGTGATTTATTGAATAATGAATTGATGTTGAATACTATATTTAATTATAGAGAATTTATAAATGAAAATAATATACAACTAATAATGGATTTTAAACAATTTAATACTGATTTTTCAAAGGTAAATATAAGAGCTAAAACCAAAAACTCAATTGAATATAAGATAAAAAATTATGTTGAAAATCACGAAGGTGGGAAAATTCCAATTGAAAAATGTTTAAATGATTTATTGGGAATAAGAATTATTTGTAGTGAAAAATTAGGTTATGAGCAAATAAAAGAATTTGTTAATAAAAACTTCTCTAATTTGAAATGTATTCATTCTTTAAGACAAGAATATAAAGCAACTCATATATATTTTAAAAAAGATAATTATAATTTTCAATGGGAATTACAGGTATGGAATAGCGAAGATGAAATAAATAATATTCTTTCTCACGAAAGATATAAACAAGATTATGTTAAATGGGAAAAAGAAAATAAAGGAGGTAAAGATTAGTGATTACACATTTTATATTTCTAAGTAGTTCATACCATTTAGGTACTAGAATAGCTTTAGACTATATAGTAACGGACTCACGTGTGCAAGAAAAGATTAAACAACATTTAGATAAAATTACTAAAGAATGTGGAAAAGATGTGTCTATTTCTACACATATGATTCAAACAGACAATACAACTTGGGAATCAGTATGTATAGCGGATCATTTTTTTAAAGATGTAAAAGTAATTGAATCAGTGGATAAATTTATAAGATTAATAAAAAAAGATAGAAAATTAGAAGGTATTGATGTTGCAAAATATATTTTATCTAAAGTAAAATGTACTCAATTAAAATTGCAAAAATTAGTCTATTTCTGTTTTGCAGATTATTTATGTGATACAGGTAAAGAACTTTTTACCGATAAAATATTTGCTTTTAAATATGGTCCTGTTGTAGAAAGTGTTTATAAAAAATATAAAGAATATGGATATAAGCCTATTGAAGAAGAAACAGTGAATATTGATAGTATTCATATATCTGAGATGCCAGCTAAAAGCAGAATTTTATTTGCGGAAGATGGTACTGAAAAAATGATAAGCATTGATAAAACATTAAAAAAATATGGTGATTTATCAGCTTCTGAGTTAGTTGATTTAACTCATAGAGAAAATGCTCCTTGGGCTCAAAGCTCTAAAAACATTAGCAAATTAAAGCCATATTCACTCATGAAATTAGATACTATCAGAGATTGTCATAAATTTGAAGAAATTTAATTGAACAAGGCACATTTAAATAAAAGAATGTGCTTTTTGATTTTTTATATTTAGTTGCTTTTTATTAACACTATCATTTTATGATGTAGTAAAATCTCTCCTTTGCAGTTTAACTTTTTATGTAAATATTTTTGTAAATTTTTTCCTATTCTATTGCATTTTTCGACAAAAAATTGTATAATAGAAAAGAATGTCGAAAAATATTAAATTGAGGGTGTTAAATTATGGAGAAGAAAGTTTATGGTCTAACAGGGCCTCAGCAAAATATTTGGAACACAGAATTGTTTTTTAACGATTCCAATGTTAACAATGTTTGTGGCTCAGCAATTATAAACGAAATCATTGACTTTGATATATTTAAACAAGCTTTAAATATATTTGTAAAATCAAATGACGCAACTAGAACACGCATTACAATGGTTGATAACAAACCAGTTCAATTTTTTGCAGACTATGAGCCTTTTGATGTAGATATAGTAGAAGCATCGAGTAAAAGTGAATTGGCACAAATAGAGCAAAAAATAGTAAACAAAAGATTTAATATTTTAAATTCTAACCTGTTCGAACCAACGGTAATAAAATTTGCTGATGGAACAGCAGGATTAATAATTAACTCGCATCACATTATAAGTGACTCGTGGACACTTGGACTAGCGGTAAAAGAAATACTAAAGATTTACCATTCACTAAAAAATAATAGTGAATTAGATTTAAAGACTTTTTCTTACACAGAATATATTGATTCTGAAAAAACTTATAAAAATTCAAAAAAATTTCTATCTGACAAAGAATTTTGGTCAGAGTATTTAAGTTCACTCTCTGAACCGGTTTCTATACCTGGCTCAGTTATATCTGTCTCTTCTTCTAAGGGAAATAGACTTTCATATAATTTAGATAAAAACATTTGTAATTTAATTAATACTTATTGTAAGGCTAACAATATATCTAGCTATGTTTTCTTTATGTCTGTTTTTGCTTTATATATTGCTAACATCACAGATAGGTTAGATTTTGTTTTAGGTACACCTATTTTAAATAGGACAAATTTTAAAGAAAAAAATTCTATTGGTATGTTTGTTGAGACTATTCCTTTTAGATTTAAAATTGACCCAAAAACTAGTTTTAAAGATTTTATTTCTAAAACTGGTTTAAATCTAATGTCTATTTTAAGACATCAAAAATATTCATACACAGATATTTTAGAGGATTTAAGACAGGTGAATAACGAAATACCTAATTTATACAATATTGCTATTTCTTATCAAATTACCAAAGCATATTCTAAAGATGCTGGTGACTATGAGACAAAATGGGTTTTTAACAATAATTGTTTAAATGATATAAATATACATATATATGATATAAATGATACTGGTTCTTTAAGAATTGATTATGATTATTTAGTGAGCAAATACTCTGAAGAGGAAATTGATATAATACATAAAAGAGTTTTGCATATGATTGAACAGATATTGTACAATGCTAAGGATGAAAACTCTACTAATGCTTCAAATAAATCTTTAACAGATAATAAATTAAATACTTCGACTTATGAAGTTGCAGACTTTTCAGATATACGATTAAGTGATATTAGTGTTATTACTAAAGAAGAACATAATAAATTAAATAGTTTTAATACATTTACATTAGATTATCCAAAAGTTTCAGTAGACAAGTTGATTTCAGCTACTGCTATGCACTATCCAGATGGTATTGCAGTAGTACATAATGAAGACAAAATAACTTATGCTGAGCTTGAAAATCGCTCTAATATTATTGCAAATAAATTAATTTCCTCTGGTATTACAAATAATGATATAGTTTGTATTTTTATGCCAGAAAAGAATATTGATTTAATTTGCTCTATTGTTGGTGTTCTAAAAACTGGTGCTGCCTTTTTAGGTATTTATAGTGAATATCCAATTGATAGAATAAAGTATATGATTGAGGATAGTGGCTCTAGACATTTAATAACTGATAATTTTAGCAATGCTAATATCCAAAAATTACAAAAAGAAGTACCAAATATAAATTATATAGAAACATCTTCTTTAGATTTTTCTATTAAAACAAATTTAGCAAAAGAAACAGATATAGATATAAATTCTAATGCATATATAATATATACATCTGGCTCTACAGGAAAGCCAAAGGGTGTGTCTTTGTCTCATAAAAATTTGGTTAATTTTGTATACAGTTTTAACAAGCATTTAAATGGTGTTAGTAATTTAGATAGATTTTTGAGTGTTACAAATATTTGCTTTGATGTTAGCATATCAGAGATATTTACACCTCTTGTTTTTGGTGCAACACTTTATTTGTACAAGGACTTAAATTACAGTACGCCAGAGGAAATTGCAAAATATATTGCAGATAATTCAATTACTTTTTCTTATTTTCCACCTGCTATTCTTGCTTATGTTTGCGAAGAACTTGGAAAATGTGAAAATGTTAAGTTAAATAAATTATTAGTTGGAGTTGAACCTATAAAAGCCTCTACATTAGCAGGTTTTCTAAAAATCAACCCAAATATGACTATTGTAAATGGTTATGGTCCAACAGAAGCTACTATTTGTTGCACAATGTACGATTTTAAAAATCAAATTCCAGCAGATGAAGTTGTTCCTATTGGCGTACCTTTGCATAATGACCAAATACATATATTAAATAAGTTTATGAACTATTTGCCAATTGGAACGCCTGGTATTTTATGGGTTTCTGGAGATGGTGTTGGAAATGGTTATATTGGCAAGGCAAAAAATACTAATAATTCTTACAGAGTTATAAATAACACCCATCTTTACAATACTGGAGACCTTGTAAAATGGGATGAAAATGGAATTTTACATTTTATTGGAAGACAAGATAACCAAATTAAATTCCACGGTTATAGAATTGACTTAGGCGAAATTGAAGTTGCTATTAGAAAGTATGAAAATATTAATAATTGTTTAGTGCTATTAAACAAAAATGATAATACTGATAATTTAATTGCTTTTGTATGTAGTTCTAAGGATATTAACGAGTTTGATATTAGAACTTTTATTTCTAATATCCTACCACATTATATGATACCAAATATTTTTATATTTTTACCTACTTTTCCTTTGACTCCAAATGGAAAAATAGACAAAAAAGCATTGCTTGAAATATCTAACTCTAAGCTTAAAGACAGCCACACTTATGCCCCACCTACTACTACTTTAGAAAAGACACTTGCAGATATTTTTTCTAAGATATTAGGTGTTAATAATATAAGTATAAATGACAATTTCTTTGAGTTTGGCGGAGATTCCCTAAGTGCGATAAAATTAATTTCAGAAATTGAAATTAAGCTAAATGCAAAAATTTTAATTAAAGATATATTTAGTTTTCCAACTGTTGCTTCTTTAGCAAAATTTATTGAAAGAACCGAAAACAGTATGGAAAACACAGACGCTTCAAATGCAGAATGTACAGCATTAAGCAATACTTCTTCAGATAATAAAGAAAGTGCTAACTCTCAATATAGAAATGTGAAAGTTTGCTCTAATGATATAGTACAAAGAACCTCTAACGCTTTTGTATCTCATACAATACAAAAGGCTCCAAAAGCAGATGCTTATCCTTTAAGTTTTGCACAAAAAAGAATATATTACACTGTAAAACTTAATGAGCATCAGACTGTTTACAATACTCCTTTTGGTATTGCTTTTGATAAAATGCCTGATACTAAAAAGTTAGAAGAATGCTTTAATACATTAATGCAAATGCATCAAGCCTTAAGAACTTATTTTACAATAGAAAATGGAGAAGTTGTACAAAAAGTTCTTGATAAAATAGATTTTAAATTAGAAGTTGTAGAAAACAAAAATGATAAGATTGACGAAATATTTGATGATTTTATAAAACCTTTTGACTTGTCTCGCGCTCCACTTTTTAGAGCTAAATTTATAAAGTCAAAAAATATTTATGTGCTTTTAATAGATATGCATCACATTGTTTGCGATGGTAGGTCTTCTAGTATATTTGCTGACGAACTTTGCAAATTATATAACGGAGAAAACATACCAAAAGAAGATCTTGATTACATAGATTTTACTTGCTGGGAAAATAAATTCTCTACAACTAGTGAATTTAACCAGTTAAAAGATTTTTGGCTTAACTCTTTTGAAGGAGATTTGCCTGTTTTAAATATGCCTTTACAAAAAGCAAGACCTAAAACACAATCTTTTAAAGGAAATAAACTATATGCTAAAATAGAAAACACAGTAAAAACGTCTGAATTATGCAAAAAATTAAATGTTACACCATATATGTTTTTGCTTGCGCTTTACTATGTTTTACTATATAAATACACAAATCAAAATGATATAATAGTTGGTTCCCCAATAGTTGGCAGGGATAATGTACAGACTTCAAATATAATTGGTATGTTTGTAAATACTTTGCCTTTAAGAGCCAAAATAGATTCTAATTCTAGTTTTAAGAACTTTTTGGAAAATGTTAAAGACAACTGCCTTTTAGCTTTTGAAAACCAATTATACCCTTTTGACGAGCTTGTAAAAAACTTGGATATACCAAGAGATTCAAGCACTACGCCTATTTTTAGTACAATGTTTACATATCAAAACGCAGGTACACCTCCGCTTAATTTAGGAGATTTTAAAACAAAATATTATATACCTGACAACAATACCTCTAAGTTTGATTTTTCATTAGAAATATCACCAGAGGAAAATTGTCTAAGTATATCATTAGAATATTGTACTGATTTATTTGATAAAGACTTTATGCAAGACTTTTTAAACCATTATATTAATGTATATAATTTTGTTATTAACGAAAACTTAGATACTTTAATAAAAAACATTAGTATTTTATCTAGTGCAGAAAAATATTCTTTACTAAATGAATATAATGACACTTATTTAGATTATGCAAAAGACAAAACATATATAGAGCTATTTGAAGAGCAAGTTAAGAAAACTCCTAATAAAAAGGCAGTTATCTTTGGAGATACCTATTTAACTTATGAAGGATTAAATAAAAAAGCTAATCAAATAGCAAATTATTTAAGAAACCATAACGTTAAGCCAAATGATATTGTTGGAATAATGTGCAATCGTTCTTTAGAATTGTTAACTTGTATGATAGGAGTTTTAAAGGCTGGAGCTGCTTATTTGCCAATTGACCCAACCTATCCAAAAGATAGAATAGATTATATAATACATAACAGTAACATAGACGTTTTGCTAACTCTTGATAGTGTAAAAAATAGCATTCCAGATTTAACAAATTACACTATTGTTGACTTTGACAAGAGTGACATATATACTCTTCCTAGTGAGAATTTAAAAGTTATAAACTCGCCAACTGATTTAGCTTATGTAATATATACTTCAGGTTCAACTGGAAAACCTAAAGGAGTTATGCTAACACACAAAAATGTAAATAATTTTATAGAAGCTACTTGCAATGTTATTCATTTTGAGGACGTAATTGTTTCTGTAACAACTTTTTGCTTTGATATATTTGTTTTAGAATCTTTGCTTCCATTGCAAAAAGGGTTAACAATTGTTATGGCTAATGAAGAAGAACAAAATATACCTCAAAAATTGAATGAGTTATGTTTAAAAAACAATGTAAAAATGTTACAAACAACCCCTGCAAGAATGTCATTGTTATTAAGTGATACGTCTTCATATGAATATATTAAAAACCTAAAGGTTATTATGCTTGGTGGAGAAGCATTTCCACTTAACTTATTAAAAGAACTTCAGGCACTTACTTCTGCTAAAATATATAATATGTATGGTCCAACCGAAACTACTGTATGGTCTTCTATTAAAGACCTTACAAACGCACATAAAATCACAATTGGCAAGCCTATTGGAAATACACAATTCTATGTTTTAGACAAAGATATGAACTTAGTTTCACCAGGAATCGAAGGAAATTTATTTATTGGTGGAGATGGTGTTTCTAAAGGATATTTACATAGAGAAGAACTAACTAAAGAAAAATTTATACCTAATCCTTTTAAAGAAAATGATATAATTTATGATACTGGCGATATAGCAAAATGGAATTATGATAAAGAAATGGTTTGCTTAGGTAGATCCGACTTTCAGGTTAAATTAAGAGGTTTACGTATTGAGCTTTCTGAAATTGAAAATAGAATTTTGCAATTTCCTAATGTTGACAAAGCTGTTGTTTGTGTACGAAAAGATACATTAGGCAGAGATTTTCTTTGTGCATACTTTGTATCAAATAGCAGAATACGTATACCTGAACTTAAAGACTTTTTGAGCAAATTTTTACCACAGTATATGGTGCCAAATAAATTTAAGCAATTACCTGATTTTAAATATACTCCAAATGGTAAAATAGATAAAAAGGCTTTACCAGAAATTGATTTACATACAAACGAAAATTGTATTGTACTTGCAAGTACACCTACTGAGAAAAAGCTTGCTAAAATATTTGAAGAAATTTTGGGGATTTCTCCTATTAGTATAAATGATAACTTTTTTGAAATTGGTGGAGACTCAATGTCTGCATTAAAATTGCAAATTAAGTTATTAAATGATAATATTAATATTACTTATTCTGATATATTTAAGTATAATACAATTAAGCAATTGGCTAAAAAAATAGACCGTAAAATTAATAGTAAAACCACTAATTTAGAAAAATATGATTTTTCTAAGATTGATAAATTATTAAGTGTAAATAACACAGATAGTTTAAATGATATAACTAAAAAAGAACCAGGAAATATTATTCTTACAGGTGCTACTGGATTTTTAGGTGCACATATATTATCATATATTTTAGATAATACCAATTTAAAAGTGTATTGCTTACTTCGTCCAGATTTAAGTATTGATATAAATACTAAATTAATGAAAAGATTGAACTATTATTTTGGAGATAAGTATATGAATTTATTAAATTCTAGAGTGTTTGCTATATCTTCTGATATATCTTCGGTAGGTTTAGGTTTAGACATAGATACAATTAACCTCTTGAATAATAATGCTACTTGTGTTATAAATAGTGCTGCGATTGTAAAACACTATGGAAATTACTCTGATTTTGAAAGAGTAAATGTATTTGGAGTAAAGAACTTAGTAAGGTTCTGTACAAAATATCACAAGAAATTTGTACAAATTTCTACCATTAGCGTCTCTGGAAATACTTTGTTTGACTTAGCCATTAACAAAAGTAATTTTACAGAAGATGTAGAATTTAATGAAACTAATTTGTACATTGGACAATCTTTAGAAAATGTATATGTTAGAAGTAAGTTTGAAGCCGAAAAAATTGTATTAGAAAATATAATTTATAACGGATTAGATGGTTTAATTTTAAGAATTGGAAACATAACAAATAGAAGTACAGATGGCAAGTTCCAACCTAACTCTAGCGAAAATGCTTTTGCAAACAGATTAAAAGCCTTCTTAGAGCTAAAATGTGTACCTAATTATTTAAAAAATATTTATGCAGAATTTAGCCCTGTTGACAATGTAGCAGAAGCTGTATATAAATCAATTTGTTATGCTAACAATATAAATGTTTTACACGTTTATAACTCTAACCATTTACAAATGAGTGATTTAGTTGATTTCTTACCTAATGATAAACTAAAATTTGTAAACGACGATGTTTTTGATAAAGAACTTAGAGAGTTTATGAATAGTTCTGATAGAAGTAATCCAATTTCTTATTTGGTAAATGATTTGGACAAAGAAAAACATTTGAATTATAATAATACTATAAAAATAAAAAATGATTTTACAAATAAATTTTTTGATAAGATTAATTTTAAATGGAGTGCAATTGATGAAGATTATATTTTTAAATTAATTGAAAATATATAGTCGTTACAGTTCTTAGTTACTTTTTGTTGGAGAAATGCATATTATAATTTTATGTTTCCGGCCCCCAACTGCGTACAAACTGTAAATGCTCAATTACATTTCGCATAACAGTTTGTATACTTGTCGGTCCCCACCTTAAGCACTCCAACATAAAATTATAATATGCATTTCTCCAACATTTTTTAACAAATTTTTTTAAGGAGGATTACAAATGACAACTTTTATTTCACTTTATGTTTCAGCAATAATTATATTATTGATTATAATTTTTATTAATAAATCTAAAGCTAATAATCAATTAACAAAGATATTTTCTGCAACGTTATTTTGTACTGAAATTTGGGTTATAGCTTTGTTATGCCAGTTCACTCTGGCAGAAAAGTATGGCATACCTCCTATATATTTTGATTATGTAGCGTACATTGGAATTTGCTTTTTGCCAATTGGTGTGCTTTTTACAGCACTATGCTTTGCCAAAACGCATATTACTTTTAAGAAAAGATATTTATTATTATTTATAGTTCCAGTCTTAACGCTTGCTATACTATGGACAAATGACTTACACCACTTAATGTATGAAGTATATTCTATTCAACTTAATGAATGTGTAACTGGTCCATATATGCTTGTTCATAATATATATTCTTATGGTTTATTACTTATTGGAATGATATATTTATTAAGATTTTCATTTAAAAGCTCTGGATTTTTTTCTAAACAATCTTTACTTATTTTTATAGGATTTCTTATTCCTATAATTGTAAATATAATTGGAACGTTTAGAATTGCACCAATGACAATTTATGTAACACCTATAAGCTTTGCTTTTGCTCTGCTATTTTTTGCATTTGCGATTTTTAAGTTTAACTTTTTATCAGTTACACCTATTGCTCTGCAACGTGTTGTAAATAGAATGACAGATGGCTATATTGTTTTAAGCACTGATAATGTAATTACAGATTTTAATTTAGCTTTTTTAAAAATGTTTAATTTTTCTGAAGATGAAATTAGAAGTAAGAGATTTTTAGATTTATTAAAATCTACTAGCTTTACAAAAACAGAAATTAACAAAATGCGAACTTACATTAATAATGCCAAACTTTCTGATGCAATTTACACAATTGATAAACACAGAAAAGAAGATAACAAATATTTTCACATTGAAATTACTGGTTTATTTTCAGAAAATGCAAATATCGGTACTTTAGTACTAGTAAAAGATACTACTCAGCACGTAATAGATTTGCAAACAATAGAAAATAATCAAAATTTGCTTATGGAAAGAGAACGTTTAGCATCTTTAGGACAATTAATCGGTGGTATAGCACACAACTTAAAAACACCTATAATGTCAATTTCTGGCGCTGCTGAAGGATTGACCGACTTAATAAAAGAGTATAACGAATCAATTGGAGATCCTGAAGTAACAAACGAGGACCATCACGCAATAGCTAAGGATATGTCTGAATGGGTAGATAAAATAAGGTCATATACAGAATATATGTCTGATGTAATTACCGCTGTTAAAGGACAAGCTGTTACATTATCAGAAAATGACCATATTACATTTGATATTGACGAATTAGTAAAACGTGTGGATATATTAATGAAACACGAATTAAAAAATGCTTTAGTAAACCTTAATATCTCTATAAATGTAGATAAACATTTAGAATTAGTAGGTGATATTACAAGTTTAGTGCAAGTTATAAACAATATGATTTCAAATAGTATTCAAGCCTATGGCGGAGAGCCAAACAATACTATTGATTTAATTGTTGATAAAAATCAAAATAACTTGGAAATATCGGTTAGAGATTATGGACCTGGTTTACCAGAAGAGGTAAAACAAAAATTGTTTAAAGAAATGATTACAACAAAGGGTAAAAATGGTACTGGACTTGGATTATTTATGTCATATTCTACAATAAGAGCTCACTTTAATGGGAATATTACTTTTGAAAGCGAAAAAGGAAAAGGTACAGTGTTCCACATAATTTTGCCTTTAAGTAAACTTTAACTGTTTTTGATTTTTTTGCATACTTTTTGACAAAATTTGTTGACTTTTTTTCAAACTATTAATAAAATATGATTGAAAAATATTTTATATAGATTAGTGTATTTTCGGCAAGTATTTACCAGTAAAAATTTAAAACACTAAACTATATATTATCATATTCGGCTTAAGGAGGAAATGGAAATGAGGAAAAATGAACGTAGCACAGCATCAAATGGCTATAAAATAATGGCAGTTGATGACGAAGAAGGAATTGTAGATTCACTATCTATTTTCTTAAAAAGATCTGGTTACGAATTTACAGGTGTAACTGATCCGCTAGAGGCCATCGAAAAAGTAAAAAACGAACACTTTGATTTAATGATACTCGACTTTATTATGGAACCTCTTCACGGAGACCAAGTTGTTGAAGAAATTCGTAAATTTGATAAAGAACTATACATATTATTGCTTACTGGTCACAAAGACTTGGCACCACCACTTGAAACTATAAGGAAACTTGATATCCAAGGTTATTGTGAAAAAAGTGACAAGTTCGACCAATTATTGCTTCTTATAGAGTCTGGAATAAAATCTATAAAGCAAATGAATGAAATAAAAAGGATAAATGAAGAGCTTTCTAATACATATGAAAAATTAGAAAAAGCATATTTGGATAGTATCCAGACCCTAAGATATACCGTTGAAGCAAAAGATCCATACACTAGAGGACATTCTGATAGAGTTTCTGAATATTCGGTTCTAATTGGTAAAAAACTTGGCTTATCTGAAGAAGATTTAAAAACTTTACAAGTAGGCGGTTTATTCCACGACATTGGCAAAATTGGTATTCCAGATAGCATTTTGTTAAAAGAATCAAAACTAACAGACGACGAATACTCGGAAATAAAAAACCATCCTGCTATTGGAGCTCATATACTATGTAATGCAGAAGTATTTAAGGACATAATTCCAATAGTTAAACACCATCACGAAAGATATGATGGAAGAGGATATCCTGGACAACTAAAAGGTGAAGACATTCCTTATTTAGCTAGAATAGCTGCTGTTGCAGATGCATTTGATGCAATGACTTCAAAGAGGACTTACAGAAACTCTTTACCAATTGATGTAGTTCGCTCTGAAATAGAAAAGAATTTAGGAACACAGTTTGACCCTAATATAGGTAAGGTGTTTTTGGATATTATTGATAATGAGTATGATAAGATTGAGGAAATTAAGGAAAAGTATCCTGCGTAGGAATAGCTAGAACCCAGTGAGTAGAACTCACTGGGTTCTTTATTTTAAATCTTCATACTAAGCTTTACCTTCTGTCTATCTTTGTCAATTCCAATTACTTTAACTTTTACAATGTCCCCTACTGATACCACATCAGAAGGATTTTTTACATAGCTATTGCTCATTTCTGAGATATGTACTAATCCATCGTGTTTTACACCCACATCTACAAATGCTCCAAAGTCTGTTACATTTCTTACAGTTCCTGTTAATATTTGTCCTTCTCGTAAGTCTTCAAATTTTAGCACATCTGCCCTTAGAACTGGTTTTGGCATTTCGTCTCTAGGGTCCCTTCCTGGTTTAGAAAGTTCTTCTATAATATCTTTTAATGTCATTTCCCCTACATTCAATTCTTTGGCTGTATTTTGAACATTTAATTCTGCTAATTTTGTTTTTATTTCTTTTAAGCTATTTTTATTTGTCAAGTCTTCTTTTTTATGTCCTATTTTATTCAATAATTTTTCTGCAATTTCGTAGCTTTCTGGATGTACTGCTGTTGTTTCTAATGGATTTTTTCCATCAAATACACGTATAAATCCAGCACATTGTTCAAAAGCTGATTTCCCAAGTTTTGGAACTTTTAAAAGCTCTTTTCTCTCTTTAATTTTTCCATTTTCGTCTCTATATTTTACAATATTATTTGCAATTGTTTTATTAATTCCAGAAATATATTGTAAAAGTGATGGGGTTGCAGTATTTACATCTACACCAACTTGGTTTACAGCATCTTCTACAACACCTGTTAGGCTCTCTGATAATTTCTTTTGGTCTACATCGTGCTGATATTGACCTACTCCAATAGATTTTGGATCTATTTTTACAAGTTCTGCTAATGGGTCTTGTAAACGTCTTGCTATTGAAATAGCTCCTCTTAGCGAAACATTTATATCTGGATATTCTTCAGTTGCAAGTTTTGAAGCAGAATATACAGATGCACCAGCTTCCGATACTATTGCATAATGAACATCTTTGCCAAGCTCTTCTTTTGCTCTTTTAATTACATCTGCTACAAATATTTCAGACTCTCTTGAAGCAGTTCCATTGCCTATTGCAAACATATTTACATCGTACTTTTTTATTAAATTTAGTAGCACTTTTGCAGAATTCTCCACATCATTTTGTGGCTCTGTTGGATAAATTGTAGTTGTCTCTAAAACTTTACCTGTTTCGTCAATAACTGCAATCTTGCATCCAGTTCTATATGCTGGGTCAAATCCAATTACTGTTAAGTTTTTAATTGGAGCCCCTAAAAGTAATTGTTTAGCATTTTTGCCAAATACCTTTATAGCCTTCTCTTCTGCTTTTTCTGTTAAATCTGAACGTATTTCTCTATCTATTGAAGGCTCTATTAATCTTTTCCAACTATCCTCTATTGCATTTTTTAAATATGGCTCAAATTGAGTATGTCCTTTTATTGTGTCTCTTTCTGTGTAGTCTAATATTTTTTCCTCTGGTTTATCAATTTTTACCTTTAGAAAATCCTCTTTTTCTCCCCTATTTATAGCCAAAATTCTATGGCTTGGAAGCCTATTTACACTTTCATTAAAATCGTAATACATATCATAGCTTGACTTTTCTTCTGGCTTAGTAGCCTTAACATTTATTACAGCCTCTCTATAACAAATGCCTTTTATTTTCTTTCTGTATTTTGGATTGTCAGAAATATTTTCCGCTATAATATCCAATGCTCCTTGAATAGCCTCTTCCACATTTGCAACAATTTTATCTTTTGGAGTATTGCTTTCCACAGTATCCACATTTACAAAATCTTTTGCAATTTCTTCTAAAGGCTTTGTCTCCTTTTGCTCCATAATAATATTTGCAAGAGGTTCCAAACCCTTAGCTTTTGCCACTGTTGCACGCGTTTTCTTCTTTGGCTTATATGGTCTGTATATATCTTCAACCTCTGAAAGAGTTTTAGCATCTTCGATTGATTTGGAAATTTCTTCTGTAAGTTTTCCTTGCTCTTCGATAGATTTTACAACCTCTTCTTTTCTTTTTTCTAAGTTTCTTAAATATGTTAGTCTTTCCCCTAAATCCCTTAGAGTTTCGTCAGATAAACCACCAGTTACCTCTTTTCTGTAACGTGCAATAAACGGAATTGTATTCCCTTCGTCAATTAGCTTTACCGCTGCCTCTACTTGGTTTTCTCTTATATTTAATTCATTTGCAATTGTACTTGATATTTTGTCCATTTTTAACCTATCCTTTCTTGTTTGCTTAAGTCTATGCATAAGTGATTTTTTTATATTTTTCTTGTGTTTTTTGCTTTATTGTTCACTTTAAGCACTGTTATTATATCACTAATTAAATGGCTTTGGCAAATAGTTTTTTTAGCTTTATCTACATTACAAATAATGACAGGTAGTATTTAGTAAAATTTACCAAACACTGCCTGCCCACAATTATTAATCTTCAAATTCCACATCTTTAAATAATGGGTCATTAAAAAAATCAGTTAATTCAATATCAAATCCCTCACATATATGTAATATAGTAGCTAATTTTGGACTGTTACTTTTTCCATAAAATATACTAAAAACAGTTGAATATGATAATCCAGAATTAGTTGCTAACTTATTTAATGTTATATTTCGTTCTTTACAAAGATTTATAATTCTCTTTTGAACAGCCTCTGAAAGTTGCATAACTACACCTCTTTTGAATATAAAAATTATATCAAAAGCATAGCGCAACCATTTGCGAACAATCGCAATTTTATTCTTGACTTTTTATTTTAGCCATTATATAATTGTTGCGAGCAATCGCAAACGCAAAGTTATATGTTTTTCTTTTACAAATTTACTTATAAAGACTGTCAAAATAAGATTAGATATATAATGAAATGAGGTAATAAAAATGGTACAGAATACAAATAGTTTAGAAGAAAAATTAAACGAATTTATTGGAAAAAATGTAATTATTATTCAAGATGGATTTTTGAGTTATTGTTACTTCTTTTCCTATGAATTCGACTAATTTTTCTTCTAATTTCTTAATTATACTTTGTTCCATTTTTATTACTCTCTTCGTTAACTTTTATTATTTTGTGCATATTTTTTATAATTATACTACATTTATTAAATTATGTAGTTTGGTTAATTGAAACAAATTTGTTTTTTCAATTCTTAGAGTAATAAAAAAGTTGCATTTATATAATTTCAATGATTTTCAAAGCAAAAAGAGGCACTTTATAAATGCCTCTTTTTGCTTTGAATAGTTTTTCATTCTGGTATGTAAAATACATACTTGGTTTCATTATTCGCGGTAAAAATTGTATAGGTAGCTGTTTCACTGCTTTCTACATTTACAAACTCTACATAAGTATCTTCGTTTTGTCAATACTTACATATTCTTTATTTCTGATTTTGTGCAATTTTATATATATATTATTCTTGATTTCGCGCAAAATTTATATTGAATTATTTTTGATTTTGTGATAAACTATAATTAATCTCAGAACAGGAGCTGGTATAATGAAAAGAAAAATTTATAATGATATTTTAAAATGGAAAGAAGAAAGTCAAGGAAAAACCGCTTTACTTGTTGAAGGTGCTAGACGTGTGGGCAAAAGCTATATAGTAGAAGAATTTGCAAAAGAAAATTATAAAAGCTATATATTGATAGATTTTTCAAAAGTACCTAATGAAGTAAAAGAATTATTTGACAATTATTTAGATAATTTAGATTATTTATTCATATATATTTCTAACTATTATGGCATCAAATTATATGAGCGTAATACATTATTTATATTTGACGAAATACAATTCTGCCCAAGAGCTAGAGGTGCTATTAAACATTTAGTAGCTGATGGTAGATATGATTATATAGAAACAGGTTCTTTGATTTCAATCAAGAAAAATGTTAAGGATATTCTAATTCCGTCAGAAGAAGAAATGATTAAAATGAATCCAATGGACTTTGAGGAGTTTTTATGGGCAATGGGTAATGATACTTTAATGGATTTCATAAAAGATTGCTTCAAAAATAAAAGAGAAATGGGGCAAGCACTTCATAGAAAGGCAATGGATTATTTTAAGGAGTATTTAATTGTTGGTGGAATGCCACAGGCTGTATTAGAATATAGTACTTCAAGGGATTTTGAAAAAACTGATAAAATAAAAAGAAATATTTTAAATTTATATAGAGAAGATATTAGAAAATATTCGGATGAGTTAAATCTAAAGGTTGAGCAAATTTTTGATACAATTCCATCTCAACTCCAAAAGCACGAGAAAAAATTTAATATCTCTTCTTTAGACGAAAATGCTAGATATAGAAATTTTGAAGGAGCTTTTTATTGGCTATCTGATGCTTGCTTGATTAACATTGCTCATAATACAACAGAGCCTAGTATAGGATTGGTTCAAAGAATAGATAGTAATAGTTTTAAATGCTATTTGTTTGACACTGGGTTATTGTTATCTATGACATTTAATGAAAAAGCTATTGTAAGCGAAGAAATTTATAAAAAGATATTATTTGATAAGCTCTCATTTAATGAAGGAATGATTTTAGAGAATATAGTTGCTCAAATGTTGGTAGCAAATAATAGGAAATTATATTTTTTCTCTAAAAATGACAGGCAAAATTCTTCTGAAACAATGGAAATAGATTTTCTAATTTCTTCAAATAAAGTAACTTCTAAACATAATATTATACCAATAGAAGTTAAATCTGGAGAAAGATATACTTTTACTTCTCTTGAGAAATTGAAGAATAAATATAGCGAATATCTTGCAGAGCCAATTATCATTCATACTAAGGATTTAAAGGAGGATAAAGGAATATTATATGTACCTGTGTATATGACAGGATTGTTATAGGTTTAATTATTCTTAAATTAATAAATTTGTTTACCCCCAAAGAGGCATTATATAATGCCTCTTTGGGGGTTGTTTTTCACTGTATTCTTATACCTATTTTAATCTTATTTGTACTGAAAGATTTTTCATTTTTCAGAAAATGTTTCACTGGCACTGAAAGATTTTTAAAAAATTGAAAAATCTTTCAGTTTGTTTTTTGTTTAATTCACTTCAATTTTTAACATAGCCTTATTTAACCCTACTTTAGAATATATTTCTTCTATTATTTTCTTTATCTCTTGACCCGTATATTCTTTTTGGTCAGGTGAATAGGTTAATACTTCTAAACTCTTTTATTACAGCTAAATGTGATATTAATATATTATTATTACATTCTACTGTTATAAAATAGGCTACGTTTTGGTTATCTTGCTTATATAAATATATTGTGTGAATATTTTCTTTGGTAAGCTTTACAAATTGATTATAGCTTGGGATTTCGTCATCTGGGAAATCTTTTTCTATGCATTCTTTATATAGCTTTTCTGCTTCTTCCATGCTTGCTTTTGTAATCATAATATTATTCTCCTGTCCTGAATTGTTACTCCAACTCCAAATACTCGTCATAGCTTACTTCTCTATCAACTAGCCTATCCTTTTTTATATCAATTATTCTATTTGCTACTGTTTGAGTTAGTTGATGGTCGTGTGATGTAAATAAGATAATTCCTTTATATTTTACCATTCCATCATTTAAAGCAGTTATGCTTTCCATATCTAAATGGTTTGTTGGCTCGTCAAATATTAATAAGTTTGCTCCAGAAAGCATCATTTTAGAAAGTACACATCTTACTTTTTCTCCTCCTGATAGTACATTTACTTTTTTTAGTGCCTCTTCTCCAGAGAATAGCATTCTTCCTAAAAAGCTTCTTACATAAGTTTCGTCTGGGTCTTTTGAATACCCTCTTAGCCAGTCTGTTATTGATAAGTCTGATTCAAATAAATAGCTATTATCTTTTGGGAAATAGTTTGTTGTTATTGTAGTTCCATATCTAATGGTTCCAGAATCAGGTTCCATTTCTCCTGCTAATATTTGGAATAATACTGTTTTTGCATTTTCATTATCTGCTAAAAATGCTATTTTATCATTTGGTTTTACTACAAATGATACTTTATCCAATATTTTCTCGCCATTTATTGTTTTTGATATATTACGTACTTCTAATATGTCTTTTCCCGGCTCTCTATCTGGCTTGAAATCTATGTATGGATATCTTCTATTAGATGGTTTTATTTCGTCTAATTCTATCTTCTCTAGTGATTTTTTTCTTGATGTAGCTTGTTTTGATTTTGATGCATTTGCACTAAATCTTGCAATAAATTCTTGAAGTTCTTTTATTTTTTCTTCTTTCTTTTTATTTGCTTCTTTCATTTGCTTTAATGCAAGCTGGCTTGACTCATACCAGAAGTCGTAGTTTCCTGGATATACTTTTATTTTTCCAAAGTCTACATCTGCTATGTGCGTACATACTTTATTTAAAAAGTATCTATCGTGTGATACTACAATTACAGTATTTTCAAAGTTTATTAAAAATTCTTCTAACCAGTTTATGCTTTTTAAATCCAAGTCGTTTGTAGGCTCGTCCAAAAGCAAAATGTCTGGATTTCCAAATAGAGCTTGTGCTAAAAGCACTTTTACTTTTTCTTTTGGTTCTATTTCACTCATTAATTTATAGTGGTTTTCTGGCTCTATTCCCAAATCATTTAATAAAACGGCGGCATCTGCTTCTGCATTCCAGCCATCTAGTTCTGCAAATCTTTCTTCTAATTTTGCAGCTTTCATTCCATCTTCTTCAGAAAAATCTGGTTTTGCATAAATTGCATCCTTTTCTTTCATAATGCTATATAATTCTTGATTTCCCATTATTACTGTATCCATTACAGTGTATTCTTCAAAGGCAAAGTGATCCTGTTTTAATACAGAAAGTCTTTCGTTTTTGTCTTTTGTAACTTCTCCTTTGCTAGGTTCTAATTCTCCTGATAAAACTTTTAAAAATGTAGATTTTCCAGCTCCGTTTGCTCCTATTATTCCATAGCAGCATCCTTTGTTAAATTTAATGTTTACATCTTCAAATAAGGTTCTTTTTCCAAATCTGATTGTAACTCCTGTTGCAGTAAGCATTTGCATTTCCTCCCTTTCCTATTTTTGCGCATTAGAAACACATCTTGTTGTGCTATTTTTTTGTTTTTTGGTGCTACAAGACCTGTTTCCAATGCTCCACCTGCTAAATTAGTCTAAAATTCCTTTTCTTTTTAGCCATATTGTAGCTATTACTCCTATTAAAATAGATGCTACAACAATAAGTACAAATCCAATAGGATTTGTTTGTAATGGTACTGGTACATTCATCCCCCAGTAACTGGCTATCATAGTTGGTATTGCTAGTATAATTGTTATTGATGTTAAATATTTCATTACTCCGTTTAGGTTATTTGAAATAATTGATGCATATGCATCCATTGTTCCTGATAATATATCTCTATATATCTTAGCCATTTCTATTGCTTGTTTATTTTCTATTATTGCATCTTCTAATATATCTTCATCTTCGTCATAAAGTTTTATTAAATTTCCTCTCATTGTTTTTTCCATTACTACTTCATTTGATTTTAATGATGTTGTAAAGTATACCAATCCTTTTTCTAGGCTTAGTAATTTTAATAATTCTTTATTTTTCATAGAATTTTTTAACACATTTTCTGCTATTTCTGTTTCTTTATTAAGTTTTTTTAGCATATCCAAAAACATTTCTGCGTCCGAATAAAATATTTGCAATAGCATTCTGCTTTTTTTGTATGTAATAATGTTTTTCATTTTCTTTTTGCTTAGGTCTTCTAATATTGGATTTTTTGTTAATGATACTGTGATTATATAGTCGTCTCTTACAAAAATAACTCCAATTGGCATTGTACTATATACTTTTGCGCCTGATTCAATATCGATTATAGGTGTGTCTATAATAAATAGAATTGTTCCATCGTCTTCTTCTATGTCAATTCTGGCTTTTTCTTCTGAGTCTAAGGCATATCTAATAAAGTCTTCTTGTATATTTACATTTTCACATACAGTTTTTATTTCTTCGTCACTCGGTGAAACCATATTTATCCAATTTCCTCTTGTAAATTCTGTTGTCTCTTCTGTTACATTTGTTATTATATTTGTATTATACATTTTAAACATAGTATCACCCCTCAGGTCAATATATTAACATAAATTAACAATAATTACAACTTTAATTGAAAATTTTTTAATACATTGCAAAATTTTCATTGCCAATACAACAACTTTTTTCAAAATGATTGACAAAATTGATTTTTGGAATTATAATAGAGATGTTGTTTCCTTTGAAGAAATAACATCTAAAATATGCGCCATTAGCTCAGTTGGTAGAGCAGTTGACTCTTAATCAGAGTATACCCCAGTTCAAATCTGGGATGGCGCGTATCGTCGGAAAGTATTGAAATTTCTAGTTTCAAATACTTTCCAGGAACATCAAATAATACAACAACGATAATTTAATTTTTATCCGTTCCCCATCATTATTTGGGGAATTGGGGAAAAATGCACCATTAGCTTAGTTGGTAAAGCAACTGACTCTTAATCAGAAGACCCCCAGTTCGAGTCTGGGATGGTGCACCAACAACCTTTATTAAGCACTTAAAAAAGTGCTTTTTATTTTTGAATTTTCTTCTATTTCTATTCCTAAATTACTTATGTCTTCAAAATTCTGCTCATTGTATCTTTCTAATTCTTCCAAATCGTCTAATTTAAGCTTTTTGAAACTTTTTCTTTCTTTTTCTTGTATTTCCTTTAATGCTTCGTTTTTCCTTTTTTTAGAAATATGAACATAATATTTTTGTGTCGTTTCATATTCTGTATGTCCCATAAGCTTTGCTAACACCTCTGGCTCCATTCCTAATTCTCTACAATGAGTTGCAAAAGAATGTCTAAAGCCATATACTGTTATATGTTTTAATTTTTCATTTTTGTTTCTTACAAAAAATCTGTTTATTGCTTTTGAAAGTGTTTCAGATACATACGGCTTATGATATATATTTAAAAATACATACTCGCTTTCACTCCATTTTTTATGTAGTTGTGCAAATAATTCTTGCTGTTTTTTTCTATGCCTCAATAATGCTTTTTTTAAAATCGGGTCTAAAAATACGTGTCTATATGATTCTGGAGTTTTTAATATATCATCTTTTCTCTCGTGGCCTATTGGTTGCATAAATTCATTATATATAATAATATCTTTATAAGCATTACAAATATATATATCGTTTTGCTCAAAATCTATTGCTTGCCATTTTAAACCACAAGCTTCTTCTGGCCTTGGACTTTCTAGTAACATTGTTAGAAATAGTAATGAAATATCAGATTCTTCTTTAAGTAGGCAACTTATCCAATGTTCTCTATCTTCTTCCTCAATAAATTCTATTTCATCTATCTGCTTTCTCATTTTAGCCATTTTTATTTCCGTTGTAATATTATATTTTATATATTTATTTTTCTTTGCAAATGAAAATAATAGTTTTAATGTTGTAAGTATATGCTTTTTTTGAGATTTACCATTTATTTCTGATAGAAAATTATATATATCTTCTTCTTCAATATTTTTTACATTAGTAACATTTTTAAAATAAGGAACTATCTTATCTCTTAATCCATTTACATACGATGTTACTGTCTTACTACACAAATAATCTTCCTCATCCGGACTTTTTTTACTTCTTTCTATTAAACTGTCAAACCATTTTGAAGCTACTTCAGAAAAACTATATATTTTATTTTCATCAGCTATATAGTTATTTACCATTCCAAATTTACTTTTAATATCTTTATCCTTTTTATCTATTTCTACAAAAGTGTTTCTTTTAAAAGTTATTTCTGGTTTCTCATTAGTTTCCTCTAAAATATAATACACAATATCAGGTTCTTCAATTCCAATTAGTTTAACTCTTTTCGTTGTATAATTTGCTAAAATTATTTGCATTTTTTCAACTAATTTAGTAATTGCTTCTTTTGGAGAAACAATACTATAACATTCTGGTCTTGGATTACTTTTTACAACACCTCCTAAATCTAAAGTAGTTCTAGCTTGGTAGCCATTTTCTTTTGGAGAAACCTTAATTTTATATTTTTTGCTATTTTCTTTCTCCATCGTAATTGTTTGTGTTAATATTTTTTCCATTCTAACTCCTCTCTTTGAGGCTTACCATAAATAGAACATAAAATCTATTTATAAGTATATAATAAAATAAAAAGTATGACAATGTTGAACATAAATTTATTTTGTATATTTATATCCACCATATTGTCCATAGTTATTATCAAACCATTCTTGCAATTTGTTTCCATTTATAATAATTTTTCTTTTAAATCGAATGGCTGGAAATCCCTCTACTTTTACTAATTTTAACATCAGATTTCTTCCTATACCTAGCCTTTTCCTTGCCTCGTCTACAGTAATACCAAATTTTATTATTTCAGCTTCGCTATTCACTTACATCACTTCCACTTTTTATAGTTTCAGCTTTCTTTTCTGCCTCTACTTTTGCTTCAGCAATGTTTAGCACAATACTTCTAGGGTACATTTTAAATGCTTGTCTCATTTCCATACCAAAATTCTGTAAGTTTATTTCTCCTTTATATGTAGAATGTAACATTGCTTCTAATGCTATCTGTCCATACGCAACTGATTCTTTTTTATTCATCCTTAACACCCCCAACAAAAGTGTCAAAAAGTGTAATAATATTATTCCATTTTTCTTCAGAGTTTTCTGTAATACATATTTCGCATCTTTCTATGTATGAATAGTCTTTCTTTCTTCTAATACATATTTGTAGCTTATGACCATCATTTGCTTCATAATGAATCTCTGCATATATCTTGCTGTTTTTGTTATTTAACCTATCTGCTAGCTTAAATACTTTCAATAATTTTTCTTCCATAACAAATCACCTTTCCTTTACATATTTAGGTACATCCGATGCTCTACCAAATTTCTCATTAAACTCATACCTTTTCTTTGAAGGGTTGTAATCGTAGGCACTACTATTCCATTTTCTAAAAGTCTGATTATTCATATGACCTCGTTTTGATAGTTCCATTGCATCTTGTTTATGTTGTGCCTGTACTATCGAATATTGGTCATCAATTCTCTTTTGTTCTCGTTTATTTTTCATAAAATTATTTTGAGCAATTTTTCTATTTAATTTTGAAACTTCTTGTCTAGTTTGTTTTTCTTCCAAATATCTTGAATCTTGTTTTATTATTTTTGTTATATATGCAGAACTTGTCTCAATATTTTTGGCAATTTCGTTTACTTTCAAATGTTGCTCAAAAAATAGTTCTATAATTATATTTTTTTTGCTTTCCATTACTTACACCTTACTTGGTTAATTTTTTGTCAACACTTTTTATGCATAGCAATTCTATTGGAGAAACTACTTAATCTCCAATTCATCCATTTTTTTCTTAAATGCTTGCTCTCTTTTCTTTCTGTTTTTTAATTCTTTGTATTTCTTATATCTGTCTATCAATTTTGGTAATGCATAATCTAAACAGAAAATTAATACAATAAGACATATTATCAATAATGCAAATCTAAAAGCCATTTCTTTTACCCCTTTCCTAATAAAATTAGTAAAAAGCAGACAGGGGCATAAAATTATGTCTTATCTGCTTTTAAAATATAGTGTGTCCTTAAATTTGCCCTTCATTATATATACATTGCTTTACTCGTCAAAATTCTCCCCTATTTTAAAAAAATTTTTAAAATTTGTAATTTTTTATTCCTTCGATTAATTTTAAAATTATGAATTGGTAACGGTCTTCATCTCCAAAACTATATTTGCTAATCATTTCCTTTTTTCTATCAATAATTTCTAATATAGCAATATCATCTCCATTTTGTGCTAGTTTTCCTAATTCATATAAACTTTTATTTCTCATCTTATAAATCCTCCTCTAAATGCTTTTTTAACTTGTTAATTGCTCTAATTTTTATTTTACTTATTGTTTTGGTATAAACTTCTAATATCTCTGCTGCTTCCTGTTGCGTTAATTCTTCTTGAAATAGCAAAAAAATCACCGACTGCTCGATTGCAGACAGTGATTCTAAAGCTTTTTTTAGTTGTAAAGAGGTGTCAACTCTCTCGACACTTGAAAAAGTGTCTTTTTCTGTTATGAACTTTTGTAAAAATAGAGAATATTCCTCATTGTTTAATATTGTTTGCTCTCTTCCTTTCATTTTTATCTGTTTTTTAAAATAATACTTTGATGAAAGTATAATAGTTTTATTTAAGTAACTATCAAACTTTTCCTCCCTTCCATTTAATTGGGCCATTTTTATTATCTCCTTTTTTAGAAAATTAGCCCTTAGTCCAAAGTTCTAAAGGAGATAATATATTTTTATGTTCCTTTTATATTCAATTTTGTTATTTTACATATTTCCACCACCCTTATATCAATTTGAAAAGTGTTTCTAGGTTTTATCCATAGTTTTATAAAATTCTTTTGTAATCTCCTTTTCGCCTTGATACAAAGAGCCATTGCAATTTTACTACAACCCATTGTACAAATGCTGAAATCGGAAAATATTGTAATAAATCGTAAAAAATTGTAATTTTTTGTAGTATATGATTAAATTTTACATTTTTCGTTGATATTTCAATAATTTTATGATAAACTATTATCAATTTGAATATTAAAAAGTCTTTTATATGAGGAGGTACAACCTTGATTAAAGTGTTAATTGCTGATGATAATGTTCCATTTTGCGAAACATTATTTAGTACATTAACCAAGGAGAAAGATTTTAAAGTAACTGGAGTTGCACATAATTGGAAAGACATTGAAAGAAAATATTATGAGACACAACCCGACCTTTTATTATTAGACCTAAAAATACCAGAAAAAGACGGCTTACAGATTATTGAAGATTTGGCGCAAAAAGAAGTAAAGCCAAAGAAAAACATAATTGTTATGTCTGGCGATATGAAATATAGAGCTAGCCTAACCAATGTAGAAAAAGTAAAGTGGGTTATATCAAAACCTTTCGATTATGATGAATTAATTGGGATTATAAGAGAATCAGCTAAGCAAGTTATCATTCCGGAAAAAATTTACACTATGGTAGATGATTTATTGAGTAAATTACGAGTGCCAATTTGTAAGGGTAGAAGATTATTAAAAGTAGCAATTATTGTAGCATATACCAGACCAGCTTTATTGCAAAAAATGAAAGTTTTAATGAGAAATGTTGCTCGTAGAGAAAATTATTCAAATGCTAAGTCTGTTCGTTCGAATATTGATAAAACAATAGAAAGAACTTTTAACCAGACTAATGACAATTCAATTTTTTACATATTAGATGAATATTACGGTGATAAAATGACAACAAAAGAATTTATTAGCAGTTGTGTATTGTATATTCGTAAAGTTTTAAAAAATAGTTGATTTACTAAGCAGATAATTTATTGTAAATTGTCTGCTTTTATGTTGTTATTATATATTATTTTAATTAGCACTAAAAAATAATATATACCATTTATCACTTTATAAAACCTTTTGTCATAAAAGTATTGATAACCATTATTAAAAAAACTATAATAAAGAAAAACGGAGAAAAATGATGAAAAATGAGATTAAATATAAATAAACAAGAAGACAATAACTTATTAAATAATGAAATCAGTATTATTTTAAAGTACAACAAAAATAATACTGATGTACAAGATTTCATACAATACTTAAATAAATACAATAAGAATAGAATTTTAGTACATAAAGGATATGAATCATTTATTATTGATTATAAAGAAATAATGCTATTTTATAGTGAAAACAAAAGCAATTATTGTAAAACACAAAATGGAATATATAGAATTAAAAAAAAATTGTATGAACTCGAAGATGTTAATAATGATTTTATACGTATATCTAAAAAATGTATAATAAATATCAATTATGTTAAAAGTTTTAATACTAGTCAAACTGGTAAAATAGTTGTTGCTCTAATTGATGGAACTGAAGAAAATGTGTCAAGAAGAAGAATTAGAGATTTGTTAGATTTTTTAGAGAATAGGAGTTTATAATGAAAAAAATGATTTTAAAAATTATTATATGTGGAATTATAGGTTATCTTCTGTTTAATATAATAATTTCATTAACAGAAGTATTTATATTGAATTGCTTTAATGTAAGTAAAAATATATTTCTTGTCTTTATCGATAACTTTGGAATCAATTTATCAATATATATAGTTTTGTACTTTTTAATAGTTACAAGTATATTTCTATATGATAGGTATATCGTTAGGAAATTAAACGATAAATTGAAAAAAATGAGAGAAAGGAGGAATATTAATGAATAAGAAATACATTATAATTGCAATATCTATTATTGTAATTATAGCTATTGTTTTTGGGATATATAAAATTACTTCATCATATCTATTTAAAGACAAAACGGAAATCACAGATTCTAAATCAGAATTGATTAATCATATAAAGAACATTGATAATGATGAAGAAAGAAGAAATCAAATTGATTATAGTATTGAACAAAATTTAATCACTCAACAAGAAGCTAATGAGTTATATTAAAGTGGAGTCCACAATGTAATACATTGTGGACTCTTTTGATATGAGGTTAAAAAAAGTTATTAGACCTTATGGTCAAATCTTCTGCGATTTAGAGATTAGCCATAAATCCAGCACTGAAGGTGCACGGTTTCGCCAGGAGTGTAAGTGTTATAGTGAACAATATAGGTGCCATTTTGAGGAAACCAAATTTGGTAGTGTTCTTCAGTGTTACCATCAATGTAAACACTGTTGTTAAAGAAACTTCCATCAGGTTTCTCAATACTGATAATCGAGAAAGCGCCATCAGATCCACAATCACTCCTTAAAGTAATGCCAGCACCAAGCCCAGCACCACTGGGGCAACTTACTTCAAAAGAACCACTACCAGTTCCCGTAACCCGATGACCATATCCTCCAAAAGAACGAGGAGTGATTTCAGATTCGGACTCTGTGTCAGCGGTTTGAATCTGATACGATTCTTCAGCCTCAACAGAAGGTTCTGCCGCAAAAGCTGTAGCGGTAGCACAACTAAGTGCAAATACCACAACTAACAATGCAGAAAAAAACTTTTTCATACTTGTTACCTCCTAATTCTAGTCGGAAACCTCATATCAATACACTGCACTAGGATAAAACCTTTATGCAAATAGAATAATAACATCAATTAATACCAATGTCAATAAAAAAAGTATTAAAAAGCCGTTCATATAGCCACTTTTACCGTTCGCCATATTATTTTTTTATACTGTAAAGTTCTTGTGTTTACATAAATTATATGGTATAATTTAACAAGTAATTGACTATAATTATCAGCATCATTTTATATGAAATGAGGTATTGTAATGAAAAAAGAAAAAACAATATGTTGGCTTTTAAAGATAGACAAAACACAAGATATAAAATTTTGTAAGAAATATAAAAACACTAATGAATTAAGTATAGTGGAAAACAAAACTATAATAGATAAACTAATCAATGAAGGTGTTAACAAAATATGTTGGATAGCTGATGAAGCTTTGTATTATTCTTCTTTTCTTGAATTATTACAATATGCCAAACAAAAAAATATAAAATGCGAGTTATTTTTAAACAATTTATTTAACAGCGATATGAGGCTACTAAATAAAGTTATTGGTTATATTGACGTACTAACGGTAAATATAGACTTAATAACTTATGAAAAAAGTTTAGAATTTTATAAATATTTAACTGATTTTTTCTATTATTATCA
>CAKNRV010000015.1 GCA_930991035.1 uncultured Clostridium sp. | reverse complement strand
AAAAACTAAAGAGAGAAGGAATTAATATAGAAATAATAGAAAAAGTAACAGGACTGAGCAAAGAAAAGATAGAAAGCTTATAAAACTTAATAATTTTATTATTAATGCTTAAACTATAAAATAAAACTAATGTGGAAAGGAAGAAAAACAAATGATGGAAAAAACACAAAAAACAATCACAAAAGAGACTAAAACCGTTGGTGCTGTAAGAGAGAGAGAGAGAGAGAGAGCAATAGATTAGAAAAAGTTGCTCAAATTTGTGATGCTAAAAATAAAAAAATACTAGTGCGTTTTTTAGTAGTAGATAATAGGAATATTGAAGAAAATAATAAAATAAAAAGGATAGACTGTTTAGCAAAAGTGAAAAACAGAAATTTGTATAAGCAAAATGTTTATATAGAATTCTTGCAAAATAGCCTATCCTTTTTGCGTGTAAAACATAATACCTCCTTGTGTGAAAGAAAAGAAATAAAAGATAAGTATGCCTGAATAGATAGAATGTATTTGAAAACAACATAAAAAATAGAACAACGCTGTTTTTAATAAAAATAATTTAATAACATAATAAAAAACTCAACATAAAGAATACTTAAAAACTAAAGCTTATAAAGATAGGAGTGTAAAATTATGAAAAAAGATTCAGGTATAACATTGGTTACATTAGCAGTAACAATATTGATAATAATTATATTAGCAGGAGTAACGATAAATGCAACTTTAGGAGATAACGGTTTACTAAAACAAGCACAAGACGCAAAGAACTTAGCAGAAAGTACAACATCAGAGACAGAAGATAAAATGGAAGAAGTGTTACAGGAATATAAAAATGTAATGGCAGAAGATGAAAGCATAAACAATCCAAATACAAATACTGAGCCAGAAGATCCAGTAGATCCACCAGAGTCAGAGACACCAACGGTAGAAGATTCGAAAAATAATGGGATAGAATTTAAAGAAGATACAGAAATAGAAGACGTAAACGGCAACAAAATAATTGTTCCAGAAGGATTTAAAATAGCATCAGACAGTGGAAATACAGTGCAACAAGGAATAGTAATAGAAGATGTATCAGCATATAGATGATAATTTACGTACTGCCTATCCAACCACTTCTAGGGGTGGCGATTGCATCATTAATTCATACTATGATTATACAGCCGAGCGTAGTCACTTTATTTCGAATTACACAGGGGGCGTTTCTTATAATGGCTTTCGTCTTTGCTTGTACATCAAGTAAAATTACAAGTGTCTTTATTGTATAAAACATTTTACAACCAGAATTAGGAACATTAAATTTTTTCTTTTATTAACAGTTAATTTGATACTAAAGTAACTTTATATTCAATTTATAAAAAACAAACCAATGGTATTGAACATTGGTTTGTTTTAGTGTATAATAACGAAAGTGGTTTGTTTTACAAATAAGCAAAATAAGAATTAATACTATAAATAATATATGTACACTTACTTGGCAGAATAATTGCATAAAAAATATTATATATCACAATTCTTACAAGGTAATGTATATAAAAAACTACTACCAAATAAAATAATAAAGGAGAAACACAATGCAAGATTTAATAGAAGGATTAAATAATAAACAAAAAGAAGCGGTGCTAGCAACCGAAGGACCTTGCTTAGTAATTGCAGGGGCAGGAAGCGGTAAAACTAAGGTACTAACACATAAAATAGCATATTTACTTATGGAAAAAAATGTAAAGCCTTGGAACATTTTAGCTATTACTTTTACCAACAAGGCTGCAAATGAAATGAAAGACAGAGTAGAAAAGCTTGTTGGAGAGGCTACAAAGGATATGTGGATTGGAACTTTCCACTCTATTTGTGTGCGTATTTTAAGAAAATACATTGATAGGCTTGGCTTTGACCATTCATTTTTGATTTTTGACACATCTGACCAAAGAACATTAATAAAAGAGTGTATGAAAACATTAAAAATAGACGATAAAATGTTTACGGATAGAAGCGTTTTAGCCGAAATAAGTAATGGAAAGAATGAGATGCTAGAGCCAAAGGCATACCAAACAAAGTACGCAGGCGATTATAGAAAAGAAATTATTGGTAGAATATATGAGCTATACCAGCACAGGCTAAAAGAAAACAATGCAATTGACTTTGATGACATTATTAATTATACTATTAAAATTTTGGCAGAAAATTCGGACGCTTTAGAATATTATACAAACAAATTTCAATATGTGTTGGTGGACGAGTATCAAGATACAAACAAGGCTCAGTTTACATTGGTTACAGTGCTTGCTTCTAAATATGGCAATATTACAGTTGTTGGAGATAATGACCAAGGAATTTATAGTTTTAGAGGTGCTGACATTACTAATATTTTAAATTTTGAAAAGGATTTTCCAGGTGCAAAATTAATTAAGTTAGAGCAAAATTATAGATGTACTGGTAATATTTTAAAGGCTGCAAATGCTGTTATAAAGCACAACGAAAACAAATACGAAAAAAAATTATGGACAGAAAACGAAGAAGGAGCATTGCCAACTATTCATAAGTCTGACGATGAATATGATGAAGGCAGATATATTGTTGAGCAAATTAATCATTTAAGGACAGAAGAGTATTTTAAATATTCAGACTTTACTATACTATACAGAATGAACTCTCAATCAAGAGCGATTGAGGAAATTCTAAGAAGAGAAGGAATACCATACAAAATTGTTGGAGGCCTTAAATTCTATGAAAGAAAAGAAATTAAAGATATTATTTCGTATTTAAGGTTAATATATAATTTTTCAGATAATATATCTCTAAAAAGGATTATAAATGAGCCTAAAAGGGGCATTGGAAAGACAAGCATAGACAATATTCAAGAAATATCTGAGCAAACTGGACTTTCTATGTTTGATATAATCAAGCACGCCGACGAATATGGCTTAAACAGAGTTAAAGCAAACGCAGAGGAATTTATACAGACAATTGAGTATTTAAGAAGTAAAATAGAAGAGTTAAGTATTTCTGATTTAATAAAAGAAACTTTAAATAAAACTGGTTACACAAAGGCATTGGAGTTGGAAAATACAACAGAAGCAGAAAGTAGAATAGAAAACTTAGAGGAATTTTTGACTGTTGCAATTGAGTTCGAAGAAGAGGAAGCAGAAAATACTTTGGCAGATTTCTTGGAAGGAATAACTTTAAGTAGTGACATTGATGGAATGGAAGATAGTGAAGATTCTGTTACACTAATGACGTTACATAGTGCAAAAGGACTAGAGTTTCCTGTTGTTTTCTTAGTGGGAATGGAAGAAGGAATATTCCCAGGTAATAAATCAATTGGAGAACCAAAAGAACTAGAAGAAGAAAGACGCTTATTTTACGTTGGAATTACTCGTGCAAAAAGATATTTATATTTAACTTGTGCAAAAAAGAGAACAATATTTGGCTCTACAAGTTACAATGCTCTTTCTAGATTTATAAATGAAATACCATCTGATTTATTAGATGGATATGGCGAGTTAGACAATAGTTCTTCAAATGAATTTGAAGATAGCGGATATAAATGGGAGTATGGAACAAGTTCAAGAGTAAAAACATATAAACTAGATGGCGAATACAATAGTAATGGAGTCGGAGTTGCTGCAAAAGGATACGGCTCTTCAAACGGATTTGTTAACAATTATGGGGGGTTTAATAGCAGTTTTGGCAAAAAATCAGACACAAGTTTCCACAATTCAGGAACAAATTCTGGAGCAAGTACAGGGTTCCAATTCAAATCTGCTGAAAGCTTTTTAAATTCATTAAATAATAAAAAAGTAAATAATGATGTAGATATTACTAAATACAAAGAAGGACAACGTATTTATCACAAAAAATTTGGTGAAGGTACAATAAATAAGATAGAAGAAGAAGGAGAAGATTACAAAATAGATATTTCTTTTGATAAGGCAGGACATAAGAGGTTAATGGCAAAATTCGCAGGATTAGAAATTATTGCTTAATTTAATTTTGTATAAAATTAAAAAATCGTTCCATAATATAATTAGAAAAATAATGAAAGGAATGATTGAAATGCCAAATTTAAGTCAAGTTGAGTTACAAAATTTAAGACATTTTATTGGGTCACACGAGACTTCTTATCAAAAATTAAATAATTATGCATCACAAGCAGTAGACCCTCAAATAAAGCAAATTTTTACAAAAGCTGCACAAGACAGTCTTAATACTAAACAAAAACTTATGTCTTTTTTAAATCAATAAAGAAAGGATGGTTATTTTATGGACGAAAAAACTATGGTAAATGATATTTTAGCAGGAGTTAAGGCAAGTTTAGGTTCATATCAAACAGCTATTTCTGAAACAGAAAATATGCAATTAAGACAAACATTACAACAAATAAGAAATAATGATGAGAGTTTTCAATATGAACTTTTTAAAACAGCACAAGCTAAAGGCTATTATAAACCAGCACAACCTGCAACTGTTACAGAAATAAATGAAGTGAAAACAAGTTTGCAATAAGAAGTCTAATAAAGTCATATAAAATTCGTTCCATCTTGCTGGAAGATATATATTGTGTTCTCCAAGCATTCGAACAAAATATATATCTTCCACGTGGAACTGCAAAACTATAAATTTAATTTTGTGCTTCTTACAAAGGCAGTATATTAAGTTAAGTATTATATAATTTATTGTAAAAGAAAAAAGGAAAAACATAAGCTACTTCTTGATACACACTTATCAAAAAAGAAAAACCGAGTAAAAAGGAGAGATTAAGAGAAAATAAAAGGAAATGCCAACAAAATCTAAATAAATAAAAATTTTAGGCAGATTTTAATATTGTTTTTAAACAAATCTTTATATATAATTATGATGCTTAAAAAATAAGCTGAAATATAATTATTTTTCAATATTTTCACTTTAGTCAAAATTCTAAAACGATAAAAAGTGAATAAATTTGTTTATATAAGAAATCTTAATAAAAATTAAACAAAAGACTACGATGTCATTTTATTAAATTAATTAGAAATTAAATTAATAAGATAGGAGTGTTTAAAATTAATATTCTAAGAAAAGTTGCAGTAACAACAAGAAAATCAATAAAATTAGTAATAACAATTCTTTTATCAATTATTATTTTAATCGGATTAGTAGTAATTTTTTATAACCCAACTTACGAAGTAAGCTTAAAGGGGGAAGTTATTGGTTATACTTCTAATAAGAGTGAATTACAAGAAAAAATTAATAGTTACATAGCGGAAGACGAAGAAAGCAATGTTGCTTTTGTGCAAATTGATGCAATGCCTACATATAAATTGTGTTTACTTAAAAAAGATGTAAGCACAAACGATGACGAAATTTATGCAAAGGTAACAGAAAATTCTACCCCATATTACAAGTATTATGCAATAACTGAAGATAAAAAAGAAAAATTTTACCTATCTAATTTCGAAGATGCAGAAAAAGTAATTGACGAATTAGAAGAAAAAGATAGCGCTAATCAAGACGAACTAGGAATCATCGAAAAATACGGAAAAGAATTAAAAGAATTTACAAGTGTAGATACTTGTGTATCAGAATTATACGAGAAAAAAGTAGTAGTTAGAAGAACAACGTATTCAGCTCCATCAGCTTCAAATTACAGCGCAGGCACATCTTCAGGGTATGTTGATATAGGAATTAGTTTAATAAATCCTGTTTCTGGAGTTATTACATCAAGATATGGAAGCAATGATAGTGTAAGGTCACACGCTCATTCTGGATTAGACATTGCAGCACCTTATGGCACACCAATTAAAGCAGCTGCTTCTGGAACTGTTACATATTCTGGAAATGCCGGAGACGGATTCGGAAATTATGTTATTATATCTCACGGAAACGGTGTAACTACTGTATATGCACATTGTAGCCAATTATTAGTTTCAGCAGGGCAAACAGTAAGTCAAGGAGATGTAATTGCAAAGGTCGGTTCAACGGGTAATTCAACAGGAAATCATTTACATTTAGAAGTTAGAAAAAATGGAGTTAACTACAATCCTCAAAATTATGTATATTAAAAAATAGAGCTTAAAAAGCTCTATTTTTTCTGAAAATATGCGCAACTTTTTCTAATTGCATTGTTTTTTATAACAACAGTTCCGGATTCATTTAACTTACGTATAATTAATTCTGGGCTCGAAACATAAGATGCAAATTCTACAATAGAAGTAAAGAATGTAGTTGATTTTGCATAAGCTGAATTTATATCGTTTAATACCAAGTAATAATAATCATTATATAAATATACAGTTATGTTTTTGGCTACTTTAGTAGAATCCATAAGATTATTATTGTATAGGTATTCAATAAAATAGCAGTAATCGTCAAATGAATTAAAACGGTAAATTAAATATGTATAATTTAAATTATTTGATTTTCTACGTGCAATAGGTTTATGAGTATTTATTTTATATTTTTTATATGATTCTGGCAATATTTTGGTGATAGTCAATACAAAATTGTCCTCTGTCATTGCTAAAGCCTCAATTTTAACCTTACAATTTTTTGTTTTAAAACCTACTTTTTCTTCAGCCTCTTGAAGCATAAGCAAAAATAAATCTTGTGTTTCAAGAGGATTAGACATAAAATCGTGAAAATTTATATCTTTTTCTTCTAAATCACGCATTGAAAACGTAATTCGTATTTTATTCTCGTTGACTTTTTCAAATTTCATTAATTAATTGCCTCCAAAAAATCTTCATTACAATATTATATTTTTGTAATAAATAAAATGTAACTAATACTATATCATAAAAATAAAAAAAATAAAAGATTTTATATAAATTTATTTTAACATAATTAATAAAAAAAATAAATAGAAAAAATTTCCGTTAAATCTTGAAAAAAAACGTTATACAGGATATAATACATAAGTATAAAAATGTGAATATATGCAAAAGAGGAGGATATAATAAATATGGCAACAAGAGAAAAAAATGTATGGATTTTAATTGTATTTATTTTATGTGGACTAGTAGTTGGAGGATTATTAGGACAACTAGCATCAAATGTAGACTTCTTATGGTGGCTATCTTATGGAGAAGAATTTGGATTTTCTACTCCAATCACATTGGATTTACAAGTAATTACAATCACGTTTGGATTAATGTTCCAAATAAACATAGCTAGTATTATAGGTATGATACTTGCAATTTTCATTTACAGAAAAGTGTAAAAATTATATTCGGGGGCCAAAAGAAAGGAATGTATATTTATGAAAATGAAAGAGCTCCCAATATCAGAAAGACCTTATGAAAAATTGGAAATGCAAGGGGCAGAAATGCTCTCAAATGCAGAATTAATTGCAATTATAATAAAAAGTGGAACAAAAGAAGAAAGTAGTGTAAGTATAGCACAAAAAGTACTTTCGCTAGGAAAAAATGAAAAAGACAGTTTAAGATTTTTACAAGACATATCAGTAGAAGAATTGAAAAAAATTAGAGGTATTGGAAAAGTAAAAGCCATACAATTAAAAGCGGTATGCGAATTTGCCAAAAGAATATCAAGACCTTTAGATATGACTCAGATACAAATTAAATCACCAAAAGATGTGGCAGATTTATTAATAAATGAAATTAAATATGAAAAAAGGGAGATTGTAAAAACAATAATTCTTAATTCTAAAAATGTAATAGTAAAAATTGTAGATGTATGTTTTGGAGGAACTAATTCTGCAGTATTAAAACCAAAAGATGTATTACAAGAGGCAATTAAATTAGGTGCACCAAAGATAATCCTAGTACATAATCATCCAAGTGGAGACCCAACTCCAAGTAAAAACGATATGGAATTTACAGAAAGATTAATAAAAGCATCACAAATAGTAGGAGTTGAGTTACTGGACCACGTGGTTATTGGGGATTGTGATTATAAAAGTATTTTTTACATTCTAAGAAATGTTATTTCTTAGAATGTAAAAAATAGAATGAGCAAAAACAATTAAAAGGACTAGTGTTGGAATTCATTTCAACTAAATTTGCGCCTGAAGAAAGGAATGTTATTAAGAATGAAATTTTTTGGATTAGGATCAAAAGACATAGGCATAGACTTAGGAACAGCTAATATTTTAGTTACATTAAAAGGAAAGGGAATTGTTTTAAATGAACCATCAGTCGTTGCGTTTGATAGACGTTCACAAAGGATTCTAGCAACAGGATTTGAAGCAAAGGAAATGTTGGGCAGAACTCCTGAACAGATAAAAGCTATAAGACCGATGAAAGATGGTGTTATAGCTGATTTTACTGCAACCCAATTGTTACTAAAAAATATCATATATAAAATATGTCAAAGGTATAATATAGGAAAACCAAGAGTTGTAGTTGGTGTTCCTTCTGGAATTACTGAAGTGGAAGAAAGAGCAGTTGAGGAGGCTATAATACAAGCGGGCGCAAGAGAAGTATATTTAATGGAAGAACCAATGGCTGCTGCAATTGGAGCAGGATTAGATATTGCAGAACCAAGTGGAAGCATTATAGTAGATATTGGTGGAGGCACTACTGAAGTTGCTGTTATTTCTCTTGGAGGAGTTGTAGTAAGTAATTCTATTAGAATAGCCGGAGACGAATTGGACGAAGATATAGTAAACTATGTAAAAAGGGAAATGAATCTAGCAATTGGCGATACTACTGCTGAACAAATAAAAAAAGAGATAGGATGCGCTACTCCATTAGTAACAGAGTTAAGTATGGAAATAAGCGGTAGGGATTTAACCACAGGACTTCCAGAAACTGTAAAAATAACTTCTAGTCAAGCTCAAGAAGCTATGCAAGAATCTGTATCTAAAATAGTAGATATTATAAGACAAACATTAGAAAGAACACCACCAGAACTTTCTTCTGATATTATGGAAAAAGGAATTGTATTAGCAGGAGGAGGAGCTTTAATAAAAAATATTGATAAATTGGTAAATGAGAGAACAGAAATGCCAGTATATATTGCCGATGACCCTTTGACTTGCGTTGTAAAGGGCACCGGAAAAACGCTAGAAGACTTGGAAAGGCTAAAAACAGTATTAATAAACTCTAGAAGAAGAAAGTAAAAAGTCGTAATATTTACTTGTTAGAGAGGATTGAGATTTAAAATATGTATAAAAGCAAAAAAAGTGGAATAATAGGCATTGTTATTACTGTAATAGTCCTAATTGTAATAGTAGTGCTTACAAATACTAATATAAATCAGGTTTCGTATTTGGAAAAAATTTGCAACGTTTTTGTTATGCCCATACAAAATGGCTTCACTTATTTAAAAAACAAATTGTCAGGAAATGATAATTTCTTTGCTGATATGGAAACATTAAAGGCAGAGAATGAAGAACTAAAAAAACAAAATAGTGAATTAGAACAATCTTTAAGAGAATTAGAAATTATAAAGGCAGAAAATGAAACATTAAAAGAATATGTAGACCTAAAAGATAAATATAAAGATTATACTACAGTACCTGCTGATGTAATAAACAGAGACATAAGCAATTATAGCAGTACAATAATAATAAATGTTGGTTCTGACGATGGAATTAAAGAAGATATGACGGTAATTGCAGATGCCGGATTAGTTGGACACGTCATTTCTGTAACATCAAATACTGCAAAAGTACAAACCATAGTTGATACAGCAACAGCAGTTACTAGTAAAATAAGCACGACTGAAGATACAATTGTTGTGCAAGGAACTTTGGATGATAAAACAAGTCTTAGAGCAACTTTTATACCAACTGATGCTGTTGTTTTACAAGGTGACAGTGTAGAAACCTCTGGAATAGGTGGAATTTATCCAAAAGGAATACATATTGGAACTATTAGAGAGGTCGTAAATACAAGTAATATAACAGATAGATATGCAATAGTAGATACAGCGGTAGATTTTACAAAATTAAATACGGTGTTGGTGATTACAAATTAAAAGAAAGGAAGAAAAAGTTTGAAGAAAGCGCTAGCAATAGTACTATTAATAGTATCCTTTTTAATAATTTATTTTTTGCAATCAAATTTTTTTACCTGGTTTACAATAGCTGGTATTCAGCCTAATTTGTTTGTCATATTTATACTTTTTATAGGGCTATTTGCAGGTAAAAAACTAGGTTTGATATTTGGATTAGTAATAGGCTTTTTTTTAGATATTGTGATAGGAAGACAAGTTGGAATTTCAGGTATAGTGCTTGGACTAATTGGACTCTTAGGAGAGCTCTTGGACAAAAATTTCTCAAAAGAAAGTAAAATTACAATAATGCTTATGATAGCAGGTAGCACTATAATATATGAAGTAGTATGTTATGCTTTTAATATATTTACCTTAGATATGAACATAGAAATATTAAGCTTTATAAAAATACTATTTATAGAGGTAATATATAATTTGTTACTTACAATTATATTGTATCCTTTAATACAAAGATTAGGACATACTTTAGAAGAAACATTTAAAATGAAAAAGATACTCACGAGATATTTTTAAAAAAGGTGAGGTGGTGAAAATTTGGGAGAGAGTAGAAGCGGTGAGAGAATAAGATACAACATTCTTACAACAATTGTATACATAGCGGGAATAATTTTATTACTGCAATTATTCAATTTGCAAATAATTCATGGAGAAGAATATAGAGAGACATCAAATTCTAGACTAACAAGAGAGTCTGTTGTAAAAGCAGCCAGAGGTTCTATAAAAGATAGAACAGGAATAGAATTGGTAGGTACAGAAACTGGATATAGCGTAGAAATATATAATACCAAAGTTTCTGATGCAGAATTAAATGAATCTATAAAAAGATTTATAGAAATTTTAGAAAGTAATGAGGACAAGTTCGTAGATAATCTTCCAATTGAAGTAGAGCCTTTTAAGTTTAAGTATGAAGACGAAAACGAACAAAAAGAATGGAAAAAAACATATGGCATAGACGAAAATGCTTCTGCTGAACAAGCATTTAATGCATTAAAAGAAGAGTACGAAGTTACCGAAGAGGATAATGCTTTAGCAAGAAAAATCATTGCAGTAAGATATGAAATTTCTAGAAATGGATATAGCAATACAAGGTCTGTGGTAATAGCAAGGGATATAAGCAATACTTCAGCAGTGCAAATCAGAGAACAAAATGCAAAACTTGCAGGAATGAATGTTATTACGGAACCAGTAGTTTCATACACTTCTGGAAGCCTAGCATCACACGTTTTAGGATTTGTAGGAGCAATTAATGAGGAAGAATATGCGACAAGAAAAGATACATATAGAAGTGACGACATAATAGGAAAAGACGGAATACAAAAAGTTTTTGAAGAATATTTAAAGGGAACTGATGGCATAAAGCAAGTTGATATGAATGTCGATGGAGCTATCACAAATGAATATATTTCAGAAGAAGCGGTAGCTGGTTCCGATGTAATATTAACAATAGATGCTAACCTACAAAAAGTTGCAGAAGATGCATTAAAACAAAATATAGAAGATATTGCAGCAGGAAAGTATGGAGAAAAATATGATGCCGAGGCTGGAGCAGTTGTGGTAATGAATGTAAATACAGGAGAAGTTTTAGCAATGGCTAGCTATCCAGACTATAATCCAGAAAAATATTCTGAAGAATACGATGCAAATGACGAAACGGGGAAATATGTAAATAGAGCAATAAGTACCGAAAAAGCTCCTGGTTCTACATTTAAAATGGTAGTAGCTTCAGCTGCATTAGATACTGGAGAAATAACCCCATCAACAAGAATAAACGATTCAGGAATATATCCATATGGAGACGGTCAAGCGTGCTGGTATTATAGAAGCTATGGAGTAGGACACGGTTACCTAAACTTAACACAAGCTATAAAATATTCGTGTAATTATTTCTTTTATGATTTAGGATACAGGATGGGAATAGATACAATATCAAAATATGCATCATATTATGGCTTAGGAAAAAGAACTGGCATAGAACTAATTGGAGAAACAGATGGAATAGTAGCTAGTAGAGAATATGCAAATAGTATAGGATATAATACTTGGTATCCAGCAGATACATTATCTGCTGCAATAGGACAAAGCTTTAATCAATTTACTCCTATACAAATGGCTAGATATATAAGTATGGTTGCAAATGGCGGAAAGAATGTAGATGTAAGTATTATAAAATCAATAGTAAACCCTGACGGTACAGAGGTATCAAAAGAAGAGATAGAAAGTTTTGTAAAAGATACTGTGGGTACAGAAAATGAATTAACAGAAGATTTAGATATATCAGAAGAAAACTTAGATGCTATAAGAAGAGGAATGAAAGGAGTTACAAGCGAACCTGGAGGAACTGCATATTCAACATTTGCAGATTTTGATATTGATATAGCAGGAAAAACAGGATCAGCACAAACTGGTGTTGAAGGTGAAGCTGATGGTTGGTTCGTTGGATTTGCACCTTTTGATGAGCCTGAAATTGCAGTAGTAGTATTGGTAGAAAAAGCAGGTTCCGGAGGATATACAGCAGATGTGGCAAGAGCAATTATGGAAGAATACTTTGGAATGAACTCTGAAGAGATAACAGAAGACAAAAGTGCGGAGTCAAGCATAGAGAGTGTTAGATAAAGAAAGAGTGAAGTAAATGAATAGTATAAGTATTAGTATAAAGAAAAATCAGGTCATTATAAAAATAGAAGACAATGCTGAACAAAGAGAAATAATATCTGACTTAAAGAAAAAAATGATAGAACTTAAAAATTTATACAAAGACGATAGAACACCAATCTTAATTACTGGAAAAATTCTAAAAAACAGGGAAATGGACGAAATTCAAAATGTTATAAAAAGATTTTTAAATGTACAAATTGAATTTGATAGTCCAAAAGTACTTGGATTGCACGGAATAAAAAAGACATTCTATAAAGAAGTAGCAACATCTGAAACAAAGTTCCATAAAGGCTCACTAAGATCTGGCCAAAGACTAGAATTTGAGGGAAGTATTGTAATCATAGGAGATGTAAACGCCGGAGCAGAAGTTGTAGCAAGTGAAAATATTGTTGTATTAGGAATCTTAAGGGGACTAGCTCATGCCGGAGCAAAAGGAAACAAAGACGCATTTATAGAAGCTTCGGAAATTGAAGCGGTTCAAATAAGAATAGCAGACATAGTAAAAGAAATAGAAAAAGACGAAGGCGAGATACATAAGGTAAAAACTTCTGCATATATTAATGACAAAGACGAGTTAATATTGGAATAAGCAAAGCAAGAACTTGAACGTTTGGGACACTCCTTTTCGTTCAAGTTTTTGAACGCTTGGGACACTCCTTTTCGTTCAAGTTTTTGAACGTTTGGGACACTCCTCTTTCGCTTAAGTTATTGAACAATTGCAACACTTCTATTCTGTTAAGAAAGCAAAAGTAGTATTAATCCAATAAATAGTGTCTCGTCTTTTACACCTTCTTTATAAAGAAAGAAAATTAAGCAAATTAAAAGTATATCGTCATAATGAAATCTAATTCCTAATATTTCAAAATAATCATTGGGATTATATAAAGATTCAGAACCTTTATTTCTAGTGCTTTCTGAAAATTCATTGTTAATATTATGGGGACTAGTACTGCTGCTATTATCATTTTTTTTAGTATAAGGATGGTATGATTGTGGGTTGTAGTTTTTTGAGTACTTGTTACTAGGCTGATTAAGGTTACTATTAGGTGTATCCATATACCATTTAGTACGAGGGCGCCTATATGAATTACCATAAAATTGTGGGAAAAAAGGAAAATTACTTATCATTTTTATTTTCACCACCTAGGGAACCAAATGCTTCAAAGGCTTTACCTATACTAAAAAGCTTTACGTACTCATCTACCTTTTTCTTTCTACTTTCTTTTAGATATGGTTTTAATGACATTAGCAAATTGGCGCGAGGGTCGTGTTTGTTTGAATTAATAGAACTCATAACTTGCTTTATTTTTAGTATTGTATTTATATCTATATCAGGAACTTCATTTCCAAAATCACCTGCATTATTAGAATCATTATTGTTCGAAGAGTTATTAGAAGTCATATTCATATTATTAAAACTGTTATTAGAGGCGTTAGTGTTATCCGAATTTGAACTATTAGTATTGGCAGAATTATTAGAGGAATTTTTGAAGTTATTTATTATGTTTTTAAAATCTTCTGGAATCTCGTTATTTTCTAGCATTTTATTAAATTGATTCATAATATTACCAATGTCATTTTCATTCATATTAAAATACCATTCCTTTCTAAAGATTAAAAAACTAGCTCATAATATAATTAAATAAAATGCTAATTTTGTAAATAGCTTTAAAACCAATCGGTTCTAACACTATTTGCCATCAATACTATTTTTTGTCATTTTCGTTTTTACTATTAAAATTTCCATTTTTTAACATTTGACTTACTTGACTTAATCCCTTTTCAATTTCTTTTTTATCCATTTTAGCTAACATATTCATAAGTTGAGCCATATCCATATTGTTATTGTTGTTATTCATAAATACCTCCAATTATTTATATTTTGAAGATTGAAAGAAATTAAAAAATAATAAAATTTCAAACAAACCTCCATAATACAATGTATGCTTTTAAGTTTATAATATAATATTCAAACAAATAAAAAAGGTTACTAAAATATAATGATATAAATTTGTAAAAATAATTACATCATATAACAAAAAATATTATGTATTCAAAAATGTAACAAAAATGTAATATAATTTTAATATTTGGCTTGATTTTGTGCTTCCGTAACATAGTTTTTGTAAAAAAAGAAAAAGTAAAAGTATTATATATTGAAATGTTTTTATAAAATGCTAGAATATATTTAATATATTGTATATTATTGTCGGAAAATGAACGAAAAGGAGTGTCCCAATTGTTCAAGAACTTGAACGAAAAGGAGTGTCCCAAACGTTCAAGAAGAAAAAACACAGGAAAAGACTGGAAAGTGTTGAAATTGCAATAAAAATGTCGTATAATATATGTATATGTTATAAATAATGGAGGTTATTATGAGTAAATTATTTGAAAAAAGTATTGCATTAATTTTGGCGATAATTTTATTGTGTGCAAATATGCTTATACTTGGCGAGTACACAATAGCATATGCGTCAAGCAATGTGGAGTTAAATGAACAAGACTCTAGTACAAATCATAAAAATGTTGAGTTTAACTCTTATTTTAATGGAGGAGGTCACGAAACAACATTTGATGTGGGCAGCGAAGATGCAAAACTATATTTACATATTGTTGTAAATAATGCTGGATATGTGGAAAATGGAACAATAGAATTCCAAAATACAAATTTTAAATTAAAAGATGGAATTAAAAATGAAAATATCCAAAGCATTGATACTGAAAACAATAAGATAGTTTTAAAGCAAATAAATAATGGTTCAGATATTACAATAGAACTTCCAATTGAGATAAAAGTAGAAGATAGCGTTTCAGCAGATTACTTTAACAAAGAGACAACAACTAAATTTACAGGAAATTATGTTGATGGCGAAGGCAAAGAACATTCTATTGAAAAAGAAATTGTTAACAAATTGGCATGGAAAGGAAATGCTGAAGCAGAACTTACAGTTGAGCCTAACACATTCGTACCTTATGCAACAAATGGTAATTATGGTGTAATGGTTCAAACTGCAATAAAGTCAAGTGTAAAAAACAGCATATTACCTATAAAGACTACTAGCATAGAAGTTACAGCACCAATGTTTAATAATAAATATCCTACTTCAGTAAATGTAATTGCAACTGGTACAGAGGCAACAAATGGAGAGACAGATGGACTAAACTTTACAAGTAGTAACTATACTTATGATGCACAAACAGGAAAAGTTACAATTAATACTTCAAACTCGGTAGATAATGTTTCTTGGAAGAAAGATGTAGCAGATGAGTATTTAGTAACATATCTATATGAAGGACAAGACGAGTACGAAGCAAGAACAAATGGAATTGACAGTCAAGTATCAGTAAATTCAAAATTAGTATTATATAATAATGAAGAAATTACAATAAATGGTACTGCAAGTGCAGAAGTTAAATACACGGAAAGAGAAGGAACTGTTACAGATTTTGCAATAGATTCTTCTGACGATATAAGCAAAGGATATGTGTATGCAAACTATGATGCAACTGACAAGACAGAAACAGAATACTATACAGAATACACAGCAACCGTAAACAGTGCAAAGCTTACAACTTCATTAGAATTTATCCAAAGTGTTGATAAATTTTTAACAGAAGAGGACGGAGAAGGTTCTACAACAGTTGGAGCTAGCAACTATGCATATAATAAAAGAATAGAAGTAAGCCAAGCAGCATTTAATAAAATGCTAGGTGAGGACGGAACAATTACAGTAAAAAATAATGAAGGAACAACTTTAGGAACAATCAATAAAGATACAACATTAGAAAACGGAAATTATGTATTAGATATATCTGCAAGCAATAACAACCAATTAGATATTGTAACTTCTGCTCCAATAACAGAAGGACAATTAAAAATAAGAGTTGTAAAAGCATTAAAAGGAAATATTGACTACTCAAAAGAACAAATGCAATCATTTGACAAAATGAGAGTAGAGCTACAAGGAAAGACAAATACAACAACATATACTGCTTGGAAAGAATTATTACTAAAAGAACCAGAAACAAAAGTAGAATTAGAAATAAATAAAAAAGATTTAACAACAGTTGTTGAAAACGAAAATGTAGAAATTAGAGCAGTCTTAGACACATCAAGTATATATAATGCATTATTTAAAAATCCAACTTTAAAAATAACATTACCTTCAGAAATAAAAGAAATAACTTTAAATAGTTCAAATATATTATTAGCAAATGGACTAAAAATAAAAAATGCACAAGTAGCAACAGAAAATGGACGCAAGGTAATTAATGTAGAATTAGAAGGAAATCAAACAGAATATGCAATCGATGCAGAATATAAAGGAGCAATAATTGTACTTAATACAGATATTACATTAGATACATTAACTCCAGCTGGAGCAGGTACAATTAGAATGGCTTACACAAACGAAAATGATGTAGCAACAAATCCAGAAGGAACATTAGAGCAAACTGTAAATTATGTTGCTCCAACAGGAGTAGTTGCAGCAAGTGGAATTAGCAATTACAAGGATGGTGCAGAAGATATTTTATCAATATCTGACGAAGCAAAAACAGTAGAAATCGATTCTTATGGAAGCAGTAGAACTGCTACAATGAATGGAATAGTAATTAATAACTATCCAAATGACATTGGAAATGTAGTAGTACTTGGAAGAATTCCTTCACAAGGAAATCAAAGAATAGATACGGAAGTAGACCTAGGCTCAACATTTGATATTCCACTAAACACAACAATCGGAGCTTCTGGAATAGACGCATCAAACTATACAGTTTACTATTCAGATAATGCAAATGCCACTAGAGACTTAGAAGCAGCAAGCAATGGATGGGGAACAGATGCAAAGACAACATCAAAATCATTCCTAATAGTATTTAATAGTGATTACAAAATGACATCAGGAAGCAAATTTGAATTTACTTATGATATTCAAATACCTGCAAATATAGAACCAAACAATTCATCTTATGGTATGTACAAAGTATATTACAATAACGAAGCAGACATAGGAACAATGGCAGAAAGCAAAGACTCAGCTATTATAGGAATTGTTACAGAAGGTGGACCAGAGTTATCAGCAGAAATTAGTTCTTCAATAGACACAGTAAGAGAAGGACAAGTAGTAAAAATGTATGCAACAATTAAAAACAATGGTAGCCAAACAGCAACAAATGTAAGAGTAAGAATACCAGTTCCTGAATATTCACAATTTGTAGATTATTATGCTGGTAGCCAATTTAAACCAAGCACAGACGAGAGCAGAACAATTGAAGTTGGAACTTTAGAGCCAGGAGAAGAAGAACAAGTAACTTATTATATTAGAATAAATGATTATGCATATAAAACAGGAGCAGAAGGTGCAACCCAAGAAGAAATAACAGAATCACGTAAATTTCCTAAAAATATAGTTCATAACTTAGAAGTACTAACAAATGAGTTACAAAATCCAATAAAATCTAGTGATTATGTTATGAAAGTTGATGATGGTAGTATTAGTATCTGTATAATAAGTGATATAGAGGAAACTCAAGTATTAAAAAATGGCGATGAAATGAAGTATACTATTAAATTTGCAAATATATCTGGAAATGCAACAGTAAATAATACAGTGGCAAAAATAGAAATACCAGAAGGCATGAAATATGTTAGTGCAATTATAAAAAATTCGTTACCAGAGCAAGAGGAAATTATAGATGGAATAAGTTATGATGAAAGTTCAAGAATGTTAACTGTGAATCTCGGAAGTTTTGAAAGTGTAAAATATATTATATTAAACACAACAGTTACTGATTATACAGGAAATTTGAGAATGCTTGTAACGGCAATAGCAGATAATATACCAGAGCAATATTCAAATGCTTTTGAAAACAAAGCCGAACCACCTAAGTTAGAAATATCAGAATTAACTTCTACACCACGATATGTTAAAGAAAAAGAAGATATTACATATAAATTTTCTGTTACAAATTCTGGTAACTCAAAAGCAACAAATGTAAGAATAACATATAACATACCAGACGGAATTAAAGAAGTAAAGGCAACATATATGTATGACGGAACAGCAGCAGTTGTATCAAGAGTTCAAGATGGAAAATTGGTAATAGAAATAAACTGGCTTGACCCGGGAGTAACAACAAATGTAGAAATTATTGCAACAGCAGATTTTTTACCAGATAATAATGATAAAGAAATAAGAAGCAAAATATTATTACAATCGGATTCTATGGAAGATATAGAAAGCAATGAAGTTGTAAACACAATAGAATATAACCAAAACATAAATCATCCAGATACACCAGGCACGGATGATCCAAATAATCCAGATAATCCAAATAATCCAGACAAACCAAACAGATACAAAATAACAGGTACAGCTTGGATAGATAGCAATCAAGATGGTAAAAGAGATAATGAAGAGCAAACAGCATCTGGAATACAGGTATATTTATTAAATAAATCAAAAAACTCAATTGTTGAAGATGTGGATACAGGCAATAAAAAAATTACAGAAACAAATAATTCAGGAAAATATGAATTTAGCAATTTAGAGCCAGGACAATATGTAGTAATATTTGTATATGACTCTTCAAGATATAGTTTAACAACATATCAAGCACAAGGTGTTGATACATCACTAAATTCTGATGCAATAGACATTAATATTACACTAGATGGAGAAAGAAGAATTGCAGCAATAACGGATACTATTACAATAACTAACAATAATGCAAGAGATATAGACATAGGAATGTATGAAGCAAATAAATTTGACTTAAGATTAGACAAATACATTAGCAAAGTAACTTTATCTACACCAACAATTGGAACAAGAGTAGATGAGCATAATGACGAAAAAATTGCACAAATACAAGTTTTGGGAAGCAATTTAGGAAAAAGTACAGCAGTAGTAGAATACAAAATTACAATAACAAATGAGGGAAGTGTAGCGGGTTATGCTAAAAAAATAGTTGACTATTTACCAGAAGAATTTTCATTTAATACAGAATTAAATAGCGACTGGTATTTATCAGACAATGGAAACATATATAATTCAAGCTTGGAGAATACATTAATAAAACCAGGAGAAACAAAAGAATTAAAATTAATTCTTTCAGTAAATATAACAGAAGATAAGATTGGTATAGTAACTAATACAGCAGAAATTTATGAGACATACAATGAGCAAGGATTACAGGATATAGATTCTACACCAGCAAACCAAGCATCAGATGAAGATGATAGTTCTAAAGCAGAAATTGTATTAGGATTAGTAACAGGTAAGATTATAGGATATACAGCACTAGTAATTGTAGTAATTGCAATATTAGTTGTTGGAATATACCAAATAAAGAAACGTGTTTTAAATAAAAAAATTTAGTAGAAAGGAGGAAAATATAGAATGAAGAAAAAATTTACAATAAGTTTAAGCCTAATTGTATTACTTATATTTATAGTAAACATATTTGCATCAACAGGAATTTTTACTAGTGAAGTAAAGGCAATTGACTTTGAACAAGGCTCTACTAGTAGAGGAGCAGAGCCTGGGGAACTTTTAGAAGGAGAACCAGACCCAGATTCCTATTCTTATGATGTACTGACAGCCAGCAGGTGGGAAGCACTACAAGTAAATGGAAAATATCAAATACCAGCATATGGAAGATTTCAAATTTATTGTACGCATCATGGGGTAGCAGCGGATGTTTTGGATTGGGACTTAAGATTGGCTGAAGCACTAGCATTAGATGGTAAAACTTACGGACCAACTACTCCTCCACATGCAGAGACTCCTCACGAAGGTGAAAAGTCTACAACTTTTTATACAATAGCGGGAACAAGTGAACTGTTACCTTGGCAAGCGTATGTAGTATCTGATGAGCCAATAAACGCATATTCAGATGAGAAACAAGAAGCTTTATGGGGAATACATAATAGCTTATATCAAGAAGCAATGGAATATGCTGATTTTGATAACAAAGTTAGACCTGCCAATGGATTAAATCCAGAAGATGCAACAAATTTAGATGATGTAAAAACAAAAGTCGATCAAAATTCTAAAGAATATACAGTTGGACCATTTATAATGAATTATACAGAAGGCGAATATGGTGATATAGCTTTTGGTGGTGTTCATGAAATGAAAATAATTGGTTACAACAGTGAGGGAACAGAAGTAAGAGATGACATTGAAATTGAGCAAATAATTATAGAAGAAGAAAAACAAACACCAGAATACTTTGAACCAGATGGAACATTAAAAGTAGATGAAACAGAACAAATTTATCCAGGAGATGGAGAAGAATTTGAAATTGTTTTTAAAGATCCAAATGAAGGGCTAGCAGCCGATGATCCAAATAGAATTGTTGCAATATCAATAAAAGTAACATTTCAATATATGTTATCACATGGAGAAAGAGTTGATTTCGAAGGTTGGAAATATACAATTACATACGACCATGAACATATCTGGCTATCGACAACAGAAGAATGGTGTACAACAAAAGGTATACATCCACCAGACTCAAAACAACCAGTAATGTCTGTTGATGCAATAAGATCTATATATGAACAAGAATTAATAGTTGCAGAAGAAACACCAATTGATATTACAATGAAATTAGGCGGATATGTATGGGAAGATGTACTAGAAGGTAAGGAATCTTTAGCAGATGGTAACTTAACAGACGAAGATATTAAGTTAAAAAATGTAATTGTTACATTATTTGACGAAAACGAAGAACAAGTAAGAGTAGTACCATTAGCAAATGATCCAGACGAAGATATTATGCACCACATTAATTCTACATTAACAGACGAAGAGGGATATTACCAATTCAATGGGTTGGATGCAATGAAAAAGTATTATGTTCAATTTGAATATAATGGACAGATTTATTTGCCGACAGATTATAATAAACCAGAGTACAATTCAGAAGAATGGAGAAAAACATCTAAAGCAACAGAAGAAACATCAGAAAGAGATGGATACGATGGAAACTTCCAAGAAATTGGGCCAGCACCAGAAAACTATGTATCAGAGGATGAGTTAGGTATAGGGGCAGGCTCAAATGGAAAGAACCAATCATATACACTATTAGATTTAATGGGATATGAACTAACAGATAGTGGAACATATACCAAGTCAAATACTCAATTAATAGATGGCTATGAATATGACGAATTAGGATTACAAACAGAAGAATATACAGAAGGAGAAATAAGCAAGAAAGTAAGAGAATTTATAGAATCAAACGAAGCATATCCAACAGATGACGAACTTGTAGGAATTTACAGTGAAATTGCTGGTGGAGACGAAGAAATGATGAAGATGTTACAATTTGTTGAGGATTGTAAGATTAAAGCATATACTGGTAACTTGGTTAACGGAGGAGAAAAAGACTTATATCCATATTATGATGTGTTCTATGTAAACTCATTACCAAACGAAACTGGTAGAAGAGCTGAATATGCAGACGAATACTCAACAGAGGATAAAGTAGTTGCAGGTGTAACATATAAACCTATTTATCCAGGACAGTTCTTTATAAACTTAGGCTTATGGAAGAGACAAGAATTTGATGCAGCACTAAGAAAAGATGTATATAAAGCAGCATTAAAAATTAACAGTAAAACAGTAGTATATACATATAATAAGAGACAACAGGAAGAGGCAGGAGCAAATAATGCAGACGGAGAAGACAATAACACATATTGGGATATAAACGTAAGAATGTCTGACTATAATGCTTACTATGGAATGGGCTACAATAGAGAGATTTACCCAGCAGATTATAGCTATGATTCAGTAGCACTTGGTCATCCAGGAACGGATTTGGAAATTTATGTTACATACAAATTAACACTTAGAAACCAATCAATGAGTATATTGGGTGAAATTAAAGAAGTAGTTGATTATTATGATCAAGATTACATCTATAAACCAAACTTATCTTGGATAATGTATCAAGAAGGTACTAACTATGATACTTCAGTAAATAGTGACGATTATTACAGTATGATGGAACAATCACAAGAAGTTATTGATAATGAAAGTACATCAGCAGATAGATTTATAGATAATGCTAAGGATGTACAAGCAAGCTCAAGAAGTGCTTATGGAAATGAAAAACGTATAAGCAGTCAATACCAAAACTTATATATTGCAGGACTTGAAGGAAAACAACTTGAATCTGGTGAGACAGCATATATTTACTTAACATTTGAAGTAAATAAAGACAGAAATGGAAGAGTAATACTAGATGGAGATAGCAGCCCAAAAGAAAACATAGCAGAAATTAATGCTTACTCTACATATTACAGAGATGGTACATCACTTCCAAACGGAGTATCTAAAGGTTCAGGAGATATAGCAGGATTGTTAGATAGAGATTCTACTCCAGGTAACTTTGATTCAGAAGATTATAACGACAAACCTTACGAGAAGAATTTTGAAGACGATACTGATAGAGCTCCAAGCTTAAGAGTGATACTTGACGAGTCAGCAATAAGAAGAGTAAATGGAACAACTTGGGAAGACGAAAGAACCGAAACAGTAGGAGATGCTGTAATAGGTGATGGTATTAGACAAGACGACGAAATTAAGATAAGCGGAGTTACAGTGCAATTAGTAGAAAAATGCGTAGATGGTACAGAATATATTTGGCAAGAGACAACAACAGGCGCAGACGGTAGGTATGAAATGGAAGGATATATTCCTGGAGACTATGTAATAAGATTCTACTATGGAGATACAGCAGCAACCGTAGTTCCAAGTGAACAACAACAGGTATCATACAATGGTCAAGACTTTAAGTCTACAACATATCAATCTAGTGTAAATGGTGAAGGCATAGACCAAGAAGGCGCAACAGATACATTAGGAAGATATCAAGGATATACACATACAGATACACAAAACGTTAGCGGAACATATAATCCAACTAATGATAGACCAACAGACGACACATTTGGATATAACATTTACAAATCAGATAGTGATTCAACAAATTACTCGGATGCAAAAGATATTTGGACTACTGATAACAGAAATGGATTAACAATAAATGGATTAATTCAATCAGCCAGATTAGCACAAGGAAGACAAGATGTAATTAATTACAGTAATGTTGATGTAACTAACCATAAAGCTGAAGTGTTAGCTTCTCCATATCAAAGACCATCTTATAACGGAACAGCATATACAGACGAGCAAATGAATGCTTTGTATGAAGAGCTAATGAATGAAACATATATGACAGCAGAAACTGGTGTAATAGTAGTTGAGTTTGAGTATGATAGACAACAATCAGATGGACTTAAAGAAACAGAAAATAACAGCAGTAACTCAAGTAAAGACTATGTAGACCAAGATAACAGATATAATACAAACTTTACATTAAATGATATAGACTTAGGATTAACAGAAAGACCAAAATCACAATTAGAAATTGACAAGTCAATTACAAATGTACAAGTAACATTGGCAAATGGTAGTATATTATTTGATATTAATGAGGCAGCAAACAACGCATTATGGCAAGACCACGACGAGTATAACATAGAAGAAGAAATGGACGACGGTATGTATGAAGAATACTATGGAACAGACCACAGATATGCATTTAGAGAAACAATCGACAACATAGTACAACGTACGGACAAAGGCTTAATACAACTTACAATGGACCAAGAATTAATGCATGGTGCAACAATTCAAATAACATACAATGTAAAAATTACTAACGTAGGTGAGACAGACTATGTAGACGATGCTACAAAAGACTTCTACTACAAAGGAGATACAAGTGGAACACATATTTCAACTACATTAACAGACCAAGTAGTAGACTTTGTACAAAACAACTTACAATTCGAGGCTGCAAATCAGTACAATAGTGAAGCAGGATGGCAAGTTATATCTGGAACAGATTTAACAGGTCAAGGCCTAATGAATTCTAACTTACAGAATAACTTAGCACAGTTTAATACAATTGTACAAACAGAAAGCTTTAATGATACACCATTAGAGCCAGGGGACGAAGTAAGTAGAACTATTGTATTATCACAATTAATAACACCAGAAAATACGGAAGACGATTTAACTTATGATAATATGGTAGAAATAGTAAAAACTTCAAATGAAGTAGGTAGAAGAATGGCATTCTCAGTAGTTGGTAACCAAGACCCAACAAGTGAGGAACCAGCAGAAGTTGATGCAAACGTAGCAGAAAAAGTTGTAATTTTACCACCATTTGGTGAAGTTAGAATTTACTATATAGTTGGAGTACTAGTAGCTGCAATACTAATAGTAGGAATTGTATTAATCAAGAAAAAAGTACTTAAAAAATAGATTTTGACTTAGATTAAACTACAAAAAATAGAACCTTAGAAATAAGGTTCTATTTTTGTGTTCTAGGATTTATTATTATCTAGGCAATATGTATGTTGTAAATTTTGTTTTACTAGAAGTTTTATTTCCTTGTAATTCTTGCAACAATAACACTCATATCGTCTTTTGGGTTTCCATAGTCATTGTCTATTGCTTCTCTAATAATAATATCTGCTATCTTTTGGGCATCAGTTACCTCAATATCTTCCAATAGATATTTTAGCCATAATTGCTTATTTACATACTCTTTGTTTGAATCTATTACTCCGTCTGTGCACATTACTAAAATGTCTCCATCTTGCAAATCATAGTCATAAACAACTAGGTCTACATCATTTAAAATTCCTGTTGGTAAAGTCATAGACTTTAAAAGTTGTACATCTTTTCCTCTTTTTACGTAAGTTGGACAAGCACTATTTTTTATAAATTCCATATTGCCGTTATATAAATCTAATATATCTATGTCCAATGTTGCATACATATCGTCGTCAGTATTAGCAGATAGTGTAGAGTTAATTAGTTTTAGTGAACTGTCTTTATCAAACCCTGCTGTTAATAGTCTCTCTAGCATTTTTATTGCTATTTTACTGCTCTTCATTGCTTCTGGTCCTGAGCCCATTCCATCGCTTAGAGCTAATAAATATTTTCCATCATCCAATTTAATTTGCAAACTGCTATCTCCAGACACTGGTGAATCTTTTTTAGTAGATTTTGCAGTTCCTATTTGAATATTGTAGTTGTCGTCTGATATATATGTAAATTTGCAAATGTCTTTTTCAAGTCTTAATCCACATTCCTGTTTTTGCATTACCATTGGCTGTTCTAAAACTTTGCTTAATATTTTACAAATCTTCTTTATGTCACATTCTGTTCCATCCAAGTTTTCGCACGTATCTGTATATACATTTACAATATATCTATTTGTGCTTTTTTGCTCAATTTCAATACTTTTTATTTCAATTTCTTTTTGCTCTAATAATTTAAGTATTTCTTCTTTCTTATCTTTAAACTTGTCCTCTTTTTTATCAATATCTTCTGCCATTTTAGAAATAGCTTCCGAAACTCCTTTTAATTGTGAAGAAACATTTTTCTTGCTTTCGTCAAGCTTCTTTTTCCATATAAAATTGATTTTGCTAATTTTATATGAATAGTTAATTGCTTTTACAATTTTATATACATCTTCTCTTGCTTGAGATTTTGTGTTTTCAAATCCAACAATATAGTTGTTATCATTTTCTAAAATCTTTATTAATTCTTTTTCAGTAATAATATCATTTTCCACTAGATGGTCAAAGATTTCTGTAATTAATTTTTCTGTTGGGTAATATAGTTCCTCATATAGCATATTGTTTTGTAAATCTTCTAAATTCTTTTTTAGTTCCTCTAAAAAGATATCTATATTATTTTTTTCTTGCTCTTTTAATTCTTTTTCTGTAAGGATTGTAGCTGCAGCTTCTTGATAGCTTTCTGCCATATCATAGATTGTTTCAGACATACTATTTAATTTGTACACAGTATCTTGATTTCCTTCTATATCCTTTGGAGTGGTTGCTGGTAGTAATTTTGTAGTTCCAACCAAGTCGTCTATATTTATTTGTACGTTTTTTGGAATAGCTAATAACCCAAGAGAAGCTATTAAAATTTCTTGAAATACTATAAGGTCGCTTGTATTTCCGTTAGCTACATAAGCCAAAATTACATTACCTAAAGCAAATCCAACTATAACACCAATTCTTCCAAATCTATTTAGCAATCCTGCAACTAAGCCAGAAATTGCATACGCTGCAATCATAATTGGCTCAGAACCGGTTATTACTCCGAGTACAACACCAATTGTAATTCCCCCAGTTGCACCAACTAAAATACCATTTTTCCATCCAAGCACTAATACTATCAATATGCTAAGTATGTTTTTTATAGAAAATCCAAATATTGCTAAATCTCTAAAAGCAGTTGCTGATACTGCCAACAATAAGCAAGTTCCTATTACTTCTTCTATTGTAAAAGCTCCTCTGGTTCCAAAATCAATTATCATTGTAATAGCATTTACAAATATTTTATAAAAAATATAAGTTACAATACCTAGCATTATACTTGAAAGTAGCTCAAACACATAAAAGCCGTTAAACATTATAGATGCCAATTGAACTAATATCACTGAAAAAAATAAATGTCCGCCAATTTTTTTCTTTTCATTTACATTTTCACTAACTCGTGGTCTTATTATTAATATTGTCACAAAGAAAAGAAGTGTTGTTATAAAATATATTAATAAGTCATTAAATCCAAAACCAATAAACGTACCTATTAATGATAATACATACATAATTCCAATTGGTCTGTTATTACTTAATGCTCCTGCAATAATAGCTAGTCCAAAAGGAGAAATAGAAAATAAAATACTATTTTCGCTAAGTCCTACTGTGGATATCAAAAAAGTTATAATATATAAAATCAAATTTTGTTTTGCAAATAATCTTTTTAACACATCTTTTGTACTAACTTTTTTATTATCTTCATAATATCCATTTTGCTGTTCAGGTGAATCACCTGATAGATTTTGAAACATACTAACCACCTCTAACTTTTTATTTATGCATTAATGTATCTTTATAGTTTTTTCCTTTGTTATAGCTTAATGCCTAATCATTATAGTTCTTTTTTTAATCTTTTTTTGTCACATTTAATCCATAATATAAAAAAGTTTTTTACAAAATGTGATGTGCTTTCTATAATTTTTTTATTTTTTTACAATTTTACAACATAATTTTAGCGCAAAATGGCAATTATTTCAACATTTTGGCTGAAAAAAGTTGTAATTGTCCTAATAAATATGATATAGTATATACGTAAAATAATTTGCAGTTGGAGGGTCTATATGAGTAGAGGAAAAAGATACGACGGAGAACAAAAGCTGAATTTAAAAAAAGTATTTGCAGTATTTATAGCCATTGCAGTTATAATTATGTTTGTAATAGGAATAAATAGATTATTTAATACAGAGAGTAGTACAGAAGAAAAAAATGTAGCATTAAGGTATTTTCCAGTATATACAAATGAAAAATGGGGGGTAATAGATTCAAGAGGTAATATTATAATTGAACCTACGTATGACGAGTATATTGTAGTGCCAGACAGTACAAAAGGCATATTTATATGCACTTATGATGTGAATTATGAAGATGGTTCATACAAAACAAGAGTATTAAACGAGAAAAATGAAGAACTATTTACTAATTATGATACAGTTGAAGCTTTAGAAAATTATGATAGCAGTAATAATCTAGAATATGTTTCAAATATTTTAAAGGTATCACAAGATGGAAAATATGGAATAATAGATACAAATGGAAACCAAGTAGTAGCTTGTAATTATGATTCTATAACTACATTAAAAGGAGTAGATAATAGCCTTTTAACAGAAGTTGACGGTTCTTATGGAATAGTTGATAATGTTGGTTCTGTTATTATAAATAATGAATATGCAAGCATTGAACCTATTTCAGATAGATATGAAGAAGGATATATTGTAAGAAACGAAGATGGAAAATATGGTGTAATAAATTATTCTAAAACCGTTGCGTTAGAGACTGAATATGACGATATAAAAAATGCTTATGGAAATGGAAGATATTATATTGTACAAGAAGGTAATGACTGGAAGATAGTAGATACTGACGGTAAAGAATATTTAAGCGGAGATTATGACGATATTATAGATATAAATGGCGAAAATGCAATAGTAGAAAATGATGGTAAATTTGGTGTTGTTTCAATATCAGATGGAAAAAATATTATAGATACTAATTATGATAGTATTACTTATGCTTCAGCCAATAAATATATAGTAACACAAAATTCTAAAAGTGGTATAATTGATTCTGATGGAAATCAATTAATAGAGCTTCAGTATTCAAGTTTAGTATATAGGGATTATGCTGATTTATATGAGGGTGTAAAAGAAGACTATACATCTGATATAATTGATTCAAATATGACTGTTAGATTGTCTAATGTTATTGTTACAGAGTGGAATTCTAATGGCGGATATATCAGAGTAAATGATAATGGAGAATATAAATATTATAATTTTAGATTAGAGGAAAGAACTAACAGAGAATTACTAACAAGCAATACAATATTCTTAGATAGAAATGAAGAAGGAAAATACGGATTCTTAGACAAAAATGGAAATGTTGTAGTAAATTATATTTATGATGATGCAAGTGAACAAAATGACTTTGGTTATGCTAGCGTAAAACAAAATGGTTTATGGGGAGCTGTTGATTCAAGAGGTCAAATAGCAATAGCACCTTCGTATACTATGGAAAATAATGCATTGGTAGAATTTATAGGAAAATGGCATTTAGGAGAAGACTTGAATTTGTATTACTTTACTGACGAGTAAAAGGGTTGGAAAATAATTATAATTTTGGCATTGTCAAACTTCATTTGAAATTTAATCAACGTACAAAAAGTACGCCTCATAAATTTCAAATTCGTTTTCCTAGCCAAAATTTAATTCTTTTCCAACCAAGCTGGCTAAGTACCAACAAATAGCAAAGAACTTAGGAGGAATTTTAATGGAACTTAAGACAAAGTACCAATATACTTATTTTATTTATCCTTTTGCAATAGAAGAAGGAAAATATAAAAGATACTTACAAAGATTATTACAAAATAAAAAATGTAGAGTTAGATTTTTTGATAAACAAAAAGATATTCACTTATATACATATTTCTTACCTAATATTAGAGAATATATGTTTTGGTCATTTGGGTTAAACAAAGATGGTATAAAAAATTTTTCTAAGCTAGATTCAACTGTTAAATCTACACTACTTGCTAAGCACGATTGCAATATATTTAATTATGATTTACCAGAAATTCTACAAGGAAAAGTAGTTGGCGATAATGGAATATTTTTTGAAATATCAGAAATTAAAGTTATTTGCTATAAAACTGGAATATGCTTTTTGTTGTTTAAAACAAATTTACAAACAGATAATAGTTTTTCTGATTTGTTGAATTTTAATTATAAATTTAGAGAAGTAAATTCTATATCATATAATTTAAAAGAGTATGAAAACATACGAATACAATCTAATGTGTTTAAAGATGTTAAAGATATATCTACTGTAATAAAAGAAATAACAGGGGAAGACGATATATCAATAAAAACTAATATAGGAAACGACAAGTTCTTTGTATATTCTTATGCTTGCTTAGACCAAAAAGATTGGAACGAAAATACAGAAAACGAAGGACTTGACAGCCTTTTTGAAAAATATCGTTCTGTATTACCAGCAAATTCACATTTGATAGACGATGAGTATGCAACAAAAGGAAATCCTAAAAATGAAGAGAAAAAATCAATTTATAAAAATCAGTATATAAGATATGGATTTACAGCAACAAGTACGGTTTTACTTACATCAACTGTAAATACGTCAAATTTTACAGTTGTTCCACAAAAGTATGAAAGCGAGTATTTTTATACATATATAATAACATTATATAAAAAACTATTATTAAATAAGTTGAATTATGAATTTAAGAATAAATTTAAGCAGGCAGAAGAAGGATTGCTAGATTTTACTAAAAGATTATGGATACAAGATATAACAAACGAGGAGTTTGGAAGTAGGCTAGAAAATAACTGGATAGAAAACTTGGACTTGAACAACTTATATGCTAAAATCAAAAATGAATATGATGTTACATACAAAAAGTATAATATTGAAGAAATGAATAAAAACAATAAAATAACTATTGCTGTGGTAATTTGTATCGTAGTTATAAATATTATAGCAATTTTATACACGGGATTATTTGCTGGGTGAGATTTAGGAGGATAGCCAATGAAAGTTACAACAGGAATAGACATAATAGAAGTGGGTAGAATTAAAGATGCAATAGAAGAAATGGAAGATAAGTTTTTAAATAAAATTTATACAGAGCAAGAGATAGAGTATTGCAATAATTCAAAACTAATGAAATATCAGCATTTTGCAGCAAGGTTTGCTGTTAAAGAAGCGGTTTTTAAGGCTATATCAGATTATGATAATTTAGATAAGGAAGACCTATGGAAAAGCATAGAAGTTATTAATAAGAAAAGTGGAAAACCTGTAATAAATGTGGAAAAGTTAAAGAAAAAAATGGGCAAAACTGCTGATAATTTGGAACTTAAAGATGTTGAGATTAGTATATCACATATACAGGAATATGCTGTGGCAAGTGCTGTGGCTGTGTTTGAAGAGAGGAGGCAGTAATGCAGTTTTTTGATTCGCACGCTCATTATAATGACGAAAAATTTAATGAAGATAGATTTGAGTTGATAGAAAAAATATATGAGTCTGGTGTAACAAAATTAGTTAATGCTGGGTATAGTATAGAATCTTCAAAATATGCATTAGAAATTGCTAAAAAATATAATTGGATGTATACGATTTCTGGCATTTCACCTAATGATATTCCAGAAGACGGTATAGGATTAGCTAATCAACTACAAGAATTGGAGAGCTTTATACATAAAAATTTAAACTCTAGAAAAATTGTTGCAATAGGTGAAATTGGGCTAGATTATTATTGGAATAAAGAAAACATAGAACTTCAGAAAAAAGCATTTATAGAGCAGATTGATTTAGCCAATAAATTTAATTTGCCAATTGTTATTCATACTAGAGAAGCTGTAATGGATACTTTAGATGTTCTAAAAAAACATACAGTAGCAAGAAAAGGAGTGTTTCATTGTTGCCCTTTAAACAGGGAATTGGTAAAAGAAGCTTTAAAACTTGGATTTTATATTTCGTTTGCAGGACCTGTGACATTCAAAAATGCAAAGAATGCTAATGAAATAATTGAAATGGTTCCAATAGATAGAATTTTAATAGAAACAGATAGTCCATATTTATCACCAGAACCTAATAGGGGAAAAAGAAATGATTCACGAAATGTAAAATATATTGCAGAAAAGATTGCAAGTGTTAAGCAAACTAGCTTAGAAGAAATAGCTGAAGTTACTTTTGGCAATGCTTGTGAGATTTTTGAAATACATTAGAATATAAAAGAAAGAAGTCTGTAAGGACTTCTTTCTTTTTAAAGAATGCATATAATCTTGCTCAGCCTTTATTGTATTTATAAATTTTAACAAATCTACTTTAAATTTCTAATTGCTTCGATTCTAGCTTCAATAGATGGGTGAGTAGAAAATAAGCTTGTTCTGTCTTTTCTACCACTTTTTAAATTTGTTTTAAAAGGATTTACTATAAACATATGAGCTGTTGAGTTATTTGCAGTTTTTAGTTGACTTCTATCTCCATCTAATTTTTCTAAAGCAGATATAAGTCCGTCTGGATTTCTAGTAAGCTCTACTGCACTTGCATCTGCCAAAAATTCTCTTCTTCTTGATAGAGCTAATTGCATTAATTGACCAAATATAGGTGCTAAGATTAAGCAAATTAGTCCAATAAGCATAAGAATAGGATTACCTTTTGAATCGTTATCTCTATCTCCAACACCCCAGAATAATGCTCTACTTACCCAGTCTGCAAGCATTACAATAAATCCTACCATTACACTAACAACTGCTGATAAGCGTATGTCGTAATTTTTTATATGTGATAATTCGTGGGCAACAACGCCTTCTAGTTCATAATAGTCCATTTTTTCTAATAGTCCAGTTGTAACACAAATTACAGAATTTTCAGGATTTCTGCCTGTGGCAAAAGCGTTTGGCTGAGGGTCATCTACCACATATAATCGTGGTCTATGCTCTAAGCCAGAAGCTACCATTAAACCATCCAAAATATTATTTAATTTTTCATTTTGCTCAGGTGTTGCTTCTCTGGCTCTATTAATAGAAAGTACTATTTTATCACTATAATAATATGATGCCCAAGAGGTAGCAATTGAGAAGACCATTGCAATTACAATAGAAATAGGTCCTAAGTCAAATGCCATACATATATAATAGACAATTAATGTTATTACAACTAAAAATAGAGCAACTATTAAACCAGTCTTTATTTTATTATTACGTATATCTTCGTACATATTCTATATCGTTCCTTTATTTTCCAAAATCAACTTTAACATTTTTCTTAGCTTCTTGGTTATCAACCTCAAATAATTGCTCACTTGTAAAGTGGAACATTGAAGCAATAACATTAGAAGGGAAAACTTCAAGTTTAGTATTGTATCTAGTTACAGTATCATTATAAAATTGTCTTGAATAAGAAATTTTATTTTCTGTGTTTGTTAATTCTGTCTGTAACTCAGAAAAGTTTTGATTTGCTTTTAAGTCTGGATAATTTTCTGCAACAGCCATAATTGTTTTTAAAGTTTCTGATAATTCTGTATCAAGTTTTGATTTTTCGTCAACAGTTTTAGCATCTGCCCAAGAAGAACGTAAATCAGCTATTTTGGTAAGAACTTCTGATTCGTGCTCCATATATCCTTTTACAGTTTCAACTAAATTTGGAATTAAATCAAATCTTCTTTGTAATTGAACATCAATTTGACTCCAAGCATTTTTTACTCTTAATCTCATAGTAACTAAACTATTGTATAAAGCTATAACTGCTATTACAAGCACTACTAAGATAATTAGTATAACCCACCACATAACACTTTCCTCCTTTATTTACATATTTTATACAAGCATTATAATAACACATTATTATTTATTATACAACCGATTGGTGAAATTTATGTGAAAAGTTTGAGAAGAAATGGTACATTACATTGCTTTGCCATAAAATTAACTGTGAACTATAACAAAAATGTTATAAGTTTTTAATAAAATTTAGTCATATTTTTTGTACAAGCAGCATAAAATAGTAATATAGGGACTTTGCGGAAAATGACCAAAATTTGACAGATTGTAAAATATATGGTATAATTACTTTGTTGCTTTTAAAGGAGGGAACAAATTTCTTATGAAAAAGAATGATATAGCGTCTACATCACTGAAAAAGATTGTATGTATAAGTCTTATACTTATCTTTGCTTTAAGCGCTGGTGTAATGGCAGGCAATATTGAATTAAAAAATGTAAAAATTGTTCTAGCCAATGGATATGAGATGGATGTACTAACAGCAAAGACAAGTGTTAAAGAGATTTTAGACGAAAATCATATAATATTATTGGAAGATGAAAAAGTTAGTCCAGATACTAGCGAAGAATTATCTGATAATAATACTATAATTATTTCAAAAGAATCAGAAAATGTTGAAATACCTGAAACAACAGAAAAATCGTCTGATGTAACAACTGAAGATATTTTAAATAACTATTCAAAAATAATAGAAAAAATAGTTGTAGAAGAGGAAAAAATACCTTACGAGACTATTACAAAAGATGTTACAACAGGCAGTGGAAGTAAACAAGATAGAGTAGTACAACAAGGTGAAGACGGAATAAGAGAAGTAACTTATAAAGTTAAATATCAAAATGACGAAGAAATAGAAAAGATTAAAATAGACTCAAAAGTGATTAAAGAACCTGTTGATAAGATTATAGAAATTAGAACTAAACAGGTTACAACTAGAGGAACTTCAAGAACAACATATAATGGTGGAAAATGGACATATTCAGATAGCGAAATAGATTTACTTTGTGCAATTACAGCACAAGAATGTAGCTCAAGTTATGAAGGAGCATTAGCAGTAATTACTACTGCTTGTAACAGAACAAAAAGTAGTAGCTGGAAAAGATATGGTTCAGATCCATTAAGTCAATATAAGGCACCAAGCCAATTCTGTTATTCAATTGACAGCCATTGGAAAAAAAGATTAAATGGAAATTATCCATCTTATGTAAAACAAGCAGTTTTAGATGCATTAAATGGTAAAAGAAATCACAATTATTTATCATTTAGAGCAGCAGGATATCATTCAGGAGAAATAATAGGTGGTAATGTATATTTTAACTCATTATAGATTAACAAGAGAGATGGGGAACTATCTCTCTTTTGTTTTAAAATATATAATCTACTTTATAGTAAAAGGAGACCAACTATGAAAAGTCAATAGATTTTTGAAAAAATTAAAAAAAAA
>CAKNRV010000014.1 GCA_930991035.1 uncultured Clostridium sp. | reverse complement strand
AAGAAAAAAGAGTTGGAAGAAATGTTGGAAAAACATCTGACTGGAAAAAAGCAATCGTTACAATAGATACTAATGCTTCAGAAAAATCTTACCTAACAAAAGGTGGAAAAGAAGTTAAAGTTTCTAAGAAATATAAGGATTCTATTGACGAGTTTATGGGGGCATAAAATATGAATAATGATGCAAAGAAATTCAGAGACAAATATGCTTATAACCCAGAAAAAATAACATTACCTAAAAGTGATACTTCTGACGCTGGTAAAAAATTGGCTGAAGCAATGAAAAAAAGAAAAGAATTTATTCGCTCAGTTGACCAAAATTCAGAAGAAAATCAAAAATAATTATTGGGAAAATACCCAGAAAATAAAGAATATCTGCAATGCGGAGCAGGAAAAAATCCGTAAATATTATTAAGAAAATAGAAAAAAGAATTTAGCAAAAACGAGTAGTACAAGGAAAGCGAGCAATATGGCTACGAGATAGTACGGGGTGTACATCGAGGAGGCATTTGCGAAGCTTGACAAAGTAATGCGAAGTTTTTCATAAATTCGTGAAAGGAGAAAAAAATGAAACACTTCAAAGCCTATACACCATCAAGAAGAAATATGACAGTCTTAGATTATAGTGAAATTACTAAAAAAACTCCTGAAAAATCTTTAATTACAACAAAGAAAGAAAAAGCAGGAAGAAATGCACAAGGTAAAATCACAGTAAGACATCAAGGTGGAGGTAATAGACAAAAATATAGAATAGTTGATTTTAAAAGAAATAAAGTAGATATGCCAGCAACTGTTATTGGTATAGAATATGACCCAAACAGAAGTGCAAATATAGCATTAATCCAATATGAAGATGGAGAAAAGGCATATATATTAGCACCAGTAGGATTAACAGATGGTGCAACAGTAATATCAGGAGAAAAAGCTGATATTAAACCAGGAAATTGTATGAGAATCGAAAATATACCAGTTGGTACTATGATTCACAACATAGAATTAAATCCAGGCCAAGGTGGAAAATTAGTTAGAGCAGCAGGACAAGAAGCACAATTAATGGCTAAAGAGGGAAAATATGCTCACGTAAGACTTCCATCTGGAGAAATGAGACTTGTTATGTCTATATGTAAAGCTACAATAGGAACAGTTGGAAACCAAGAATATGAAAATGTTAAACTTGGTAAAGCTGGTAGAAAAAGACATATGGGTTGGAAACCAGAAGTTAGAGGATCTGTTATGAACCCTGTTGATCACCCACACGGTGGTGGTGAAGGTAGAGCTCCAGTTGGTCACGCAGGACCATTAACACCTTGGGGTAAACCAGCACTTGGATATAAGACAAGAAAGAAAAATAATAGGACTGATAAGTTTATAGTTAAGAGAAGAAAATAAGATAGGAGGAATAGTTAAATGTCAAGATCAAGTAAAAAACAACCATTTGTTGCTCCAGAATTATTAAAAAGAGTTGAAGCAATGAATGAGAGTGGCAAAAAAGAAGTTATAAAGACCTGGTCAAGAGCTTCTACAATATATCCACAAATGGTTGGACATACAATAGCTGTACACGATGGAAGAAAACACGTGCCAGTATATATTTCAGAAGAAATGATAGGACATAAATTAGGTGAATTTGCACCTACAAGAACATTTAAAGGACACTCAGGAGATAAAACAACAACAACTAAATAACCTATATAATAATAGAAGGAGGGAATAGAAAGTGGAAGCAAATCAAGAATTAGTACCACAAGCAAAAGCTACTCTTAAATATGCTAGAATTTCTTCAAGAAAAGTTAAAATTGTAGCAGATTTAATAAAAGGTAAAGATATAGACGAAGCTTTAGCAATTTTAAAATATACACCAAAGGCTTCATCAGAAATGTTAGAAAAATTATTAAAATCAGCAATTGCAAATGCTGAAAACAATCACCATATGGCTCACGAGAAATTATATGTTGCTGACATTTTTGCAAATCAAGGTCCAACATTAAAGAGAATAAGACCTGCTGCAAAAGGAAGCGCAGTTAGAATTAGAAAGAGAACAAGCCATATAACAATAGTATTAAAAGAGAGAGATTAGTAGAAAGGAAGGAGGACATTTACAAAATGGGACAAAAAATGGATCCACACGGATTAAGAGTTGGTGTTATAAAAGATTGGAATTCAAAATGGTATGCAAATAAGAAAGATTTTGGAGATTACTTAGTAGAAGACCATAAAATTCGTGTGTATGTTAAGAAAAAATTATATGCAGCTGGTATTTCTAAAATAGAAATTGAAAGAACAGCTAAATTCGTTAAAGTTAATGTTTACGCAGCTAAACCAGGAATTATTATTGGTAAAGGCGGAAACTTAGCTGAAAGCTTAAAAGCAGAACTTGAAAAAATGATTAAGAAAGAAGTAAATTTAAATATAGTTGAGGTTAAAAATATAGACTTAGATGCTCAATTAGTTGCAGAAAATATAGCTGGACAATTAGAAAGAAGAATTTCTTTCAGAAGAGCTATGAAACAATGTATGCAAAAAACTATGAAATCAGGTGCTTTAGGAATTAAAACTTCAGTATCTGGAAGATTAGGTGGAGCAGATATGGCTAGAACTGAATTCTATAAAGAAGGAACTATTCCACTTCAAACTTTAAGAGCTGATATAGATTATGGATTTGCAGAAGCAGATACAACATATGGAAAAATCGGTGTTAAAGTTTGGATATATAAAGGAGAAGTTCTTCCTACTAAAAAGAAAGTAGTGGAAGGAGGAGACAAATAATGCCATTAATACCAAAAAGAACAAAATATAGAAAACAACAAAAAGGTAGAAATAGAGGAAAAGCTACTAGAGGAAACAGAGTTACAGACGGAATGTATGGATTACAAGCTCTAGAAGCAGGACAAATAACATCTAACCAAATAGAAGCAGCCCGTGTTGCTATGACACGTTATATAAAAAGAGGTGGTAAAGTTTGGATTAAAATATTCCCAGACAAACCAATCACAAGAAAACCTATTGGAACTCGTATGGGTAAAGGTAAAGGTGCTGTTGAATTTTGGGTAGCAAATGTAAAACCAGGCAGAGTAATGTTTGAATTAGCAGACGTTAGTGAAGAAGTTGCAAGAGAAGCACTAAGACTTGCTGCAAACAAACTATCTGTAAAGTGCAAATTTGTACAAAAGGAAACTGAAATAGGTGGTGAGATAGATGAAGATAAATAAAATAAGAGAAATGTCTTCACCTGACTTAGAAAAAGAATTAGGAGAATTAAAATCTGAGTTATTCAAATTAAGATTTAGTTTAGCAACACACGGATTAGATAATCCTATGAAAATAAAAGAAGTTAAGAAAGACATAGCTAGAATAAATACAGTTTTAACTGAAAGAAAATTACAAGAAAGCAAATAAATTACCAAGCGAGGACATACTTAATGAAAAAAAGTTTGCCAGCGTTACAAGATTAAATTGGTAGAAAGGAGATTAATATGGAAGGAAGAAATCTTCGCAAAGAGATGGTTGGTATTGTTTCATCAAATAAAATGGATAAAACAGTAGTTGTTTCTGTTCAAACAAACGAAATGAACAAAACTTATGGAAAAATCCAAAAAAAGACATATAAACTAAAAGCACATGACGAAAACAATGAATGCCAAATCGGAGACAAAGTAAGAGTTATGGAAACTAGACCTCTATCAAAAGATAAAAGATGGAGAGTAGTTGAAATTATGGAGAAGGCAGTAATTAAATAAAAAAGGAGGAAAATCAAAAATGGTACAACAACAATCAATATTAAAAGTAGCAGACAACACAGGTGCAAAAGAAATTATGTGTATCAGATGTCTAGGTGGTTCATATAGAAAATATGCTAGAATTGGTGACATAATAGTTGCTTCTGTTAAAACAGCTACACCTGGTGGCGTTGTAAAAAAAGGTGATGTTGTAAAAGCTGTTGTAGTTAGAACAAAGAAGCCTACAAGAAGAGCAGATGGTTCTTATGTTAGATTTGACGAAAATGCAGCAGTTATAATAAGGGAAGATGGAACACCAAGAGGAACTCGTATATTTGGGCCTGTTGCAAGAGAATTAAGAGAGAAGGATTATATGAAGATACTTTCACTTGCACCTGAGGTATTATAAAAATAAGAGTTTAACAAGAATAGAAATCTCACTTAAAGGAAGAGGTGAAAAATAAATGAGAATAAAAAAAGGTGATACAGTTAAGGTTTTATCTGGAAATGATAAAGGTAAAACAGGAGAAGTTTTAGAAGTAATCCCAAAAACAGAAAAAGTAATAGTTAAGGGCGTTAATATAAGAAAAAAACACGTTAAAGCTAGAAAACAAGGAGAGGAAAGCGGCATTATACCAGTAGAATGTGCTATACATAGCAGTAAGGTAAATGTTGTATGTCCTAAATGCGGTAAAGCAACTAGAGTTCAATATAAAATAGAAAAAGATGAAAAGGTACGTGTTTGTCAAAAATGCGGAGCAAAATTAAAATAGTGAAAGGAGGAAAAAGAAGAAGTTATGGAAATTTTAAGAGAGCAATATGAAAAAGAAATTATACCTGCAATGATGAAAAAATTTAACTATAAATCAGTTATGGAAGTTCCAAAACTAGATAAAATAGTTATAAATATAGGTTTAGGTGATACTAAAGATAATCCTAAAACACTTGAAAATGCTATTAATGATGTTACATTAATTACAGGTCAAAGACCAGTTATAACAAAAGCAAAAAAAGCAATAGCAGCTTTCAAAGTAAGAGAAGGAATAAATATGGGATGTAAAGTTACATTAAGAAGAGGAAAAATGTATGATTTTGCATACAAACTATTTAATGTAGCACTTCCAAGAGTTAGAGATTTTAGAGGAGTATCAGGCGATTCATTTGATGGTAGAGGAAATTATTCAATGGGTATTAAAGAACAATTAATATTCCCTGAAATTGAATATGATAAAATTGATAAAATTAGAGGAATGGATATAATCTTCGTTACAACAGCAAAAACTGACGAAGAGGCTAAGGAGTTGCTTACTCTACTTGGGATGCCATTTAAAAGCTAATTAAAATTAATTATAAACTTCGTCTTGCGGTGTCAAACTACGCATAAAAATTTTTCGATGTACACAAAGTACAATCTCAAAATTTTTAGCTTGTTTTCCTAGCAATACTCGTTTCTAATTAATTTTACAGATTAATAGAGAAAATTTGAAAACAAAATATAGACGGAGAGGAAATATTGATTAGATAATTTGATTAGAAATAATTTGGGAAAGGAGAAAAAGATGGCAAAAAAATCTTTAAAAGTTAAACAACAAAGAGAACAAAAATATAAGACAAGAGAATATAATAGATGCAAAATTTGTGGAAGACCACACGCTTATATTAGAAAATTTGGAATTTGCCGTGTATGCTTTAGAGAATTAGCTCATAAAGGAGAAATCCCAGGAGTAAAAAAAGCAAGTTGGTAAATCCAATTAAAAGAAGGAGGGAAAATAAATTGAATACAACAGATCCAATAGCAGATATGTTAACAAGAATAAGAAATGCTAACAGCTCAAAACATAAAACAGTTGATGTCCCAGCATCAAATATGAAAAGAGCAATTGCTAATATTCTATTTAAAGAAGGATATATAGCAGCATTTGAAGAAATAGATGATTCTCGTCAAGGAATTATAAGAATAACTCTAAAATATGACGAAAAAGGAAAAAGAGTTATTGATGGAATAAAAAGAATAAGCAAGCCAGGATTAAGAGTATATGCATCTAAAGATGAATTACCTAGAGTATTAAATGGTTTAGGTATAGCTCTTATATCTACTTCAAAAGGAATTAAAACAGATAAAGAAGCAAGAAACGAAGGCTTAGGAGGAGAAGTCCTAGCTTACGTTTGGTAAGATTAATTAAGAATTAATCAAAACCAAGTAGTGCAAGGAAATCAAGCTGAAAAATTTGAGATAGTACGTGTGTACATCGAAAATTTTGAAGCGAAGATTGACACAGCAATACGCAGGTTTTCATTAATTCTAGAAGAAGGAGGGAAATAAAAGATATGTCAAGAATAGGAAACAAGCCTATTAATGTACCAGATGGCGTTGAAGTTAAAATTGATGGACATCACATTACTGTTAAAGGACCAAAGGGTACTTTAGAAAAAGATATACATAAAAATATTACAGCTACATTAAATGATAAAGTAATTACTGTAACAAGATGCGATGACGAACCATTTAATAGAAGTTTACACGGATTAACAAGAACATTAATAAACAATATGATAGAAGGTGTTCTTAACGAATATAAAAGAGAATTAGAAATAAATGGTGTTGGTTACAGAGCTCAAAAGAAAGGAAATACATTAGTAATGAATCTTGGATATTCACATTCAGTAGAAATGGATCCACCAGCTGGAATTACTTTTGATGTTCCAGATGCTAACCACATTACAGTAAGAGGAATTGATAAAGAATTAGTTGGTCAAACAGCAGCAGTTGTAAGAACAAAAAGACCACCTGAAGTATATAGAGGTAAAGGTATTAAGTATGCTGAAGAGCATATTAGACGTAAGGAAGGTAAAGCCGGCAAAAAATAAAATTTTAATGAAAAACTTCGTATTGCGGTGTTGAACTTCATAAAAATTTTTTCGATGTACAACTCGTACTATCTCAAAAATTTTTATTCGTTCGCCTAGCACTACTCGTTTTTGATTAAAATTTGCTAAATAATGAATATGTTATTTCAAAATCATTTGCTCGGCTACCTAGTAATACTTGCTTTTGATTTAAACATTAAAAACAGTAATTAGCAATACTCGTTTTTGATTAAAATTTAGAAAGTAATAACAAATCGAAATAAACTAAGAGCAAAATCTTTTAGTTGGAAAGGAGATTTAAAATGGTAAAAAAGACAAACAGAAAAGCAGAAAGAGTTAGAAGACATATCAGAGTACGTAGAAAAATTTCTGGAACATCAGAATGCCCAAGATTATGTGTATTTAGAAGTAACAGCAATGTATATGTACAAATTATAGATGATGTTAAGCAAACAACTCTAGTAGCTGCTTCAACACTTGATAAAGAAGTAAAAACTAAACATTCTAATGTTGAAGCTGCAAAAGAAGTAGGTGCTTTAATTGCAAAAAGAGCATTAGAGAAAAATATTAAAACAGTCGTTTTTGATAGAGGCGGATATGTATATCACGGTGTTGTTAAAGCATTAGCTGATGCTGCAAGAGAAGGCGGATTAGAGTTCTAGAAAATAGAAATTTAAAAATTAAGTAGATAGGAGGAAGAAAAAAGTGCAATCAGAAAATACATCTGAATTAAAGGAAAAAGTTGTAGCTATTAACAGAGTTGCAAAGGTTGTAAAAGGTGGTAGAACATTCAGATTTAGCGCAGTAGTTGTTGTTGGTGACGAAAATGGACACGTTGGTGTTGGAAATGGAAAAGCATCAGAAGTTCCAGATGCAATCAAAAAAGCAATTGAAGATGCTAAAAAGAACTTGGTAACTGTTCCTGTTGTTGGAACTACTATACCACACGAATATGTTGGAAAATTTGGTAGCGCAAATGTTTTATTAAAACCAGCTGAAGAAGGTACTGGAATTATAGCAGGTGGTAGCGTTAGACCTGTTCTAGAACTTGCTGGATACAGAAATATAAGAACAAAAATTATAGGAACAAACAATCCAAGAAATGTTGTATATGCTACAATAGAAGGATTAAAATCTATGCAAACAGTTGAAGAAGTAGCTAAAAAAAGAGGAAAAAGAGTAGAAGATATAATGTAATTTAAAGAGGAGGTGTACTAGCAAAATGAAATTAGACGATTTAAAACCAGCACAAAAAACTAAAACTAGAACAAGAGTAGGACGTGGAGTTGGTTCTGGTTTAGGTAAGACTTCTGGAAGAGGTCATAAAGGACAAAAAGCAAGATCTGGTGGCGGAGTTAGAAGAGGTTTTGAAGGTGGTCAAACACCATTATATAGAAGATTACCAAAAAGAGGATTTACAAACATCTTTGCTAAAAATTATACAGAAGTCACATTGACTATGCTTAACAAAGCAAGTACAGAAGAAATCACAGCAGAAAGCTTAATAAAAGACGGAATAATAAGCAAAGCAAATGACGGAATAGTTGTACTTGCAACTGGTAAATTAGATAAAAAAGTAACAGTTAAGGCTGTAAGATTCACTAAAGCAGCTATTGAAAAAATAGAAGCTTTAGGAGGAAAGGCTGAGGTGATCTAGGTGTTCAAAACAATTAAAAGTGCGCTAAAGACACCGGACGTAAGAAAAAAATTATTATATACACTATTATTAATAGTAATATTTAGATTAGGATGCTATATTTCAGTTCCAGGAGTAGATACATTTGCATTAAATGATGTATTTGGAAATACAAATGGAATGGCATCACTTATAGACTTAATCTCTGGTGGAGCATTTTCAAGATTCTCTATCTTTGCAATGTCTATAAGCCCATATATTACAGCGTCAATTGTAATTCAATTATTATCAATGGTTATACCAGCTTTAGAAAGATTAACTAAAGATGGTGGAGACGAAGGCAGAAGAAAAATTAATAAATATACAAAAATTCTTACTGTTTTCTTGGCATTGATAGAAGGTTTAGGAATATACTTATCATATAGTTCTTCTGGAATATTTATAGATACAAGCTTTATGACAGGATTTACAGTTGTTATATCATTAATGGCTGGAACTGCCTTACTTATGTGGCTTGGAGATGAAATTACAAACAAAGGAATTGGTAATGGTATTTCAATAATTATATTTGTAGGTATCATTGCAGGATTACCAGGTGCTGTTACAACAGTATGGAATTTAATTATGGGAAGTGGAGCATTTAGTACAACAGGTTTATTAATTGCTTTAGGAATAGTAATAGGAGCTTTAATTCTAGTTGCAGCAGTTGTATTTGTACAACAAGCTGAAAGAAGAGTGCCTGTACAATATTCAAAAAGAGTTGTTGGAAGAAAGATGGTTGGAGCACAAAACACTAATATTCCATTAAAACTTGTTATGGCAGGTGTTATGCCAATAATATTTGCTTCATCATTCTTAACATTCCCAGCTATGATAATACAGATGTTTATACCAGATATTGCTAGCCAAACAGGATTCTGGGCTACAATATATAATTTCTCAATAGCATCATCAACATCAAGTGTTGGATGGGGTTATACAATAGCAAATGCAATAGTATATTTATTATTGATAGTAGGATTTACATTTTTCTATACGTATGCTACATTTAACCCAGCAGATATATCTAGCAGAATAAAGATGAATGGTGGATTTATTCCTGGTATAAGAGCTGGAAAACCAACCACAGATTACTTAGCATCAATAATAAGCAAATTGACTTGGTTTGGTGGATTATACTTAGCAGTAGTTGCAATTATTCCAATGTTAGTTAGATTTATACCAAATGTAGATTTAGCTTTTGGAGGAACATCTATATTAATTGTCGTAGGTGTTGCTTTAGAAACAATACAACAATTAGAGTCTCAATTAGTAATGAGACATTATAAAGGATTCTTAGAGTAAACACAAAAAATCAGAGGATAAAGTCTTATTGATTTTTCCTCTGATAACTTGTGTAAAAATATATAGCAAAATTAAGTTAATGAAAATTAGGAGTGGTAAATAGATGTATATAGTAATGCTAGGAGCTCCAGGGACTGGAAAAGGAACGATAGGAAAAATTTTGTCTAAAGATTTAAACTTGACACATATTTCTACTGGAGACATATTCAGAGATCAAATAAATAAACAAACAGATCTTGGAAAAAAGATACAATCATACATAGAAAGTGGAGCTTTGGTTCCAGATGATGTAGTTATAGAAACTGTAAAAGCAAGATTACTAGAAACAGATGTAGAAAATGGAGCTATTTTAGATGGCTTCCCAAGAACAGCTGTTCAAGCAGAAGCATTAAAAAACTTCTTAAAGGAAAATAAACCAAATGCTAAAAGAGTGGCAATAGAACTAGAAGTTCCAGACGACGAAATTATAAGAAGAGTTGTAAATAGATTAATCTGTACAAATAAATCTTGTGGTGCAATATATAATAAAGAAACAAAACCACCAAAAAAAGAAAACATATGTGATGTTTGTGGTAGTGAATTAAAAAGAAGAGATGACGACAACAAAGAAACAGTAACAAAAAGGTTAGGAATATATCATCAGAATTCTAAAGAGCTAATAGACTTTTATAAGAGCAATAATGCTCTATACACAGTATATCCACAAGAGTTAGATGTGGCAGTAAAGAATATTGAAGATTTTTTAGAAGAATATAAAAGGAAGTAATAAAAGTGGTTACTATAAAATCTGAAAAAGAAATTAAATTAATGAAAGAAGCTTGCAGAGTTACTGGCTTAGTATACAAAGAAATAGAAAAGGTTATTAAGCCAGGAATGTCTACATTGGAGCTAGATAAATTTGCAGAAAAAATAATAAAGGAACAAGGAGGAATACCAGCACAAAAAGGATATCCAAGTGGTATGAAAGGTGTTCCACCATTTCCAGCAACATTGTGTATATCAATTAATGATGAAGTAATTCACGGTATTCCATCTGCAAAAAAAATAATTCAAGATGGAGATATTGTTAGCATTGATTTAGTTGTGTACAAAGACGGATTTAATGGAGATGCTGCAAGAACATTTATAGTAGGAAATGCTTCAGAAGAAGCAAAAAGATTAGTAGATATTACGAAACAAGCATTTTTTGAAGGCATTAAATATGCTGTAAAAGGAAATAGAATTGGAGATATCTCAAATGCAATTGGAAACTTTGTAGAAAAAAATGGATACAACGTAGTAAGAGAATTCCAAGGACACGGAATAGGAAGAGAAATGCACGAGGACCCAGGAATTCCAAACTATGGTAAAGCAGGAAGAGGTACAAAGCTAGAACCTGGTATGACACTAGCAATAGAGCCAATGGTTATAGCTGGTAGCAGAGATATTTGCGTAGATTATGATGGATGGACCATACTTACACAAGATGGTAGTTTGGCTGCACACTATGAAAATACCATTTTAATTACAGAAAAAGAGCCAGAAATCTTGACATTAGTTTAATTTTGTTATATACTATATAAGTATTTATTATATGATAGAATAATTGACTAATTAAGAAAATTGGAGGGTAGTATGTCAAAAGAAGATGTTATAGAAGTAGAAGGAACTGTTGTAGAAACACTACCTAATACTACATTCAAAGTAGAACTTGAAAATGGACATCAAATATTAGCTCACATTTCAGGAAAATTAAGAATGAATTATATAAAAATTCTTCCAGGAGATAGAGTTAAAGTGGAATTATCTCCTTATGATTTAAATAGAGGAAGAATCACTTGGAGAGCAAAATAAGTAAAGTGTATTTATTAGGTGTATTTTTTACTTTTATGCATATTCCAAGGACGATTAACTTTGATATATAGCAAAATCTAACGATTTTTTATATATACTAATAATTAACCCAATAGATAATAGATTTAAAGTAAAGAGGTGTAAAAAATGAAAGTAAGACCATCAGTAAAACCAATTTGCGAAAAATGCAAAGTAATTAAAAGAAAAGGTGTAATTAGAGTTATTTGTGAAAACCCTAAACACAAACAAAGACAAGGATAATAAAATTGCTTATAACACAAATTTAGATTGGCGGCTGTAACTATTAGAGCAATCTAACAGTTATACATCGAATTTGTGTTTTGTTTGCGTCGGAAATTATAAATTATATAATTAATTTCTGAAGCAAAGGGGGCTGTTTATACAAAATACATCCCTTTATATATAGTTTGATTACATATTAAAGATCGATATATCAATCCGTATATCGATGCATTTCACCTTTAATATAGCTCAAACACAAAAATAAAGAAAATAAAAATTAAAAAAGAAAACAAGTGGAGGTGCAAGTAAAATTATGGCTCGTTTAGCAGGCGTTGATTTACCTAGAGAAAAAAGAGTTGAGATTGGATTAACATACATATATGGTATTGGTTTAACAAGCTCACAAAAAATATTAAAAGCAGCAAATGTAAATCCTGATATAAGAGTTAAAGACTTAACAGATGACCAAGTACAAGCTATTAGAAAAGCTATGGAAGGATACAAAGTAGAAGGAGACTTACGTAGAGAAGTTGCTTTAAATATTAAAAGACTTACAGAAATAGGTTGTTATAGAGGACTAAGACATAGAAGAGGTCTACCAGTAAGAGGACAAAGAACAAAAACTAATGCTCGTACTAGAAAAGGTCCTAGAAAGTTGGTTAGCAAGAGCAAAAAAGCTTAAAATTCGAATTTAAGTAATAGATTAAAAGTTGGTATTGTATAAATCAAGCGTCGCTTAAAATTTTTTTGGGCATACAAAGCGTATAGTCTCAAAAATTTTAGTTAGCTTTGACTTCACTACTTGCTTTTGATTTGTTTGTAATCTGATAAAGAATTAAGGTGATTTAAAAATCATAAAGATTTGCGTTAAGAAAATAATGCGAGAAGGAGGAAATAAAAAAATGGCTAAGACTGTAACAAAAAAAGTAACTAGAAGAAAAGATAGAAAAAATATTGAAAAAGGTATGGCTCATATTCATTCTAGTTTTAATAACACAATAGTTACAATAAGCGATACTCAAGGTAATGTATTATCTTGGGCAAGTGCCGGAGAACTTGGATTCAAAGGTTCAAGAAAGAGTACACCATTTGCAGCTGGAGAAGCAGCAGAAACAGCAGCTAAAGCAGCAATGGAACACGGATTAAAATCTGTTGAAGTGTATGTTAAAGGACCAGGTTCTGGACGTGAAGCAGCAATTAGGTCATTACAATCAGCAGGATTAGAAATTAGTAGCATAAAAGATGTTACACCAATCCCACATAATGGTTGTAGACCACCAAAAAGAAGAAGAGTATAATTTTAAAAATTTAATTAGGAAGGTGAAAATAAAAAATGGCAAGATATAAAGATGAACAATGCCGTATTTGCCGTAGAGAAGGACAAAAATTGTTTTTAAAAGGTTCAAGATGTTATACTGACAAATGTAGCATTTCAAGAAGAAATTATGCACCAGGACAAAATGGTCAAAAGAAGAAAAAACTTTCTGAATATGGTACACAGTTAAGAGAAAAACAAAAAACTAAAGCTTACTATGGAGTAAGTGAAAAACAATTTAGAAAATACTTTGAAATGGCTTTAACAGAAAAAGGTATTACAGGTGAAGTATTACTTCAAATATTAGAAAGTAGATTAGATAATGTAGTATATAGACTAGGATATGGAAGTTCAAGAGCACAAGCTAGAATGCTTGTAACACACGGTGCTTTTGAAGTAAACGGACATAAAGTTGATATACCATCATATTTAGTAAAAGCAGGAGATGTAATTTCTGTAAGAGAAATTAGAAAAGATAACAAAGCTATACAAGCTAATGTTGAAGAAAATGCAGCAAGACCAATTCCAGCTTGGCTTGAAAAAGATGCAGAAAAATTAAGTGGTAAAGTTGTTAGATTAGCAACAAGAGAAGATATAGATTTACCAGTAGAAGAACACTTAATAGTAGAGCTTTACTCTAAATAATAGATTTTAGAGAAGTGAGATTTCTAAAAAAATTAGGAGGTAAAAATGATAGAATTTGAAAGACCAAATATTAAATGCTTAGAAATTGACAATGATAGTAACTATGCAAAATTTGTATGTGAACCATTGGAAAGAGGATATGGAATAACAATTGGAAATTCACTAAGAAGAATATTACTATCTTCACTTCCTGGAAGTGCTATTACAAGCGTAAAAATAGATGGAGTTCTACATGAATTTTCTACAATACCAAACGTAGTAGAGGATGTTCCAGAGATAGTTATTAACTTAAAGAGTGTAAGACTTAAGCTAGACAGAAATGAAGAGAAAGTATTAAGAATTGACTTTAAAGGACCAGGAGAGGTTAAAGCTGGTGATATAATTACAGATGGAACAGTAGAAATATTAAATCCAGATTTACATATAGCAACAGTTTCAGAAGGTGGAACACTAAAGATGGAACTTACAGCTGATATGGGTAGAGGATATAATAATGCTGAAAAAAATAAAAAACCAGATCAAGCAATTGGAGTGCTTCCAATAGATTCAATATATACACCTGTTAAAAAGGTAAACTATTCTGTTGAAAATACTAGAGTAGGACAAAGAGTTGATTATGATAAACTTACAATAGAAGTTTGGACAGACGGAAGTTTAAAACCTTATGAGGCATTAAGCCTTGCAGCAAAAGTTATGACTGGACATTTAGAATTATTTATAGACTTATCAGAAACAGCAAAAAATACTCAAGTAATGGTTGAAAAAGAAGAAAACAAAAAAGAAAGAGTATTAGAAATGTCAATAGAAGATTTAGAATTATCAGTAAGATCATTTAACTGTTTAAAGAGAGCTGGAATATCAACAGTTGAAGACTTAACAAATAAATCAGAATCTGATATGATGAAAGTAAGAAACTTAGGTAAAAAATCATTAGACGAAGTAACAAACAAGTTACACGCCCTAGGTTTGGATTTTAGAAAAGACGACGAATAATATGTAACGGATTCAAATAGAAGATTTTGTATAAAATGTGAGTTTTAATATAAAAAATGTAATAATCACAAAATACATGATCACACAAAATGTTAAGAGGAGGGAAATAAAAGTGGCAACTAATAGAAAGCTTGGTAAAACAACAGATATTAGATTAGCAATGCTAAGAACACAAGTTACTGACTTAATATTAAACGGTAAAATAGAGACAACAGAAGCTAGAGCTAAAGAAGTAAAAGCAATAGCTGATAGCTTAATATCTTTAGCAGTTAAAGAAAAAGACAACTTTGAAACTGTTGATGTAAAAGTTTCTAAAGCAAAACTTGATAGCAAAGGAAATAAAGTAACAGAACTTGTAAAAAGCAAAAACGGTAAAGAATATTTAAAAGTAGTTAGAGAAGAAACTACTGAAAAAAGACAAAAAGATATGCCATCAAGATTAAATGCAAGAAGAAAAATGATGAAAACATTAAATAAAGTAAAAGATGCAGAAGGAAAAAATGTAGATTTACCTGCAAAATTATTTAATGAAATAGCTCCTAAATATGTAGGAAGAGTTGGAGGATATACACGTATCCTAAAACTTGGACAAAGAAGAGGAGACGCAGCAGAAATGGTTATATTACAATTAGTGTAAATATATAAGATGAATGAAGAAAAAGGAGGCAACAGATTCGTTGCTTCTTTTTTTGCTAATTGGGGATGGTTAACATTTGGTAAAAAAATACTAAACAGAGCCTGTCCTCAATTAGTCAAGTCATTAGACTTGTGTCAAAAAAATTGGAAATGCATATAATATAGTAACCACAAAAATATATGTAAGAATTGATTTTTTAAAGTTAATTTACAGTATAAAAGTGTATTTCGAAATTATTTTTTTCTTTAATATATAATAACTGTGAATTGTAACAAAAGTATATTGTTTTGTTACAAAGTAGGAGGTTGCTATGTTAGATTTTATAATAAATGGAATCATTTGGGTACTTGCCCTATATGGTTTGTTTGAAATAATAAAAAATATTATATATATTTGTACATATACAAATTTAAAATCAGATGGTATCTATGTAATTATTGCTGCCAAAAACCAAGAAAATAAAATAGAAGGCTTTTTACGAACGATGTTATTTCGCATAATGTACGGAAAAGAAGAATGTGTAAAAGATGTGATTGTAACGGACTTAAATTCTTCTGACGATACAATGAAAATACTTAATAAACTTAGTAAAGACTATGATGGAATAAAAGTCGTAAATTGGAAAGAATGTAAAGAAGTTATAGACAGCATAAAAGAGGCAAGCTGAAAGTGGCGTAATGGGGACAGGTGCTTCCGTGCCACTTTTTCCTTTTTATTGCAATAATTAGAGCAAAAATTAATAATCCTTGTGACTTTCTATTTTCCATATTTTCACCTCTTTTCATAAAAAAAATAGAGATATATACATAATAGCATAAAAAACGACCTTTTTGCAACAATTTTGTTCGCATATGACAAAAAAATAAAAAACTTTATTTCTATCAAAACAATTGTCGAACAAACATTTTTGTGATATAATTTCAACTATCAAATTAAAAAATAAAAAAGTTAAATAAACAAAAGCAAGAAATTTTTTAATCATATAAAGCAAAAAACATAAAATACTTTTTAAATCAACAAAAAAGAGGTAATAAATTGGAACTACAAGGAGAAGTTATAGAAGTTATATACAAAAATGATGTAAACAGCTATGCAATAGCTGTATTAAAATTAGATAAAAATGCTATGAAGACTAATAGTAGCAATCAATCTGACCAAATGGATTTACTTGCAATGGACGAAGAAGAAATAGATAAATTAGAAGAAGAAACTACAATAGTAGGGTATCTACCTTTTGTAAATATAGGTGATACCCTTAAAGTATTTGGAAAATTTGTGGAACATCAATCTTACGGAAAGCAATTTAAAGTAGATACTTTTGAAAAAATGATGCCTCAGACGACTAAGTCTTTAGAAAGATATTTGGCTAATTGCGGAATTAAAGGTGTAGGACCTGCTACTGCTAAACGTATTGTGGATATGTTTGGAGAAGATACATTAAATGTATTTAAATTCGAGCCACAAAAGCTTGCACAAGTAAAAGGTATTAGCAAAGATAAAGCTATTGAGATTGCAAATACATTTGTAGAAAATTGGGAAGTTTGGCAATTAGTTGGATTTCTAGATAAGTTTGGAATTGGACCACAAAGTGCAGAGAAAATATACAAGGAGCTTGGCGTAAATGCAGTTGATACAATAGAAGCTAACCCATACATATTAATTGATTTAGTAAATAAAGTAAATTTTGAGCAAATTGATAAAATGGCACTTGGGCTTGGTGTTGAGTATAACAACGAAAAGCGTATTAGAAGCGGAATTAAGCACGCTCTTTATCTTACAACATATAATGGACATTGTTGTACTAAATATGGAAGTTTGATAGAATTTGTAAAAAAACTATTGAATGTAAATGAAAACGACATTGAAGATACTTTGATAAATATGAAGGCAAAAGAAGATGTGGTTATAGAGGAACGAAATGAAGAAGAGTGGGTGTATTTAACTGATTATTATAAAGCAGAAGAAAATGTGGCAAGACGTTTAATTGATTTAGATACATACAAAAATATAAAAGAGATAGACAGGTTTGAAAAAGAACTAGAACTTTTTGAAAAGAAGTCTAGTATAGATTTATCAGAAAAACAAAAAGAAGCAATACAAGCAATAAATGAACACAATGTTTGTGTTATAACAGGAGGTCCTGGTACAGGAAAGACAACAATTATAAAAACGATTATTGATATATACAAACATAATGAAATGAAACCAGTACTTTGTGCGCCAACTGGAAGAGCTGCTAAAAAAATGACAGAAGCAACAGGGGAAGAGGCTAAAACATTGCACAGGTTGTTAGAAATAGGCAAGATTTCGGATGACGACCAAGGTATAAGTACAGACCTTTCTGTTGCACCAATTGATGGGGACATTGTTATTGTAGACGAGATGTCGATGGTTGATATATTTCTTATGAATTACCTTTGCGAAGCCTTATACAAAGGAACGAAACTAGTTCTAGTTGGAGATATTGACCAGCTTCCATCAGTAGGACCAGGAAATGTATTAAAAGACATAATTGAATCTGGAAGAATAACAACAATAACATTAAACAAAATTTTTAGACAAGCTGCTAAAAGCAAGATTATAGTAAATGCCCACAGAGTAAATGAGGGAGTAGGCTTTATTACAAAAGAGGAAATAGAGCTAGCAGACAATCAATTTCTTGAAGATTTCTTCTACGTTGATGAAAGAAGCAAAGAAAAAATACTATACAACATTATTACACTAAGTGGCGAAAGATTAAAAAACTATGGTGATTATGACTTTTTAAAAAATATTCAAATAATAACACCAACTAAAAAAGGAGAACTTGGTACAAAAGAGTTGAATAAAATCTTGCAACAAACTGTTAATCCTTCTTCAGACACCAAAAAAGAAAGAAAATTTGGAGATAGCATTTTTAGAGAAGGTGACAGAATAATGCAAATAAAGAATAATTACGATATTTATTGGGAAAAAAAAGAGCCACAATTTGAAAGTGGAAGCGGAGTATTTAATGGAGAATTCGGAACTATAAGTATCATTGACGACTTTAATAAGCAAATAAAAATAAAGTTTGACGACGACAAGGAAGCGTGGTATCAATTTAGTGAGCTTGAGCAAATAGAGCATTCGTATGCTATTACTGTACACAAGGCACAGCGGAAGTGAATTTGATGTCGTAATTATGCCAATAGCACAAACAGCACCAATGCTACTTACTAGAAATTTGCTATACACAGGAATGACAAGAGCAAAAAAACTTTTGATTATTTTAGGTAGCAAAAACATAATTGACTTTATGATACACAATGCAGATAACAAAAAGAGAAACACAGGACTTGCATTCAAGCTAATGAATTAATTTTTTTTACATAGTGTTAGATTATATATTTTTTATATTTATTGAAATCTTAAGGTGGAAACCGACAAGTAAATAACATTAATACTTATATAAATTCGGGGGCAAATAAAGGAGGTACTATGTACTTTTTAGAGAAGGCTCTCGAATATATTTTTTTACCAGTGTGTGGAATTTGTGGAAAACTGGGCGAAGGATACCTTTGCAAAGAGTGCGAAAAAAGCATAAAAGTATACAGCATAGGAAAAAGAGGTGTTTATACTTTTACAGATGGCATTATAAAAACTTGCCATCTTTTAAAATACGAAGGATTAGTCCGAAAACTTTTAATAGATTACAAGTTTAATGATAAGTCATATTTATACAAAACATTTTGTGAAATTATAAAAAACGACAAAAAAACTTTGGATTTTATAAAAAGTTATGATATAATTATCCCAGTTCCAATACATAAAAAAAGGATGAAAACAAGAGGATATAACCAAAGTGAGCTAATAGCTAGAGAACTAGCAAAAACATATGGTAACAAGATGTATACCGATGTACTTATAAAAATAAAAAACAACAAAGCGCAAAGTACATTAAATAAAGAAGAACGAGAAAATAATGCAAAAAATGTATATAAATTGTGCAAACTAGAAAAAATAAATAATAAAAAAGTGCTTATTTTGGATGATATATACACAACAGGTGCAACTGTAAAAGAATGTGCTTTAGAACTTAGTAAGGCAAATGTAAAAGAAATTGGAATTTTTACAGTAGCAAAGGATTAAAATTTTATAATAGAATTATAAAAATAATCTTTTTAATTCTGTAAGCTATGTAAAATTACCAATGTATTAGCATAAAACGCAAATAAAAATAACAATAAAACGAAAGGAGTTTTAAATGGAAGATTTAGTAGAAAGTATTTTAGATTATATCAGGTCAGACTACACAGACTATGCAATAATGCTTAATGGTGAGTGGGGAAGCGGAAAAACATATTTTTGGAATAACAAAATTAAGCCAAAAATTGAGTCAATGCAATTAAACGGAAAAAGATATACAGCAATATATATGTCTTTATATGGTATTTCTAACTTAGAAGAAATAAGCAAAAAAATATTTATAGAAACAACACAACTTATGGATAAAAACCTAAAGAAATTTATGGATGCAAGTGGTGTAAAAAATATTCCAGAATATGCAAAGACAGGGCTTGATATGGCAAATTTCTTTGGAGTTACACAAAATGGGGATAGAATAGATTATGGTCAATTTTTCTCAACAGACGACAAGGTATTATGCTTTGACGACTTAGAGAGAGCTAATGTTGATGTTATAGATATTCTAGGATATATAAATAATTTTGTTGAACACGATCACATCAAAACAATAATAATTTGTAATGAAAAAGAATTGTCTACAAAATTAAAAAATAGCAACCTAGAAATGAAAACATTTATAGCAACATATTTATTAGACAAAGAAAATAAGCTAAACATAAAAACAGACAAACCAATGGTTGAAAGAATACGTGACACAATCGAATATGTTTTTGACAAAGCAAACGACTATGAAAGAATAAAGGAAAAATTGATTGGTGAGACATTTGAGTATTCTCCAGAGTTCAATTACATTATAAATGGACTTTTAATGAGATACGAAAATTGCCCAGATTTAATAAGATTCTTAAGAGAAAACACAAATTTAATAATTTCTACTTTTAATAAAAGTGGAACAAGAAACTTGAGAATTTTAAAACATTCACTAACAAACTTCAAAAAAATATTTGATATGGTAAATAAGTCATATCCAAATACAAACCATAGAGTATTACAAACAATGTTAATCTTTACAATAGCAATATCTTTTGAAATAAAAGCAGGGAAAATAACAAAAGATAAGTTTGTAAACATCAACAATAACGAAGAATACAAAGCAATATTGGTTTCTTCAAGGGTGTTTATGGATAACAGACAATTCTATATTAAAGAATTTGATAACAATTATTACTACAATTTCAAAGCAGAATATAGATTCTTTAAATTTATAGAAATATATGTACGTACTCGTATATTTGATATGAAAGTTTTTAAAGAAGATATGGAGGCAATAATAAACACAGTAGATACAGACAAATTACCAGGATATAAAAGATTGCTTACAGAAGAATATTGGAAAATATCTGATGACCAATTTAGTGGAGTTGTAACAGAAGTATTGGACGACGTAAAGAACGGTAGATTAGAGCTTATAAATGTTGTAAAACTATTTGCATACTTTGCACATTTTGTGCGTAAGGGTTTAATAGATTATGATATGAGAACAATAAAAAGCGTGTTCTTAAATGGAATGAATGTATCTTCACTAACATCAAGCTATTGCCCAAATGTGGAAGAAGAGCTTGCAAGCTTAGCAATAGAAGAAGACAGGTCAGAAGATATGGAAGAAATCTTGCAACACTTTAACAACATAAATGCACAGCTAGAAGACAAGATGTACAAAGAAAAAGCAGAAGAAATATTTAAGTATATCCCAATGAAAATGGAACAATTCTATGATAGATTTGATAAAGAATGTATGCAAGTTCCAATATTTAGATATTACGATGTATTCCAAATGTTCCAAAGAATATCTTGTGCAAGCAACGAAGATATAGTAACAATTAAGGAAAAATTACTAGATAGAGCAAAAAGATATGGCGAAAAATTACTAGATGAATTACCAAATTTAAAAAAGTTAAAACAAGTTATGGACGACTATATTGACGGAAAAGAACCAACAATAAAATTGGTAATTTTGCAAGATTTCGCGGAAGAACTTGGCAATGTAATACAAATATATAAAGCGTATGAAGAAAAGAACAGAAAAGAATGCGAAATGCAAAGTGAAGCAGAAAGTGAAAGCGAAAATGAAAATGTGGTTGTAAGCAAAAATGTAAATGTGTTACAAGGTATGTAAAATAATATAAAAATCTAAAAATCAAAAAAAGATGTATAAAATTTTCCTCTTTTGTAATAATAAGAATAGACATAAAATTAAAAGGAGGAAAAAAATGAAGGCAACAGGAGTTGTAAGAAGAATAGATGATTTAGGTAGAGTAGTAATACCAAAAGAAATACGCAAAACTTTACGTATAAAAGAGGGAGATCCTCTTGAGATTTTTACAGATAAAGAAGGAGAAGTAATATTAAAAAAATATTCTCCTATTGGAGAACTTTCAGAGTTTGCTACTGAATACGCAGAGACATTAGCAAAAACAACAGGACATATAGCTTGTATAACAGATAGAGATACTGTAATTGCTGTATCTGGAGGCTCAAAAAAAGAATTTTTAGAGCAAGGAGTAAGTAGTGAATTAGAAAAAATAATGGATGAAAAAGAAAGATACACAAGTAAAGAAAATAACGATGTATCAATACCAATTACAAAGAATGACAACAAAGAAAGAAAATTTAATTCACAAGTAGTGTACCCAATAATATCAGACGGAGATACAATTGGTACAGTTATACTATTGGCAAAGGACAAGAACACAAAAATGACAGAAGTAGAACAAAAAGTAGTTCAATCAGCTGCAAGCTTCCTAGGTAGTCAAATGGAAATTTAACTAAATAAAAAATAATTAATTATAGCAGTATGGGAAAAATCAATTTTTATTCATTTTAATTTGGTTTAAGATTTTTCCTATACGACTTATAGTAGATTATATAGAAATGATAATAATGTAGAGAAAAATGTAGGTATAAATGTAGAGATAAAAATAAAGGAAAAATATCCTGAATTATCTAATACATCAATAGATATAATTAATTTAGTAAAAATCAATAACCATATAACGCAACCTGAAATTGCAAAAGAATTGGATAAAACTACAAATACTATTTATAGAAATATAAAAGTTTTAAAGGATATGGGAATTTTGGAAAGAGCTGGATCTAACAAAAAAGGTTATTGGAGAATTAATTATTAACTTTACAAATTATTCAGATGTGTTTGTAATTTTTGCAACAGTGGTTGCAAAAAATATAAAAAATTGCTTTGAATTTAGAAATAAGCAAATTACTAAATATATCAGTAACACAAGTATCAAAATTAATAAATTTATTAAAGAATAAAAATTATATTAGCATTGAATTGATTTACAAAGAAAATAGCAAACAAATAGAAATGAGAAAACTAATACCAATAGTAAAAAATAATGATGCAGATATACTAAAAAATAATCAGCAAAAAAACAAATAAAATTTGAGCATTTAAAAAAAGTAAAGGTGTGGATAACTAGTCCGCAAAAACGAACAATTACCATAATATGTAACATAAATTGAATTTCTCTAAAATTTACTTTTTTTCTGAATGTATTTTATACTACTTGACAAAAGAGGATATGTACTGATATTATTATGACATAAAAGGAAGAAAAAACATAGGAGGAGAAACAAGAAAAATGAATAAAACCGTTGGTACTGTAAGAGAGAGAGAGAGAGAGAGAGCAATAGATTAGAAAAAAGTGCTCTTGTTTGTGATGCAAAAAATAATGCTATAAAAGATATAAATAAAAATGCTAAGAGTATAGTATGCGCTACAATTATATCATATTCTACAAGTATAATATGTACTAAAATTGTATGCGAAAAACATACAAAAATATTAGTGCAATTAATAAGGGAAAAAATAAAAAGGATAGATTATATTGCAAATAGAAGGAAAGAAAAACTTCTATTTACAGGATAGTCTATCCTTTTTGTGCGTGGAAAGTGCATTAGACATTTTAAACATCTGGCATAATGGTTAATAAGAAAAAAAGTGAAAGCGAGGAAAAGAGAATGATAAAAAATAAAAAGAAATATAAAGACAATAAAAGAAATTTTAAAGAAACTTTAGAAAGCTGTTCGGAAAGCATATTAAAACCAAATCCAAAAGACAGAAGGAAGATAGCAGGAATAACGCTAATAGCGTTGGTAATCACAATAGTGGTTCTAGTCATACTGGCAACAGTAACAATTAATTTTGCATTTGGAGAGAATGGGTTAGTAAGTATGACAGAGGATGCAAGAGACATATGGCAGGAGGCAGAAAAAAGTGAACAAAGTGAAATGGATGAGGCAACAGATTTATTGGGATGGTATTTTGAAAATACAGCAATGACAGTCAAAGACGCTATTAACCAAAATGCGCCATACAAAAAAATACAACAATAAAAGATGATTTAGAAAACGAAGTAGTAATACCATCAGGTTTTAAATTAGCAGCAGATTCAGCAACGAAAATTGAGGACGGGATAGTAATAGAAGATAAAGATGGCAATCAATTTGTATGGATACCAGTAGGAGAATATAATGTAACAGAAACAATAAATTCAGCAGGAAAATTAACAAATAATTTAAGTCGAAGAATATTTACAGCAAGTGAAGTGAGAGAAGTAAATGGAGACGATGTAATAGATACTTATTTTTATGGAGAAGAAAATGAAAATTCAGTAGCTAAAGACCAAATAGAAGGATTTAAAACAAGTGCAAATAGTAATAAAGGTTATTATATAGGAAGATACGAGCAAGGAACAGGAAATGTATGTAAAGCTGAAGTTGATGTATATACAAATGTAACAAGAAACCAATCAAAAACATTAGCAGAAGCAATGTATGTTGATAATAGTTATGTAACAAGTGAGCTTATTAGTAGTTATGCCTGGGATACTGCATTAAATTTTATATGTCAAACAAATGAAGAAGGGTATATGTTAGCAACAACAACAAATCCTGATTATGGAAACATTGGAACAAGTATAAAAGAATTAACAGGAGCATATAAATCAGATAATTATTCTAATATTCACGATTTTTTAGGTAATTGTTATGAGTGGACAACAGAGTTCCGTAATAGTGGTGGTTATCCGTGCGTGAGCGTAGGAGGTGCTTATAACAACAGCGATAAGTCTGCAGCTAATCGCAGCGGTTCTAGTGTAGATACTAGTGCTTCCGATACTTCTTTCCGATTGCAGCTTTATATAAATAAAGTTGAACAGTAATCTGATAGTGTAAATGATGAAATAATATTGGTGTTCTTCCGCATTCTTATACAATTGGGACACTCCTCACAGTAAAATGTAAAAAAGTATAATTAAGTAAGAATAAAGGTGTCACAAACTTGTAATAGAAATGTAATAAAAATGTAATAATCTTGTAGATGCTGATTTAGATATACTTTCAGGAAAATTTATAAAAAAATAACAAATTTTACTTGATTAATTAAAAAAAGTGTAGTATAAATATGTAAGATAGCAATTATTTAGACCACGAAGGAGGAAATATATATGGAAAACCGTGTAAATTCAAATAATTTACCAACAGAAATTAGCGTATGGACAAAAATAAGAAATTTCTTATGTCAAGATATTAACCTTGAATTAACTCCAAAGCAAGAAAAAGTTTTTCAAGAAGTTCACGACTTTTGGCATCAAGAAATTACAGGCGAGGATGTTCACGACTTTTTATTCTATGAGATAACAGGACAAAAAGTTAAAGATTTCTTGTTTAAAGAAGTAGAAATTACTGGTGATATTACTTTTTAGTATAAAGAGGTACAATATATGTTGTGCCTTTTATTTTTGGCTTTTTTATTTAATAGGAATGTACAACAAAATGTTATAAAAAACCGCTAACAATATTGCAAAAATGTGTTTGGTATGATATAATGTAGGACATAGATTGGTGGTGAGAAAATGAGATTAACATTTCCATATATATTTAAACCAAATTGCATACAAAAAGAAATAATAGAGGATATAATATGGCACTGTGAAAAAGTATATAACACAATAAATTATGACATATACCAAGGAAAAGAAAAAATATCATTAGAAAAGAGCCTGAATATACAAAGTAGCAAAATCTACAAAAAGTATAGAAAAGAAAATTGGCATTCTAAATACTTACATTCACATACGTTATTAGAAGTTATCTTAAATTGTATAAGTGACCATAAATCATATCTAGCAATAAAAGAAAAGTATAACAATGGGGATAAAAATATTAAAAGCAAACCAAAGAGACCAAAATATAAAAACTCAGGAAAGATGCAAATAATATTTACAAAATATGCAATAAGACTAGAAGGAAATACATTAAAATTATCAATATCAAAAGAAATGCAAGAAAAGTTTAAAGTAAAGAGTTTAAATTTTTTAATTCCAAAGAAATTAAAGAAGCTAGTAGATTTTTCAGCAATAAAAATGATAAAGACAAGAAAAGATAAAGAAAATAAATATAAAATGGAAATAATATATGAAAAAGAAGAAAAAGCAAGAGAAGGAACAAATATAATGGCAATAGATTTAGGATTAAATAATTTAGCAACGTGTACAAATATGAATAATAACGCAACATTAATAATAGCAGGAGAAAGTATAAAATCAAAAATAGGATATTACAATAAAGAGATACAAAGATTAGAAGGAATACAAATGAAAATGGTAGGAAGCAAAAAATACAAAAACACAAAACAAATAGAAAGGCTATATAGAAAAAGGAGACAATATTGTAATACCTATATGCATAAGTCAAGTAGAATGATAGTAAATTATGCAATAGAAAATGAATGTGATAGAATAATAATAGGAAATATAAAAAATATAAAACAAGAAATGAAAAATAATAAAAGATTTGTACAAATGCCAATACAAGAATTAGTGCAAAAAATAAAATATAAAGCAGAACTAGAGGGAAAAGAAGTAATATTGATAGAAGAAAGTTATACATCAGGAGTAAGTAGTATAGATAAAGAAGAAATAAATAAAGAAAACTATGATAAAACAAGAAGAATAAAAAGAGGGCTATTTAGAACAAATACAGGCAAATTAGTAAATAGCGACATAAATGGAAGTTTAAATATATTAAGAAAATATGTAAAAAACTTTAGTCCAAACCTAGAAATAGCGATGGATATTGGCCGAGAACAACGACCAATAAAGAAAAGGGTTGCCTAGAAGTAGGTGGAAACTTAAAAACAACGTCTTTATAAAAATTGGTACTAATTTTGAATTAGTACTCAGGGTGAAAATTTTTAATTTTCACTTTTGTTCAGAAAATATTACCAAATTACTTGAAAAATATGCCAATATGATATAAAATATGTATGTTTAGGAAACTAAACAGAACTAACATACGCAAAAAGCGTAAATAGATAGGAGGAATTTTATATGTCAATTAAAATTGGTATCAATGGATTTGGAAGAATAGGAAAACTTGCATTCCAAGCAGCTTTAAGCAAAGAAGGAGTTGAAATAGTAGCAATAAATGATCCATTTATCGCAGCAGACTATATGGCTTATATGGTTAAGTATGATTCAGTTCACGGAAGATTCCAAGGAACTATATCAGCAGAAGAAGGAAAGCTAGTAGTAAATGGAAAAGAAATAAAAGTATATAACGAAATGGACCCAAAGAATATTCCTTGGGGAAAAGATGGAGTAGATTATGTATTAGAGTGCTCTGGAGTATTTACAACAATGGAAAAAGCTGGGGCACACTTAGATGCAGGAGCTAAAAAAGTAATAATTTCTGCACCATCAAAAGATGCTCCAATGTTTGTTATGGGTGTAAATAATGATAAATATACACCAGATATGAACATAATTTCTAATGCATCTTGCACAACAAACTGTTTAGCACCACTTGCAAAAGTTATAAACGATAACTTTGGAATTAAAGATGGTCTTATGACAACAGTTCACTCAACAACTGCTACACAAAAAACAGTTGATGGAGCTTCTAAAAAAGATTGGAGAGGTGGAAGAGCTGCTTCAAGCAATATTATCCCATCTTCAACAGGAGCTGCAAAAGCAGTTGGAAAAGTTATACCAGAATTAAATGGTAAATTAACAGGTATGTCATTTAGAGTTCCTACAGTAGACGTATCAGTAGTTGATTTAACTTGTAATTTAGCAAAACCTGCAACTTACGAAGAAATTTGTAATGCAGTTAAAAAAGCTTGCGAAAACGAAATGAAAGGTATTATGGAATACACAGACGAAGCAGTTGTATCTTCTGACTTTATAAGTGATCCACATACTTCTATATTCGATGCATCAGCAGGTATTGCTTTAACAGATACATTTGTTAAATTAGTTGCTTGGTATGATAATGAATGGGGTTATTCAAACAAACTTGTTGATTTAGCTATGTATATTGCAAATAAGTAAAAAATTTTAAAAGTTACAATTCACAGCTTATAAATTATTTGTTTAAAGTTTGTTCCATCTTGCTGTTAGATATATTTTATCTTCTTCAAGCATTCGAAGAGAAAATATATCTAACACGTGGAACTACGTTAGCGCAACATTGTATTATAGCTTCTTTTTAACAGTAATGATGTGAATTGTAACTTTTATTGAACGGAAAGTGAGAAAATATAGAAAGGATGATTTTTATGAATAAAAAAACTGTAAAAGATATTGATGTTAGGGGAAAGAAAGTATTAGTTAGATGTGATTTTAACGTACCATTAAAAGATGGGAAAATTACAGATAATACAAGAATAACAGCAGCTCTTCCTACAATAAAATATTTGATGGATAAGGGTGCAAAAGTTATACTATGCTCTCATTTGGGTAGACCAAAGGGAGAAGTAAAAGAGGAGTTTTCTTTAAAACCAGTTGCGGACGAGTTAACAGATTTATTGGATACAGATGTTAAATTTGCAAAAGATGTAACTGGAGATAGTGCAAAATCTATTACATCTTCTTTAAATGATGGAGAGGTTGCATTACTAGAGAATGTTAGATTTGATCCAAGAGAAGAGAAAAATGATGATACATTATCAATAGAATTTGCTGACTTGTCAGATGGAATATATGTAAATGATGCATTTGGAACAGCACATAGAGCACATAGCTCAACAGAAGGTGTTGCACACCACGTAGACGAGGCTGTTGCAGGATTCTTAATGGATAAAGAAATTACTTTCTTAAATGGAACTTTGGAACACCCAGAAAAACCATTTATAGCTGTTTTAGGTGGTGCAAAAGTTTCTGATAAAATAGGCGTTATAGAAAATCTATTAGATAAAGTAGACGAAATATTAATTGGCGGAGGTATGGCATATACTTTCTTAAAAGCAAAAGGATACGAAATAGGAAACTCACTTTGCGAAGAGGATAAAATAGAAGAAGCAAAAACAATTATGAAAAAAGCACAAGAAGCAGGTGTAAAATTAGTACTTCCAGTAGATACAGTAGTAGCACCTGTACAAGAAGAAGTAGACGAAACATTGGATAAAAAAGCAAAACAAAAAGCATTCTTTGACTTCTTAGAAAAATCACCAGACAAAGTTGTAGATTCAGACAAAATCCCAGCTGGATGGCAAGGATGTGACATAGGACCACGTACTTCTTTACAATTTGCAGACGAATTAAAAGATGCAAAAACTATTTTATGGAATGGACCACTTGGAATTTGTGAAGTAGAAAAATTTAGCATAGGAACAGAAAAAGCAGCAGAAGCAATTGCATCTACAAAAGCAACATCAATAGTTGGTGGAGGAGACTCTGTTGCCGCAATAAAGAAATTACATCTAGAAGATAGCTTTACACATATTTCAACAGGTGGTGGAGCATCACTAGAATTATTAGAAGGAAAAGCATTACCAGGCTTAGTATGTTTAAACGATAAAGAAGAAAAAACAAAAGGTGCTTCTTGTTGTGAAAGCAAAAGTCAAAAAGAAGACAATTCTTTAGAAAAATAGAAGAAACTTGAACAAAAGGGACACTCCTAAATGTTCAAAAACTTGAACAAAAAGGAGCGTCCCAAACGTTCAAAAACTTGAACGAAAAGGAGTGTCCCAAACGTTCAAGTTTTAGAAAGAAAGGAGAGAGGACAATGAGAAAAAAAGTTATTGCTGGAAATTGGAAAATGAATATGCTTCCAGATGAAGCCATAAGATTTATAAGTGAGTTAGAGCCACTTGTAAAGGATACAGAAAATGAAGTAGTACTTTGCGTTCCTTACACAGATTTATTTTATGCATTACTTACTGCACAAAATACTAATATAAAGATAGGTGCGCAAAATATGCACTGGGAGAATAATGGAGCTTATACTGGTGAAGTATCTGGAAAAATGCTTAAAGCTATTGGCGTAGAATATGTAATTATAGGTCATTCTGAAAGAAGACAATATTTTGCAGAAACTGATGAAACAGTAAACAAAAAACTTAAAGCAGCTTTTAAGTATGGATTAAAACCAATCGTATGTGTGGGAGAAACTCTAGAACAAAGAGAAGTTGGAAAGGCAGAAGAAATAGTAACAACTCAAATCGAAAAAGATTTAGAAGGATTAACTAACGAGCAAGTTCAAAATACAATAATTGCTTATGAACCAATTTGGGCAATTGGAACTGGAAAAACTGCAACATCAGAGGATGCAAACAATATGATTAAAACAATTAGAGAAAAAATAGCAAATATCTATGGACAAAACGTATCAAATGGAGTTATAATACAATATGGCGGAAGTGTAAAAGCTTCAAACGCCAAAGAACTATTTTCTATGTCAGACATAGACGGAGGCCTTGTAGGAGGCGCAAGTCTAAAAGTAGAAGAGTTCTCAAAGATTGTAAATTATAATAAATAAAATTATAGCTAAATATATGTGACAGCAAGATGGAGCGGACTTGTATATAAGTTATAATTAGAAAGGATTAGGACCTATGGACAAAAAAGTTACAATGCTAATGATATTAGATGGATTTGGTATTAATGAAAACGAAAAAGCAAATGCTGTAAAATTAGCCAATACACCTAATATTGATAAACTTATGAAAATATGCCCAACAACTAAGATGTACACTAGTGGATTAAATGTTGGATTACCAGATGGACAAATGGGAAATTCTGAGGTAGGACATACAAATATTGGTGCAGGTAGAATAGTTTACCAAGAGTTAACTAGAATTACTAAATCAATAGAGGATGGAGATTTCTTCAGTAATCCAGAATTAGTAGAGGCAATAGAAAATTGTAAAAAACATAATTCGAAATTACACATACTAGGATTACTTTCTGATGGAGGAGTACATAGCCACATACGTCATTTGTTTGCTGTGCTAGAGCTTGCAAAAAGAAAGGATTTTGAGGATGTATATGTTCACTGCTTTATGGATGGTAGAGACACTCCACCAACATCAGGTGAAAGCTATATAATGAAGCTTGAAGAAAAAATGAAAGAAAAAGGTGTTGGAAAAATAGCTTCAATGTCTGGTAGATTTTATGCTATGGATAGAGATAAAAGATGGAATAGAGTTCAAAAAGCTTATGATGCAATCGTAAATGGCGAAGGAATAAAATGCACATCAGCAATCTCTGCAATAGAAGGTTCATATCAAAAGGAAGTTTTTGACGAGTTTGCCCAACCAACAGTTATAACTAACCCAAACAATGAACCAATAGCTAAAATAGAAGAAAATGATTCTGTAATATTCTTCAATTTTAGACCAGATAGAGCAAGAGAAATTACAAGAGCAATTGTAGATAAAGACTTTAATGAATTCCCAACTAAAAAAATGGATCTTGACTATGTATGTTTTACACAATATGACGAAACAATGCCAAATGTAAAAATTGCATTCAAACCAGAAACATTAAAAAACACATTTGGAGAATATATAAGCAAAAAAGGTTTAACACAATTAAGAATAGCAGAAACAGAAAAATATGCTCACGTAACATTTTTCTTTAATGGAGGAGAAGAAAAACAATATCCAGGAGAAGATAGAATATTGGTACCATCTCCAAAAGTAGAAACTTATGACTTAAAGCCAGAAATGAGTGCTGTTGAAGTTACAGATAAAGTAGTGGAAGCAATAAACTCTAGAAAATATGATTGCATAATTCTAAATTATGCTAACCCAGATATGGTAGGTCATACAGGAAACTTAGATGCAGCAATAAAAGCAATAGAAACAATAGACGAATGTGTAGGAAGAGTTGTAGAAGCAATAAATGCAAACGAGGGTGTTTTAATTATAACTGCAGACCACGGAAATGCAGAGCAAATGCTAGATTATAAAACAGGTGAACCTCATACTGCACATACAACTAATCCAGTACCATTAATATTAGTAGGAAAAGAAGATGTTAAGTTAAAGGAAGGAAAACTTGCAGACTTAGCACCAACTATGTTAAAATTAATGGGATTAGAAAAACCAGAAGAAATGACAGGAGAGAGTATTATAGTAGAATAGGACTGGAGGAATTTATGATTAAAAATTCAGAGATAAGGAAAGTTTACTCTGAATTACAGAAACAATTATTTTATCTTATACCAGAAAAATGGGATAGAATATATTTATATGCTTCTGTACAGGAGAAAATGGAAGGGTTTGAAACAGGGGAGATGTTCTTTTATTATTTCCCAAAAGGGATACTAAAAAAGAATCCTGTAAATGTTTATGAAGTACCAAATAAGTTTAGCCTTAATGAAGACGAATATATAAAACTAGTGGAAAAGCTATATAGCAAAATTAAGGAGCTTAGGGAGATTTTTAAAAAGTATAACCATAGATTGTGGAGTAATCTAACAATTAGAATAGAAGGGCTAAAGTTTGAAATAGAATATAACTATGAAAACTTAATAAATACTCAGTATTCTAATATGGATAGGCACATTGTGTGGAAATACCAAAATTTAAAATTGCCAATTGAATATTTTTCTAGAAAAGAAAGAAAAATGATAAAACAGTATATAAATGAAAACATTTACTTCAAGCCAGATATAGAAACTTATTCTGAAAATATATATAAAAATCCAGTTAAAAAGATATTAGACTATAATAGAGAAAAGAAAGAACCTGTATTTGTTACAGAAACTGCACTTCAAAAAATGGAAAGAAATGCAAAAGAAAATTTTGCAGAACAGAAATATACATATAAGGTTTCGGGAAGAAGAAAACTAAAAAGTTTATACAGAGTTTCTCAAAAAAACAAACCGAAAACTTATGTAGAGCAAATTGAAGAGCAACGTAATGCAGTTAGAAGTCAAATTTTAAATCATTTATAACTTCGAAGAATAATCAGCATCTCGCGTTGTCAAATTTCATAAAAATTTTTTCGATGTACTAAATGTACTATCTCAAAAATTTTTATTTCATTTTCCTAGCGATATACTAATTCTTCTTCGAAGTATGAATATAAAAAACACATTGAAAGGAAGTTTAAAAAATGAAAGATTATTTAGGAATTGAAAGCGTAAAAGCATTAGAAGTATTGGATTCAAGAGGAAATCCAACAGTACAAGTAGAAGTAGTTACAGAAGGAGGATTTTCAGGAGTAGCTATGGTTCCATCAGGAGCATCAACAGGAAGCTTTGAAGCAGTTGAATTAAGAGATGGAGACAAAAACAGATACTTAGGAAAAGGTGTTCAAAAAGCAGTTGATAATGTAAATAACATCATTGCAGATAAATTAGAGGGAATGAATGTTTATGAACAAGTAAAAATAGATAAAAAGTTAATAGAAATTGATGGAACAGAAAACAAAGGTAAATTAGGTGCAAATGCAACACTTGGTGTATCTTTAGCAGTAGCTAAAGCAGCTGCAGCTTCATTAGGAATGAGCCTATACAACTACATCGGTGGAGTAAACGCAAAAGAATTACCAGTTCCAATGATGAACATTATGAATGGTGGAAAACACGCAGATAGTGGATTAACAGTACAAGAATTTATGATAATGCCAGTTGGAGCAAAATCATTCAAAGAATGTATGAGAATGGGTGTAGAAGTATACCATAACTTAAAGAGTGTATTAAAAGCAAAAGGATTATCAACAGGTGTTGGTGACGAAGGTGGATTTGCACCAAATGTATCAAGCGAAAAAGAAGCATTAGACTTAATTATGGAAGCTATTGAAAAAGCTGGATATGTACCAGGAAAAGATGTATGCTTAGCATTAGACTGTGCTTCAACAGAAATGTATGACGAAGCTAAAAAAGTAGGAAAAAACGGATACTTATTCTGGAAAACAGGAGAATTCAAGACAAAAGAGCAAATGGTAGACTTTGTTGTTGATTTAGCAAATAACTATCCAATTATCTCAATTGAAGATGGATTAGCAGAAGAAGATTGGGAATCTTGGAAGCTATTAACAGAAAAAATTGGAGACAAAGTACAACTTGTTGGTGACGATTTATTTGTTACAAACATCAAGAGATTACAAAAAGGAATTGATATGGGAGTTGCAAACAGCATATTAATTAAATTAAACCAAATAGGAACATTAACAGAAACATTAGATGCTATTGAACTTGCTCATAAGAACGGATACACAGCAGTTGTATCACATAGAAGCGGTGAAACAGAAGATACAACTTTAGCAGATGTTGCAGTAGCTACAAATGCTGGACAAATTAAAACTGGTGCACCTTGCAGAACAGATAGAGTTGCTAAATACAATAGACTTCTAAACATCGAAGACGAATTAGAAGATGTAGCAATCTTTAGAGGAAGAAAAGCTATAAAATAAACAAATATAATATTTCTAAAAATAGAGAATTATGTTTAGTATATAAGTAGTTCCACGTGGTAGATATATTTTTTATTCGAAAACTTGGAGGATACAAAATATATCTACCAGCAAGATGGAACGGATTTTATATAGCGTATTTAAAATTGCGAATTATAACATTAGTATCTTTTGTTCAAGTATACATTGGGGTATCGCCAAGCGGTAAGGCATCGGACTCTGACTCCGACATTCCTGTGTTCGAATCACAGTACCCCAGCCAGTGATAGCAAGGCTTTCAGCAATTTTTGAAAGCCTTATTTTTATGAAAAAATACCAAACTTGTCCAAAACTTGTCCAAATTACAAGCAAGGAATAGAAAAAAATAGAAATAGGGGTTATCCTATTTCTATTAGATTTTTATATATTTCATCAGTTTTTTCTGCAATGGCAGATTTGCTTTGTAGTGTATCATAAGTATATTTAATAGTTGTATGAATATCAGAATGACCAGAATTTCTTTGAACGTCTATAAGCAAAGCTCCGTTTTCAAGTAAGTTATTTATATTAAAATGCCTTAAAGTATGATATGTAACGTGTGGAAAAGTAAAATTTTTATCCAATTCTTTTTGTTCTTTTATAAATTCATTTAATTTTCTAGTAAACGTCCTTGACACATAATCAGGATTTATCGGAGAGCCATTATCCATAACACAAAGAAACTGAGATTCATAATAATTTTCTTTGTATAATTTTCTATTTCTTTTTTGCCTTTCTTCATCTAATTCAATTATTCGTATTAGTATTTTAGGAAGGTACAAAATTCTACGTGAAGTTTTATTCTTCATCCTATGCTTGAAAACAATCTTTTTACCAGCACGAACTTTAGAGCTATCTATACATAATTTCCTTTTTTCTTTATTTAATCTACTTTTTAAAATACCTAAAACTTCACTTCTTCTTAAACCTAAGAAAATTGATATAGCAACAGGTAACATTAATTCAGTATTCATAAATATATTTAAAATCATAACAGCTTGATCTATAGTTAGACCTTCATCTTCTTCAAATAAATCTTCATTATTATACTTAGTAATATCATTAACCACTACATCTGTAGTTGTTGCTTTAGGAATTACAGTATTAATGCAGATATTCCTATCTAACTTTCCTTGTTTCATAAAATAAGATAACATTCCACTTATTTGAGCCTTATGATGTTCGACACTACATACAGATAAATTCTTTTTATTTTTTACATCTCCTGACTTTGTTTTATATGTTTCTTTTTCTAAATCATATAATAGATATTTATAGTAATTATTAATTATATTTATTGCTGTTGGAGTATTGAAAACTTTTAGAGGAATATGTCCTAAGCAAGGTTTTAAATATTTATTATTAATAAGATCATATCCAACAATAGTTGTTTCATCTAAAGTAGGTTTTACATAATACTCCATCCATTCGTCAATTGCTTCTGAAAAAGTTATATCTGGAATATAAACAAATGAATTGTTATCTACTTGTGATTGTATCTTAGTTTTATAATCTTCAGCTGATTTTTTAGTAGTAAATGTATCCAGAGTTTCTCTTTTTCTATGTCCATTAACAATACCATAATCTACGAATACTGTATAACTAAATCCTTTTTTTAATTTATTTTTTCTAATACTTACTTTCATAATAAAAATCTCCTTTCAAATTTTTACGAAACACTTGAAAAGAGATTTACATTAGTATATAATAAGAATGCAAATATCCTTCAAGGTGTTTGTGTGATGGAAAATGTGGTTGTGTCGCAAATACAAATACACATTTTCCTCTTTTTTATTTTTAATTATAATAATACAAAACCAATGTTTTGTCAATTAAAAACTAAACCATATTTACTTGTTCTCATTCGTTTATGATAATGTCTTAAGTAATCGGATATGAAAATGTCCCAAAT
>CAKNRV010000013.1 GCA_930991035.1 uncultured Clostridium sp. | reverse complement strand
AGTATTAATTTATATTTGTTTTTTATTGAATAGAATTTACTTTTTCAATTGACGTGTATTGTGGTAACATAAAAACTTATGCCAATAGTATAGACAAAATGATATTTTAGTTGTATAATAAACTTACATATTTTTAAGGGAGGTGTCATTATGTCCAGAAGACGGACGTATGGCGAAAGTATGGCAATCTGGGAAGAAGAGGAGGACAAAAAATACTGGCGACGCCGGTATGAGGAAGCCATTCATTCGGGTAATTATCCAAGAATAAAAGAGCTTCAAAAAGAGGCACTACTTTTTGGGTACGAAATACCCAAGTCGAATGACTCAAAAGTAAACGAAATCCTCAAAAAACTTCTTACGAAGAGAAAGTAAGCACAAACCTCCAAACTGACCTGTGGTGAATTCCACAGGTTATTTTTTAAATTCTAGGAAATTGCATTTTCTAGAATTCAAAAAACAGCTGAAATCGCTATTGCCTTTGAGATTTCCTCCTTTTAGTCGGAAACTCAAATCGGCACGAACAAAGAGCGAAGTAATGTATATTTTTATAATAAGCCGTGAACTGTAACAATAGCATCCAGAAATTTGGCAAAATTATGTAAATTTATGGACAAAATATATTTTTAGGTGTATAATAGATGTAAATTTTTTTAAGGAGGCATCAATATGTTTGGTAAGCTAATTACTGAACGGAAAGCTCGCTTGCAATCGCGTACGAAATTGCGCGAAGAACTGAAGGACTACAAAGTCTGGCAACGAAAATTCAAAAGAGCAATCAGAAGTGTAAACTATGCGAAGGTGGATAAACTTATCGATGTAGCTGTATACTATGGTTACGAAATTCCTGGCTTAGAGAGAAATTATATTCTCAGAGCCATGAAAGAAAAGCACACAAAATTGCAGGAAATGCAAAAAGCAATGGAAGAGGGCAAATAAACTCCAAAAGGCCTGTGACAACTGTCACAGGCCGTCAACAAAATTATAAATACAGATAGTATAAAAATATAGGAATATAATAAATAGTGATAGCAATTTCAGCTGTTTTTTAAATTATAGGAAATGCATTCTACTATAATTAAAAAGCAAAGAAAGCGAAAAAATGCCAAAATATAAGAGAATATAATAAATAAGAAAAGGATAGATAAAATTATGAAATTAAATATAGTATTAGTAGAACCAGAAATACCACAAAATACTGGCAATATAGCAAGAACTTGTGCAGCGCTAGGTGCAAAACTTCATTTAGTATATCCACTTGGTTTTAGTATTTCTGAAAAGGCTGTAAAAAGAGCAGGATTGGATTATTGGGATAAACTGGAAATAGAAGAGCATTTATCTTTTGAGAAGTTTTTAGAAAAGTACAAACCAGAAGAGCACAATATGTTTTTTGTAACAACAAAGGGAAAACACGTGTATTCTGAACCAAATTATGGAGAAATGGACGAAGTCTTTGCTCTATTTGGAAAAGAGACAAAGGGACTTCCAGAAGATGTGTTATTAAAATATATAGATAAAACAATAAGAATACCTATGAGACCTACTTTAAGGTCCCTGAATTTAGCAAATTCCGTAGCGATTGTAGCCTATGATATTGTAAGACAAACTGATTTTAATGGATTGGAAGAAATTAGTGGCTACTTTGACGACAGATTGAACTAACAAAAAATTGTTCATAAAAAATAAAAAAATATGTGCTTTTATAATATAAAAAGAGTATAAATGTTACTATATTGAATGTTATGAGAAAGGATGTAGATTTTATGAAAAAGCCAGAATTATTAGCACCAGCAGGTTCATATCAAAAAGCAAAGACAGCATTTTTATACGGAGCAGATGCAGTATATTGTGGAACAGGAAGTTTATCTTTAAGGAGTAGAGCAGAAGTTGACGACGATGACCTTGCCAAAACAATAAAATATGCACATAGTATTGGCAAAAAAGTATATGCAGCAATAAATATTTATGCTTGGGACGAGTATTACGAAGAAATAAAAAAGCAAGCTAAAATGCTAAACGATTTAAAAGTTGATGGAATTATTGCATCTGATGGGGGAGTGATAGAAATTCTAAAAGAATATGCACCAGATGTAGATATACATATTAGTACACAAGCAAACACTGTAAGCTATCATTCTGCAAATTTTTGGTATAAGAATGGAGCAAAAAGAGTTATTTTAGGTAGAGAAATGAACAAAGAGCAAATAAAAGAAATAATGGAAAATAAGCCAGAAGACTTAGAAGTGGAGATGTTTATACACGGAGCAATATGTTTTGGATATTCTGGAAGATGCTTTTTAAGTGATTTCTTAGCTTCAAGAAGCGCAAACTTGGGAGATTGTGCGCAAAGTTGTAGATGGGCATATAATGTATATGTAGAAGAACATAACAAACCAGGTAATTTAATGCCTGTTGAGCACGACGACAAAGGCACATACATTTTTTCTTCAAAAGATTTATGCTTGATAAAAGAAATACCAGAAATAATAGAAATGGGAATAGATAGCTTAAAAATAGAAGGAAGATTAAAAACAGAATATTACTTGGCATCAGTTGTAAATGCTTATAGAAATGCAATAGACGATTGCTTAAAAGACCCTGCAAATTATGATTATACAAAATATCTAAAAGAGTTAGAAAAAACAAAAACAAGAGGGTTAACAACATTTTACTTTAATGACAGAAATAATAAAGATTTCCAAGAATATGATGGAAAACAATACAATCCAGACTATGAATTTGGTGGCAAAATATTAGAATATAGCCCAGAAAAATCGGTTATAGAAATTAGAAATAAATTAAAAGTAGGAGATACAATGGAAATTCTAATTCCTGGAAATATAAATTCTTATGAATTTACAATAGACAAATTATGGGATACGGACACAGACGAGGAAGTACAATTTGTAAATCCAGGAAAAGCAGGACAAAGCATAAAAATGCACTTGCCAATAGAGTGCAAAAATGGATGGATTTTAAGAAGGAAGAAATAAATTTTCCTTCCTACTCCTTAAATTCTTTTGCAAGCTTACTTATAGCTTTAGTTTCAATTCTGGAAACATAACTACGGGAAATTCCCATCATTTCAGCAATTTCATTTTGAGTCTTAGGTTTGGTTCCTTTAAGTCCAAACCTAAGCTCTATTATTGATTTTTCTCTTTCCTTTAATACATCTTTCATTTTTTCATATAATCTCTTTATTTTAAACTTCAAATCAACTTCTTCCTCAATACTTCTTTCGTCATTTTCCAAAACCTCTTGCAAAGTCACTGTGTTATCGTCTTTGTCTTTTCCAATAGGATCTTCTAAATATACTTCTGCATTTAATTTCTTGGCAGACCTTAAATACATAAGTACTTCATTGTCTATACATCTTGCAACATATGTAGCTAGCCTAACACCTTTAGATGCCTCAAAACTATTTATGCCCTTTATTAAACCAATTGTACCAATTGAAATTAAATCGTCTTGGTCAGCCTTGGCAGTACTATATTTTTTGCAAATATGTGCGACTAATCTTAAATTTCTTTCTATTAATATGTTTCTAGCTTCTTCGTCACCATTTTTCATTTGCTCAAGATATTTTTTTTCGTCTTCAGAAGATAGTGGTTCCGGAAATAAATTGTTTGTTGAAATATATCCAACTAAAAATACAGCTGATTTAAAAAACTCCCAAAATGTTAAAATTCCTAAACTTCCACAAAATGCAGAAAACATAAAAACCTCCATCCGAGCAAGAAAAAAGCTCTAACATAAATTTATAAAAATAAGTAATAGTTTCTATTTTTAAACTCTTATACATTGATTATATGTGGAAAAAAATTAAATGTGCCTGACCTTGCAAAAGTAGAATTGTACTATTTTTGCGTGTAGCGAATAAATATTAAGAAGATATAAAATGTGAATGTTTATATATTAAAAATTAATTAGTTATGAGATTATAAAATAAATGGCATATTATGTGACAAAGCTCATAACACAGTTGAACATAAAGCATAAAGAAATATAATAATGGAGGTCTAAATTGAAAAGATTTTTTGTTGGAATTTTGCTAGGAGCAGGTGCAATTTTGCCAGGCATAAGCAGTGGAGTTATTTGCGTAATTTTAGGACTATATGACAAGCTAATAGATGCGGTTTTGGGAATATTTAAAGACTTTAAAAAGAATTTTAGATTTTTATTTCCAATTGTATTAGGTGGAATACTAGGAGTATTTTTTGTTGGAAACATTTTAAAAGTATTATTTGAGCGCTTTCCAGAACAAACAAGTTACTGCTTTATGGGATTAATTCTTGGAAGCATACCACTATTAGTAAAAAAGATTAACTCAGAGCATCAATTCAAGTTACGTTACTTACTATTTGCAATTATTTCTTTTATAATAGGGTATTTATTGGTAGTTTTAGAAGGAAAAATTAATCTTGGAAACGGAATAGAAAACATTTCTATAATATCATTAATAATATCAGGTTTCTTGATGTCAATTGGAGTTGTAGTCCCAGGAATTAGCAACACATTAATTTTGATGTGCATAGGAGTTTACCCTATATACATTAATGCAATATCTGCAATGAATTTATCAGTTTTAATTCCAATGGGAATTGGGCTAGTAATAGGTGGTTTGACATTTATTTGTATAATAAAATTTTTACTAGATAAATTTTATATGCAAACATACTATTCAATAATTGGATTTACTCTAGGCAGTGTACTTATATTATATTCTCCACTAAGCTTTAATTTAACAGGCTTGATATCTGTATTGCTGTTTGTAGTAGGATTTTGCGTAGCAAGGAAGTTGGAAAAATAGATAAAAAATGCGAGATAGGCGATACATATAAGTAACATATAAATATATAAGTAAAGTATGAAATAAAAATTATGTGCAAAAAAGTAATACACACATATAAATGAAATTTAAGATTCTTTATTTGGCGTGTATTCAACAATATCAGTTATACTGCAATTATAGCCATTTTCTATATTTACTTTTATCATATATTTCTCCCAATAAATTTGACTAAATTATATAATTTTAATTGGATACTTAACTATTGGTTATATAACCAGTACAATAGATTAAGAAAATCGAAAGAAAAGAAAGAATAGTGATATTAATCATACTGGCGACAGTAACAATTAATTTTGCATTTAGAGAGAATGGTTTAGTGGGTATGACTGAGGACGCAAGAGACATAACAGCAGAGACAACAGAAATAGAAGGAATAGAGATGGCAGTAGCAGATAGCAAAATAAAGGATATAACAACACTAGATAGAAAAAAAGAAAATTTAGAAGAATCGCTAAGAAGTCAATTTGGAAATGATGCAAATTTCACAATAACCGAAAATGGAAAAGGAAGCTTTTTAATAACAATGAATGATAGCCAAAGAAGTTACTATGTAGAAAGCTCAGGAGAAATAATAGCACAAAGTGAATGGATAGAAATAGGGACAGCAGAAGAGCTAAAAGCATTTAGAGACGATTACGAAGAAGAAAGTATAAACGATGGCTACCCAATTTTAAGTTGGCAATAGAATAATTGAAAAAAACATAAAAATGATATCGAATGGAATAATAAGTTTGATATTCATTTATCACCATTAGTACGGATGAAGAAATATAGAAGCAATAAAAGGAGCAACAATGAAAAACAAAATTGAATTTGTGACAATATAATATTAATAAGTTTATACGCATAAAAAGTAATAAAAGCCATTCGTTTGAATGGCTTTTGCTGACGCTTAGCATCAGCTCGGGTCAGGTCCTAATCTAGCAAGCTATTTCAGACCTAGTAGAATATCTACAATACATAGTATTCCTTAATTTCTTTAATTATACACTAATTTTTTGAAAAAGTATATAGTTTTTCGAAAAATTTTGAATTAAATTTTTGGATTTATATCCAAAATTTTTTTGAAATTTAATTGTAAAAATATATCATTTATGTTAAAATATAACTCTAAAAGGAGAACTATATGTATAATAAATATAATTTTACAAATAATAATAAAGGAAAAAATTTAATGAAGTTCGTTGACGATTATGTTTTGGTCGATATAGAAACAACGGGACTATCTCCAATTCAAGACGACATTATTGAAATTGGTGCTATAAAAGTTGTAAATAACAAAATGATAGATACATACAATCAGCTTATTAAAATCGACAGACAGCTAAGCCCATTTATAACTAATTTAACAGGTATTACAAATGAAATGCTAAAATTTGGCAAAGTACCAATTGATGTTCTAACTGAATTTGTAAATTTTGTTGGTAGCAATGTAATCATAGGGCATAATGTAAATTTTGACCTTGGTTTTCTAAATAATAAATGTAGGAAATATTTAGACTATAACTTAAATAATGATTATGTAGACACTATGTTTTTAGCGCGTAGATTGGTTCCAAATAGTGTGAATTATAAACTTGGTACTCTTGCAAAATTATTTAATATAAGCTATGAAGGAGCACATAGAGGACTAAAAGATGTTGAAATTACTTATGAAGTTTATAACTGCTTAAGAAAAATCGTATCATAAAATAAAAAATTTAAATGAATTTAAAAAATTGACAAAATGGCGGTAAATCCATTTTGTCAATTTTTTTGCGTTTAAGATAAAAAATGGAAAAATAAAAAACAAAAAAATCAACATAATAATATTGAAAAAATAAAATGGTACCATTAAACCGTTTTTTCAATTTTTAAAATTAATGGAGAAAGGTAATTGTATGACTAAAAAAATATTAAGTATTGTTTGTACATTAATAATACTATTATTCATTTTACAAATAAATGCATTTGCTGCATCAGTACCATTGGGATCTGTTGAAGTAAATGTAACAAGCGAAAAAATAGCTCCAGGGGAAGAAGTTATAGTAAACATAAATTTTGGAACATCTTTAGGAGCGTACACTTTTGATGTTGCTTATGACAACAGTATATTCGAGTTTGTTAGTGCTGAAGGAGGAACAGAAAATGACAATGGCACAAGAGTAAGGGTTACTTATTATGATGCTGCTGGAGGAACAAATCCACGTGAAAATATGTCTGTTACTTTTAAAGCAAAAGAGGAACTAGAGTCAACAAACCCAACTGATTTTTCTGTAACAGCTGAAGGTTTAGCAAATTCAGATGCGTCTCAAACATATGACGACATTACAACTCCTATAAAAAAATCTGTAACAGTTGAGCCAAATTATGTGGATTATACAATAAAATTAAATTACACAGGTGATGTTATATCTGGCAAAGAAAATACAATGGAATTAATTACAGAATCTAGTATGGGTAGAAACTATGACCACGTTGGTATGACAGCAGAGATAATAGCAAAACCTAGTGATGGTGCAACTGTTCAACTTTTGGCAACAGAAAGAACCAGAGCAACAGTTGATTTAATTCAAGATGGCTGGGGAGAACCAGACGGTTATCAATTAGGCGGAAAAGATGTAACTCAAATACTAGATATTGCTGCTACTTTTAGTGAACCAGGTGCATACACTTTAAGAATAACTTTATCTGACAAAGACAGTAGTAATGCACAAATTGCAACAGCAGATTTTGATATTGATGTAGTTGAAGAAACAACTCAAACTCCACCAGAGGATAATACACCAGAAGAAGAGCAACCTGGTGATGGTGTAACAGACGAAACACCAGAAGACGAAAATAATCCTGTAACAAATCCAGATAACAACGAAAATATAGAAGGTACAACAAACGGAAACAATGCAGAAGAATTACCAGAAGATTTACCTAAAACAGGTTCAACTCAATATGGAGTTATAATATCTGTATTAGCAGTGTTAGGTTGCAGTTATATAGTACTAAAAAATAGTAAAAAGCACGACTAATTTATAGTTAAAATAATGTAGAAATTTAATTAATCAATAAATGGATATTATGCTATTACAGTCAAAAAATTGCAATAAAAAACAAGATTTTTATGTTGCAAATGTAGTCTGCCATAGGTATAAGGATTGAAAAATAAAAGTCTCACATGTCACATATATTTTTGATTTTTAAATATATGTGACAGTAGGTGGGACAGCTTTTAGAATCAAATGTATATTGCAAATTACAATGCAAAAGTATACATAAGAAGAAATAATAAATGAAGAAAGGCAAGTATAATATATTAAATTTTAAACTTTATTATACAAGGAACAGTAATATGGCTAAGAAAATTCTGATGTTAATAATCATTTTTACAATATTAGGTGTGGTTATAAATACCCTTTATGGTATGTACAAGGAAGCACAATTAAGTAATGGACCACAAGTCAATGAAACAGCAGTGACGCAAAATAACAACAGTGAAAACATTACTTTGAGCAATAAAATTAAAACAATTAGGACATATTTTCAAGGGTATAAAGTTTCTGCTGAATTAACAATACCAAAAATTAACTTGTCTACTTATGTATTAGAAGAATATGACGAAGAAGCTATGTGGTTATGCCCTACCAAATATTTTGGACCTGAACCAAATGAAATTGGAAATTACTGCATAGCAGCACATAACTACGACAAAGAGAATATGTTTAACCATATTATAGAACTTACTGAAGGAGACAAAATAATTTTATCTGATAATAAAAATGGGAGTGTTTTTTACGAAGTTTATGATGTATACAAGGTAGAACCAAACCAGACAGAAGTTTTGTCTCAGCAGACTGAAGGAAACACGGATATAACATTAATTACTTGCAGTGATTATTCTTCCAAGCGAATTATTGTAAAGGCTAGAAGGAGTTAAGGTATAGTATCTAGAGGATATTGCTTGAATGCGTACAGACTATAATTATGTAAGAAAACGTAAAAATATAATTTTACAAAGCACTATTATTCACATTTTAAATAAGCTATAAATTAAAACCAAAAAAGAAAACATAAAAAACAACAGAAAGGAGTGAAGTACAAAAATTGAAAAAGAAAATAATCATATTTACAGTAGCTATAATTCTAGGCATCATAGCATTTTTATTTATTACCAACTTTAACGATGCAGAAGACGAGAAAAAACTTACTAGACAAATGGTGCTGTCAAGTGAATTTCCAGCAGATTATCAGCCATATATAGACGAATTAAAAAGAAAGTATCCAAACTGGGAGTTTAAAGCGCTATATACTAACTTGGATTGGGATTATGTAATAGACCAAGAAAATATTTTTGGAAAAAATTTAGTACCTAAATCATATAGTGATAGTTGGAAAAACACTACTCCTGGTGAGTATAACGTAGAAGTGGATAGTGGTTGGGTAGATTCTTCTAGGACTGCAGTAGAATATGCAATGGACCCAAGAAATTTTTTGAATAATGTACGTGTATTTCAATTTGAAGAATTGTCATATAATCAAAATACTAATACAGTATCTAGTATAGAAAAAATATTATATGGAACAGAGTTTTACAATAAAATTGTAGAGTACAAAAATTCAAGTGGGACTAATATTGTTACCAATAAAAAGTATTCGGACTTAATACTTTCAGCAGCACAGACTTCTAAAGTAAGTGCATTTCACTTAGCATCAAGAATAAAGCAAGAGGTAGGACCTTTTTTGTCACATTCTTCTATAAGTGGTACAGTATCAGGTTTTGAAGGTCTATATAATTTCTATAACATTGGTGCTACTAGCTCTTCGGAACCGATGGGGGCAATAAAAAATGGATTACAATATGCAAAAGATGGAAAAGGTGCAAGTACTGCTACTAAAAACAAATATTTAATTCCGTGGAATACAAAAGAACGAGCAATTACTGGAGGAGCTATATTCATAGGCTCAAGCTATATAAATTTAGGACAAAATACTATATACTTACAAAAGTTTCACGTATATGATACACAAGAAGACGAGCTGTTTTGGCATCAATATATGACAAACGTTTTAGCACCGTATAGTGAATCAAAATTAATATATACAGGATATTCAAACAGTAATTTATTAGATTCTGCGATTTCGTTTGTAATACCAATTTACGAAAATATGCCAGATTTACCTTGTACAAGTCCTGCAATATCTGCAAGTGATTTTTCTTCTGATAACACACAAGTCTATGCAAATGTGGAAACAACGTTAAATGTAAGAAGTGGACCTGGAACATCTTATGAAGTATTAAAGAATGTAGAAGCGGGTACTGTAATGACTAGAATAGCCAAAGGAAAGCAAAAAGGTGAACTTTGGGATAGAGTTATACTACAAAATGGAATGGTCGGCTATGTTTTTCAACAATATTTAGAAGAAGTACCAGATAGAGAAGTAAAACAAATCGAATTATCCGCAACAAAAACAGTTATAAAAGAAGGAGAAAGTGTCCAATTAAATGCAACAATTATTCCAAGTGATGCAAATGACAAAACTTTGCAATATACCTCAAGTGATAGCAAAATTGCTACTGTAAATTCTTCTGGAAAAGTTACAGGAGTAAAAAGCGGTACTGTAACAATCACAGCTAAGGCAAGCAATGGAGTACAGGACACAATTGAAATTAAGGTATATACACCAACAATTGACAATGAAAAGATTAGCTTTGAAGGAGGACTTGTAGTTACAGGAGACGAAATCACAGGATTGGAAAGCTCGAATAATAATACGGTAGAAGGATTTTTAAACAAGATACAAACTAGTTATACAGTTGAGGTGTACAATTCGAGTGGCAAAAAAATATCAGGAAAAGAAATAATTGGAACAGGCAGTACAGTAAGAATTTTGGAAAATAATGATGTCGTAATGGAATATAACGTAATTTTATATGGTGATGCAAACGGAGACGGCAAAATAAACAGTGTAGACTTACTGGTTATACAAAGGCATATATTAGAAATAGAATTGCTAAAAGGAGTTTATATGAAAGCTGGAAATATAGCAAAAAATGGGAAAAATCCAAATTCGGTTGATTGTTTATTAATACAAAGGCATATTTTGGGGTTACAGAAGATAGAGCAGGGTTTGTAATTCTTTTACAAACCAATTTGCCAGATAGAAGGGAAGGTAACTTAAAATGATAAAAAAAATAATAGTACTTTTAATTGTAATCGTGTTTTTTATTCCTATACAAGTTTTTGCAGTAGAACAAATTTCAATAGAAGCAAGTAAAAACATTGTGGAACAGGGCGAAACATTTCAAGTAATAATTGATACAAATGATGTAGAAATAGCTGCGTTTACTGTATGGATATATTTTGAAACAGATAAACTTGAATGTATAGAAAATGTAGAGAATGCAAATGTGGTAGATGGAAAAATGGTTTATTCGTATTTTTCAGAAACAGGCAAAAACGAAAAATTTAAAAGTCCATTTGAAATAGATTTTAAAGCAAAGACTATTGGAAAAACCACAATGTCTGTAATAGCAGAGTTTTACAACGAAAATGGAGAAAAAATAGATACAAGAAATGTAGAATTATATATTGATATAGAAGAGCCAGAAAAGGAAAACAAAAATAAGGATAATCCATCTAATGCGAATTTAGATATTTTAAGAGTAAATGTTGAAGGAATAACACCACAGTTTGAAGCAGAAGTGTATGAATATTATTTAGTAACAGAAGAAAATATAAAGGATTTAGATGTGATGGCAATACCAGAAAACGAAGCAGCAACTGTTAAAATAAGTGGCAATACTAAACTAGAACAAGGAGTAAACAAAATAGAAATTGAAGTTACTTCGCAAGATAAAACAAAAACACAAAAATATGTTATAAATCTTACAGAAACAAAAAATGAAGAAAATGCTAATGCAAAACTGGGAACATTAGCAATAGAAGGAATTACACTTACACCAGAATATAGTGAAAACAAAAATAACTATACGGTAGAAGTAGATAATAACACCGAAAAGCTTAATTTGCTAGCAATTTCCGAAGATATAAATGCAAATGTAAAAGTTTCAGGAAATGACAACCTTCAAACTGGGCATAATGAAATAGAAATAGAAGTAACGGCAAAAGATGGAATAACAAAACAAAAATATGTAGTTGATGTGTATAAAAGGAGTGAAGCGGAACAGGAAAAGTATGAAAAAGAGGAACAGCAAAACGAGCAAATAGCAAATGAAGTATTGGAGCAACATAGAGAGGATATTGTGGAAAATGAGGCTGGAAATAGCCAAAACGAAGAGGTAGAAAGTAATATAGAAGAACAGAAAAATAACGAAAGTACTAATCAAAACGTAACAGCAAATTTTTTGAACGAGTTAGAAGATACAAAAAGCAGCATTGGCGAAATAGAAGAAAACCAAAACACAAGTAAAGAAGAAAAAAATGATATAGTAGATAAAGTATTTATGTGGGTTGGCTCTATTGTAGCACTTATAGTTGCTGGAATTGTTGGAATTACTATGTACAGGAAAAAGAAAGAAGTTAAATAAAAAGTTAAATGCACGATTAGCATAAGAATAATGCTGTTTAACAGAATCTAAAGCATCTTGATAAGTGTTTATGAGATAATAAAAAAAGTGCATTTTTCTTTTTCTATTGACATTTACACACAAGAATATGTGGAGAAAGCTTTTACACTTTCTCCACATATATCTTATCATTTACAGCAACAACTGCATATTTACTTAAATTAGGTATAGAGCGAATTTCTTCAAACTCAGCATATTCTTCAATTTGCTTTTTGGCTTCTTCTTGTTTTTCTGCCAATTTATTTTCTTCGCCTTTTTTCAAATATTTAAATTCAATCATAACAGATTTATAGCCTTTGCTTACATCTTTTGGAATAAGCAATATATCAGGATATTCTCGTTGTACTTCCATTTCCGATTTTGCTCTATAAACTTTTAAGTTTATTGCAATACAGTAAAATATAAGCTTTATGTATTTTTCGTCAAATTTTATATAATCTCTATTAGATAAATTTTGCAAATATGTTTGCGTTAATTCAACTATCTTACTAATTTTTCCTTCTAATGCTATTTCTAAAGCAATTTCAGAATAGTTTATATTAGAAGATATATCAAGTTTTCGACTTAATATTTGTAAAAAATAGTCAGAGTATATTTCTTTCATTACTAAGTTAGGTATATTTAGTTTAGGATAATCAGCAACATTATCTTGGATTGTTAAATAACCTAAGTAAAATAACATAGAAATTAAGTCTTGCTCTCCAAATTCCATAGCAGGATTAAACTTAGCAGTAATTTCACTTATTATTCCTTCTCCAGAAACAGTTTTTTCTATTATTTTTTCTCGTTCTTCTCCCTTGCATAAATCTAACATATTTCCAAGTTTTGTATAGTCGCTTGCTATGTTTACATCTATTAGTTGAGTTGGTATTTTTCTTTGCTCTAAATATTCATTTAGAAAATATAAGCACATATTAGAATTATATAATTTTTCAGTTGCATTAACAGAAAATTTATAACCATCATAATTTTCTTTAATAATTGGTAAAATAGTATTTTGTTCTTTTTTAGTTATTTCTAGGTTATCTAACATAGTTATTAATTCACTTTGAGTAAATCCCATCATTTCATTAAAAGTAAAGCTTTTTGTTTTATCAGAGCTAATGTTAAAACCAGATGTTAAACTATCTAAAGTAATAGGGGCAACACCTGTAATAAATATTCTATCAATTACACTTTCTGTACCTTTTTTTAATATTTCGTACCATTTTCTAACTTTACCGTTTTTAGAAACAAGATTTTTGAATTCATTAGTACGAAAACCTAATAATTCATTTGCAAAATGGTCGTATTCGTCAATTATTACATATAATTTTGAATTAGGATTTTGTATAGAAAATGACTTTATTAGGTTATCTAAGATCCCTTCTGCTTCATCTTCTATGTTTACAAAAAAGTCTAAGCCATATTTTTCTACAAATACTTGTATAGAGGATGCCACTTCTCTTTTAAAACCATTAAGTGTTTCTTCTGTACTAGAAGTATCAATTCCAGAAAAATTGAATTTTAGAATATAGTAGCTATTCTTTAATTTTGTTGGATTTTTACCAATATATGTTTCGCTAAAAAGTGCATTAAATTTGTCTACTTTTAAAATATCATAATAATTTTCTAAAGTGCTAGTAAATAGGGTTTTGCCAAATTTTCTAGGACGTAAGAAAATAATGCGCTTTTCAGGAGTGTTTTCTAGTTTTTCAATATACATAGTTTTATCAACATAATAATATCCATCTGTAATTAATTCTTCATAATTACTTATTCCATAAGGTAATTTCTTCAAAATATATCACTATCCTTGCATAATATATTTAAGTTTTTTATAAAGGATGTACCTATAAACCTATTTTTTGTAAAAAACTATAAAGATTATATCATATAATTTATATATTGGATAGAGAAAACAATAAAAAAGACATTTTCAAAAACGAATGAGAGCTTTTAGTATACATAATCTCTAAAATTTGACTATTTTTCCATATTATGATATAATATATAAGTCGGAAAGAGATAGCAAATAAAATAATTATTGGAGGTATAGTATGGAAAAAATGAATATGGTTTTTGGACATAAAAAACCTGATACAGACTCAATTGCATCAGCAATCTCAATGGCCAATTTACAAACAAGTATAGGAGATTATTCAGAAAGTTTTAAATTAGGAAATATTAACAGAGAAACAGAATTTGCTTTAAAAACATTTAACATAAAAGAACCAGAATTATTGGAAAAAGTTGACGAAAACAGCAATGTTATATTAGTTGATTCAAACGAATTCCCACAAAGTGCTGAAGGAATTGAAAAAGCAAATATAAAAATGATTGTTGACCACCATAGATTAAACTTACAAACATCAAACCCAGTTTTCTGTATGGTAGAGCCTGTTGGTTGTACTTCAACAATATTATACAAATTATATAAACAAAACGATGTAGAAATAAAACCAGAAATGGCAGGATTAATGCTTAGTGCCATAGTATCTGATACATTATTATTCAAATCACCAACTTGTACAGAGCAAGATAAATTAGTAGCAAGTAGATTAGCAAGTATAGCAGACTTAGGAATGTATGAATACGGATTAGATTTATTAAAAGCAGGAACAAATTTGGACGGATTTACTGCACAAGAAATAATAAATACAGACTCAAAACCATTTGAAAAAAACGGAGTTAAATTTGTAATTTCACAAATAAATAGTGCTGATGTTGATAGTGTATTAAAACAACAAAAAGATTTAGAAACAGCTATTGAAAATGAGATATTATTAAACAATATAGATTGCTATGTATTTATGGTAACAGATATTTTAAATGCATCTTCAAAAGCAATTGTATTAGGAAATAGAAGAGATGTTTTTGAAAAAGCATATAATACAAAGTTATTTAACAATACAGCAGTATTAGATGGAGTTGTTTCAAGAAAGAAACAGGTACTTCCTAAAATATTAGATGCAATACAATAAAAGAAAAAAGTTATAATTTACAGTTATATAGGTAACAAGAAAAAAGTAAGTTGCAACGAAAAAATAAAAAAATACAAAAAATGAGCTAAAAGACTTGAATTTTAGTTCATTTTTTGTTAATATAAATAAGTCAGTAGCAACAAGCTATGCAAAAATTTAAACTTATTTATTAATATATGCCGATGTGGCGGAACTGGCAGACGCACCAGACTCAAAATCTGGCGGGAAACCATGTGGGTTCGAGTCCCACCATCGGTACCAAAATAACAAAGGCAATACTTTTATAGTATTGCCTTTGTTTAAACAAATAATCCAGCAATGTACAAGCTGAAAATTCCCAATAAAATAATTCCTTTAAACCTGGTAATCGTATTTTTCTTTCCAATAAAGTTAAACATCCATAGTATAAAACTAGCAACTATTAATAGTATTAAATTTTGATTAAATTCATTAGAGAACTCTAAAGGTGTAATTATAGCGCCAATACCTAAAATTAAGAACAAATTAAGTACACACGAACCTACCAAGTTTCCAACAGCCAAGTCAGTGTCTTTTCTTATTATTGATACAATAGAAGTAACTAGTTCAGGCATTGCTGTTCCAATTGCTACTATTGTTAAGCCTATTACTCTTTCGGATATGTTAAAATGTTCTGCAATAAGTGTGGCATTATCAACTACAAAATCGCCACCAAATTTTAAAAGGACAACTCCAATAGCAATAAATAAAATAGAAACAAAAACATTTATTTTCTTGCTTTCTTCATTATTTTTATTTTCCTTAAATGCTTTTTTTATATCTTTAATTTCTGTGAATATTGGAAAAACAAAATAAGCCACAAATAAAATAACAAGTAAAATTCCATCTATCCTATCGATAAATGCTCTAGCACTTCCAAAATTACATAACTCTATAATTAAGATAACTATTGCAGAAAGTAAAGCAACAGGAATGTGAATTTTTTTGGTTTCTTCATCTATTAAAACAGGATGTATTATTACCATTAAACCCAATATCAATAACAGGTTGCAAAGATTACTTCCAATTGCATTTCCTATAATTAAATCCGTGGCTCCAGATTGGGCAGATGAGATTGTTATAATCAGTTCTGGAGCCGATGTGCCTAAAGCTACAATGGTTAGTCCAATAAGCATTTCGGGTATATGAAATTTTTTTGCTATATTGCTGGCACCTCTTACTAAAAGGTCCGCGCCAATAACTAGTAATACAAAACCTAGAATTATCATTAGTATGTTTGTAATCATTATTACCTCCGAACACGTTTTTATTAAGTATACACTATTTTTTATTTGTTATGCAAGACAAAAATTTTATACAAATTATTTTTCATATTTTTCTTGATTTATTGATATACAAATGATACAATATTTAGGTAAAAATATATAACTATATATTTTTGGGACAATTATATAAATGGTGGTTAAAATGCCAATCTATACAAAAGCGGGATTACCTGCAAATGACATTTTAAAAAAAGAAAAAATACAAATTATAGAGGAGTTAGAAAATAAGAAAAATTTAGAGCAAAGTAAAAAAATAGCAATATTAAATTTAATGCCATTAAAAGAAGATACAGAACTTCAATTATTAAGAAAATTATCAACATCAGAAAAGAATATAGAAATAACATTTGTAAATGTTACTTCTTATATTTGTAAAACAACAGCACCAGAACATTTGGAAAAATTTTATTCGACATTTGAGCAAATAAAAAACAAGTTTTTTGATGGATTAATTATAACTGGTGCGCCAGTGGAACAAATGCCATTTGAAGATGTTACATATTGGGACGAACTTACTAAAATTATGAAATGGTCAGAAACAAATGCTAAATCGACATTGCATATATGCTGGGGAGCACAAGCAGGATTATATTTCCACTATGGAATACAAAAACATAGTCTAGAAAATAAAATGTTTGGTGTATTTGAACATAAAATTCAAGATAAAGAATCAAAAATTCTTGATGGAATGGAAGATGGATTTATGGTCCCACATTCGAGACATACAACGGTTTACAAAGAAGATATTGAGCAAAATCCAGATTTGAAAATTGTATCAGAGTCTGATAAAGCAGGAATTTTTATTGTAGAAAATAAAATAAAAAATCAAATATTTATTACCGGACATTCTGAATATGCTGTTGATACTTTAGATAAAGAATATAAAAGGGATGTATCAAAAGGGTTAGAGATACAAATTCCAGAAAATTATTATTTAAACAATAACCCAGAAGAAAATCCAGTATATTCTTGGAAAGAAAATGGTAATAGAATATATGCAAATTGGGTAAACTATTATATGTAGTTGTAAAAAGTACAAAAATTTATAATTCAAATTTATAAAATTCTATTGATATTTAAGCAATTGTATTATATGATTAAATAGATTATTATATTAAGGGGGAAATACTAAAAAATGAAGAAAAAAATAGCCGCAATAGTTATAATATTTATACTTACTCTAGGATTATTTTCAATAGCAACTTATGCAGCTGATGTTAATGCAAACACAGCAGATATAAAAAATGACTCTACTGTAAATTTGGTACAAATAAAAGATAGAGAATTAGAAACTCTGCAAGATTATCAAGAATCTTATGGAGATAATACTTATGGATTTGTGGCTTATATCTTAAATATAATTAGATTATATAGTATACCATTTGGCTTTGTAGGAATTGCAATAAGTGGTATTTATAGATATATAATAGGTATTAGAAAACTAGATGTAAGAGATAAAGGCTTTGGAGCTATGATAGGAATTATAACAGTAATGGTAATTTGCCAAGTGCTACCATTAGTGTTTGCAATAGTTGTAAAAGGCTGGAGGGGTTAAACAAATGAAGGTTTTATTTGCTGTTAATAATGAAAGTATTTCTGAATCGATTATAAAAAAATATCAACAAGAATATAAAGAGATTATTTCAAGTAAAAATGTATATTATTTTGATGCAATTACAAGAGAGTTGCAAAAGGATAAAAGCTATGACAGAATAGTTATAAGCGAAGATGTTGAACCTTTTGCAAATAATAATTATGGAGTTATTGATAGATTTATATTCGAAAGATTAGATGCTATTAGTGACGAAGCAACTACACCAACAGGACAAGATATTCCGATTATTTTAATCTGTGCAGATAGAAGAACAAAATCAGAAAGTATATTGGTTAAATTGTTTGGAATAGGTATATATAGTGCTTTGTTGGGACAAGATAGGACTATATCAAATGTATGTCAACTTATAAATAAACCTAGAAATAAAAAGGATGCTAAAGTATATTATAGAATAGAAGCTGAAGACGTAGATTATAAAGCAGAAAATGAGGGAGACGTAAACGAAGTTGAAATTCAAAACATATTAAATCATTATAAAAAATTAGGAAAAAATGAAGAAGAATATGTTAGAAGTTTTGATAATATAGCAGAACAATATACAGATGCTCAATTAAGAGTAATTTGTAGATTTTTACCATTAAATGTAAAAGCGGTATTGGAAGCAAATTCTCAAAAATACCAAGAACTTGTTACTTTTGGAACTGTAACACCAAGCAACAAAGGCAAAGCTAAACAAAATAAAAATTATGTTCCAAACCAAGAATATCAAAAAAGAAAAGAAGAAGGAAATGGAGAACTAGTACAAAAAGATATTGGTAAAGCAGAATTGTCTAAACCAGTTGTTATACCAGGTGTTGTAGAAACAAGAAAAGAAGAACCTGTACAAGCAAGTAACACACTAAATAATCCTTCACAAGCTACAAATGTAGTACAAAATCAAACAGAAAAACAAGAGAATAATTTAGATAATGACGAGATTGAAGATATTTTACAATCTGTGGAAAGTGAAATTTCAAGCAATGACGAGCCAGCAGAAACACAGAAAAAGAAAAGAGGAAGACCTAAAAAGGTGCAATCTGCCCAAGTAGAAGAACAAGAAGCAGAGCCAAAGAAAAAAAGAGGTAGACCAAAAAAAGTACAAGTAGCAGAGGTAGAAGAAGAGTCAAAAGAAGATTCAGTAGATTTATTTAATTTAGGAAATGGGTTAAAACAAGATAATGGTGGACTTATATTACCAGGATTAGAAGACGAACCAACTAGTGAAACACAAAATGAAAGCTCTGGAGCAGTGGATTTATTTAATTTGGGCAATAATACTCAAGCAAACACAAATAATACACAAAGTTACAATAAAGCAAACACAGAAAATAGCTATAATACAATGAATAATAGCAGTTTTACTAATTTTGCTAATAATGGAATGCAGAATAATTCACGTGACATTGAGACTACAAGTCAATTTACAAGTTCTGATGATTCAAACTTAAAAAATCTTTTAAGTATGTCAAATAAACTTGTAGCATTTGTTGGAACTTCAAAAAATGGAACATCATTTTTAGTAAACAGTATGGCAGAAATTTTATCTAAGCAAGGTATAAAAACAGCCATTTTAGATTTAACACAAAATAAAAATGCATACTATATATATACTCAAAATGATGAAGAACTTAGAAAAACAGCATATTCTTGTATAGAAAACTTGACACAAGGAATTGCAAGGGGAATAGAAGTAAACAAAAATTTAACTGTATATACTACATTGCCAGACAGAACTGAAGATTTTGCAGATTATAAAAATATACTAACTACACTAACACAAAATTATTCTTTAATTATTATGGATTGTGATTACGAAACAAACTATGCTTACTTTAACTTTGCACAAGAAATATATTTGGTACAAAGTTTTGATATACTAACAATACAACCACTTACAGCATTTTTAAGAAATTTGAAAGCTAGAAATATATTAGACCCAAATAAATTAAGAATAGTGTTAAATAAGGTACTAAGAGTAAGAAGTATTACAGAAAAAATTATTATTGGTGGTATGTCTTCATATAATGACCCATCAATGTCATATATGACAGAACTTTTTGATAAAGATAATATAAAATATTGTTCTATACCATTTGACCAAGAAGCATATTCAAGATATCTTGATGGACTTGTAAATTGCGAAATATCTACTAAAGGATATCCTAAAAACTTTATGGCTAGTTTAGAAAAGCTAAGTAATATGATTTATCCTTTATTAAACAATGACAAGCCAGCAAATAAATTTAATACGTATAATCAAAATACAAGTAATTTTTCAAGTAATATGAACGCAACACTAAATAAAATGAAAAATAGATACTAAAAAACTAAAGGGGTGATATCTTTTGATAATAGGAGTAATATTGATACTAGTAGTTATAATAATTTTACTAATGGTATACAATATGTCGATACACAAAAAAATAACTAGTTTTAATAACCTAAATCAAAAAGTTATTAATTTAAATATATTACAAGATTTTATGGATACCATAAGCAAAGACGCTTCAGTAGAAGAAAAAATAAACCAAATAAATAATGTTATTGTCGAAAGATATCAAATAAAGTATTCTACCATAGTTGTATATGATGGTACAAAGTATGTTGTAAAAGCTTCAAATGTAGACGAAAAGCATTGGGATGCATTAAGTAATTTGCAGTCAGAAGAAATGTTTAAAGAAAGTATACAAACGTCTATACCAAAATATGTTACTGTGGACAATGAGAATGAACGATTACCATACCAAAAAATGGAATTTGCAAGAGCAAAATGTGCGATGTTTTTCCCTTTATATATAGATAACGTGTATATTGGTTATTGGTTATTAGAAGGTAATGTACCACACGAATTTGATTCAATAGATACGACAATACTTGAAGTTATAAGAAACAATATTGTAGCAGTACTTAGAACGGTTGAAAATCAAAAAATAATAGAAAGTATTGTTAGAGACGATAGATATAGTACATTAAAAACAGCAGAATATTTATACGGCGAAGGAAGAAAAACAATAGATAAATATACTACATCAGCAGTATGTATGTTTAGAATAACAAATTTGGAAGAAATAAACGAAGATATAAGTAGAAAAACAGGAGATACTATTATTACTAAAGTATGTAGAACAGTAAAAAATAATTTGTCAAGTGAATATATTTTTGTAAGATATATGGGACCTAAGTTTGCAATTGTATTTTCTGGAATAGAAAAATCAGCGGTAGTAAGTTTTATGCAGCAAGTAAAAGAGCAAGTGGAGGCAATAGAAATAGAACCTGTGGATGTGGAATTTGAAGATGCAGAAGATGTAATAGCAAAACCAAAAATAAATGTTATAATTTCTACATATTATAAAGGTACAGCTTTAGAAGGAGTCTTAAAGAAATTGGAAGAATACTTGGATAAAGCTGATAAAAGCGAAAATAAAATAAGCCAATTATAAGGAGGTATGTAATATGTCAGTAATGGATGAGACAGTAAGTTTTAAAGTGGAAAAGGACAAAAATATTAAAGCAAGAGAGATACTAAAAGAAGTATACAATGCTTTACAGGAAAAAGGTTACAACCCAATAAATCAAATAGTAGGATACATTTTATCTGGTGACCCTACTTATATAACAAGTCATAATAATGCTAGAAATTTAATAAGACAAATAGAAAGAGACGAATTACTAGAAAGAATGGTAAAAAATTATATAGGGTTAGATGAATAGTATGAGGAAACTAGGAATTGATTATGGAGATAGCAGAGTTGGTGTGGCTATAACTGACGAGCTTGGAATAACAGCACAAGGGCTAGAAACCATTCACCACAATGGAAATGACAAAGTAGTATTACGACGATTAGAAGAAATATTAGGACAATATCAGATTGATACTATTGTTATAGGTCTTCCATTAAATATGAATGGTACTAAGTCTGAAAGAGTAGAAGTTACAGAAAAATTTATTCACAAGCTAAAATGTAAATTTAATAAAGTAAAAATAGAGACTGTCGACGAAAGGCTAACTACTGTTGCTGCCCATAAAACAATGAACTATCTTAATATAAATAAACACGAAAAAAGAAATATTGTAGATACTATATCTGCAGTATATATCTTGGAAACGTATATGAATAAAATAAAAAAATGATTTTAAATTTGTAGAAATACAAAATAATATAAAAAATTGAAAGGAGAATAAAAAATGATTGATGACGAAAACAATGTTCCAAACGAACAAGAAGGAGAGGAACTAGATAATATAATAGTTTTAAATGACGAAAATGGAAATGAAATTGAATTTGAATTTCTAGATTTAATAGAATATGAGGGAGAAGAATATGTGGTTTTACTTCCAAATGACGAAGAAGACGATGCAGGAGAAGTTGTAATTCTAAAACTAGAAGACACAGATTCAGAAGAAGAAGAGTCTTATGTAAGTGTTGACGACGAAGAAGTTTTACAAAATGTATTTGATATATTCAAAGAAAAATTTAAAGACGAGTTCAATTTTATTGACGAGTAGGAAAAAATAAATAAAAACTATTGTAATAACGACAAAATATGATAAAATATAATTAAGTATGATTTGTACTTAATTATATTTTTTTGGGGAGGAATTTACTTATGAAAAATTTTTCAAGTTGGTTAATAGCAATGTTTGCATTTATGTTTTGGGGCTTTAGATTAGTAGGAACAGTACTTAATTCAATAGGAATAGAGTTTATGTTTGTTCCATCAAATATGACAATGGAAATAGCACTTTTATTTATTACATTTATTTGTATTTGCTTTATGGTAAAAAGAAAATTACTTGCAGCAGCAATATATTTAGCTTGCCATTTTATATATTATGGACCAACATTTGTACAACATTTTACACAAATACTAGACCAAACACTTCCAACAGAACAATATATGAGTGTTTTGTTTGAATTATTTGCACTAGTACTTGCAATAGCAGCTTTATTTGATGTATTGTTAGATAAAAACAGAAAAGCACATCCAACAGATAAGAAAACAGATTGGTTTTATACAAACAAAGACTATGACAGAAAACTTGATGAAAGAGCAGATAAGAATAATTATAGGACGTTATAGATAGTATTTTTAAGACTTAAAGTGAAATAGAAAAGCAGTTACTGAGAAATTCTCGGCGACTGCTTCTGCTGACAAATCTAATTTTGATCTACTGTTAGAAGAAGTAGAAAAGCAGGAGAGTGAGAAAAATGAGTGATAATGTGAATATTAACTGGTACCCAGGCCATATGGCTAAAACCAAAAAGCAAATAATAGAAGATTTAAAATTAATAGATGTAGTGGTAGAAATATTAGATGCACGAATTCCAATTTCTAGTAGAAATCCAGATATAGAACAAATTACTAGGGAAAAGGATAAATTAATAGTGCTTAATAAATGTGACTTGGCTGACGAAAAACAAAATAATAACTGGGTTGCAAAATTTAAAAAAGATGGAATAGAGGCAGTATTGGTTAACTCGAATAACGGAGATGGAATTAACACAGCAATAAAAAAAATAGAAGAAATATATAAATCAAGACAAGAAAAATATGCCAATAAAGGTAGGATAGGAAAATCTATAAGAGTTATGATTGTAGGTATTCCAAATGTTGGTAAATCTTCATTTATAAATAGATTAACTAAAAAAAATTCAGCCACTGTTGGTAACAAACCCGGTGTAACAAGGCAAAAACAGTGGATACGAATTAATCAAAATATAGAATTAATGGATACTCCGGGTGTATTGTGGCCTAAATTTGAGAGTGAAGAAGTAGCTTTAAATTTAGCATATACTGGAACTATAAAAGATGATGTATTACAGACAATAGAAGTAGGCTTTAGCTTGCTAAAAAAATTGATAATAGATTATCCAGATAACTTAGTAGAAAGATATAAATTAGAGAAACAAGAAATTGAAGCAATATTAGGACAAACTGAACTGGAAGAAAATGAAAAGATACTTGAAATAATGCATATTATAGGAAGAAAAAGAGGTGCAATTATTTCAGGAGGAAATGTAGACGAGGAAAAGACTGCCAAAATAATCTTGGAAGATTTTAGAAATGGAAAATTAGGAAGAATTACATTGGAAATTTAAAAAAATTAAATTTAACCATTACAGATTGCCTAGATTTTATTCAATACCATTATACAGTAATAGCTGTAATATTATGCATTAGAAAATACTTGTTTTTTTAAAATTAATATGTTAAACTAGAAAAAGAATAGGAGGCTTGATTTTTATGAAAGCTTTAATATTCATCCCCTATAGCTTATAAATGTGAACATATATGGATGTGAGTATGTTTATTAAATTCTAGTGCTGGGGGAAAAACAAAAAATAAAATCAGAACACTAACTGATAAGCACTGAGGGCTTCTGTTTGACTATATGGCCGTATAGTTAAATATATTTTAAATTTAATATAATAGAAATACACAAAGATTTATCTATCCAAGGAGGTGTATATCCGAGACAAGGATTTACACAAAGTTTATAGATTTATAATATATTAAATGCAGGAGTTTAAGTAAAATGTGATTAAAGCTAATTTGCTCGGCCTTTAAGCAAGTTGGCTTTTCTTTAATTTATATATTGATAGATATGCTACAATGTTAACAAGAAAATTAATAATAAATGGGAGTAAAAATGAAAAAATTAATAGAAAGAACAAAAAATGAAGCAGAGATAAATACACTATCTCCACTTACTTGGGCGTATGTAGGGGATAGTGTTTATGAATTATTTATTAGAATGCACTTGGTGAATACAACAAAATTAAAGCCACATAAACTACATATAGAAGCAATAAAATATGTTAAGGCAAAAGCTCAAGCTGATATATTACAAAAATTAGATAAAACATTAACAGATAAAGAAAAAGAGATAGTAAAACGTGGCAGAAACGCAGAAAACCATCATTTGCCTAAGAATGCAACAGTGCAAGAATATATGCATTCAACTGGATTTGAGGCTTTGATAGGGTATTTGTATTTAACAAAGCAGGATGAAAGATTAGGAGAAATTTTGAAGCTATGCATACAGAATGATTAGAGTAAGAGATAATTAAAAAAAATAGAACATCAAGAATTTTAGAAATTTCTGATGTTCTGTTTTTGGTTTTGGTGACCCCTGTCACATTGCTGTGTTTTCAATGCTTTCACGTGATTTTATACATATTTATTTTACTGCATTTTCTGTGTTTTGTATAAAATATTTAATTTAAAATTTATACAAGATATTTTTAAAATCATTTGTATTGCATCACTTATTGCATCAGTTTTTTTGATTTCCTATAATTAAACATACAACTGCTATTATTATTGTTGTAATTATTGCTCCGATAATTCCGAATAGCCCAAGACATTACTATAAATCCTAATATAATACAGAGAACACGAAGTAGAATTATACCAATATTTTGGTTTTGCTCTTTAGAGTTTCTTTCTTTTAACAATCGCTTTTTTTCCAATTCGTATTCTTCTTCTGTTATAACTCCATTTTCTTTTAATTTATGTAATTTATCTAAATCTTCATACATACTCATATAGTTTTTTCACTTCCTTACTTAATCGTGATTTTATAACCGCCAAGAAGATTATAATCAGACATTCCAAGAGTTTCCAAAAAATCTTCGTCTGCGAAAATATAGTCCACATAATCGTTGCCATCAGTAAATAAAAAAATTGCAACATGTTCTCCATCAGTCAAAGTAGTCATTTCTCCAGTATCACCATCTAATATTAAAGCACGAAAATTAGCATCACTATTTTTAAACCATTTACCCTTTGCATCTTTTACGTCTTTACCTAATGCTTCAAAACTTGATTCTGATAAAGTTCCACTACCATATAACTGACTGTCTAGCACTGCAACCCTTAACTCATAATATTCAGGAGAAGGCATATAACCCCATTCAATATCTGCCATTACATTACCTTGATTATTTGCAACAATAAATATAATTATACCGATAATAATTATTGCAATAAGTATTAACTTTATTAGAGTAATTCCCCTTTCTTTTTTCATTTGTTGTTCACCTCCTTTTTCTTTTGCAGTATTTTTATAATCATCATTTGACTTTTGTACATACAATATCATCACCAATATATAATTTGTCATCTTTAATACTGTATTCATTTTCAAATGTACCTTGACCATTATTATATGTTATAGAAATTTTATTGGATTTTATTTTATAAGTAAATTCTATTTTGTTGTTAAAAATATTTGTACTTCCAGTTCCATCTTCTTTAAATGTATAAGAAGTACCATATTGAAACTCCCAAGAACCAACTATTTTTGAATTATTTTTATTAGAAATATTCATAAATAGGAATATACATAAAAATATGATTATTATTACAAGTAAAAGTGAAATTAAAGATATGCCTTTTTGACTTTTCATTTGAATTTACACCTCCTTTTTATCTTTTGTAATATTTTGTCGAATTTTCCTTATAATATCATAAGTTTATATTTTTCACAATAAATTTTTTAATACTTGTATAGTTTCTTCTTGTTTTATTGGCTTTTTTAGACAACCATCAAAACCCAACTTTAGAAAATATTGTATAGGCTCTCTTGAAATAGTATGAATTATTATAGGTGTGTTAAAGTCTTTTATTTCTTTCAAGTCTTTTAATAGCTGTGAGCCTGTGCCACTACGATAAATATTGTTAGTAAAAATAACATCATATTTTTCGCCATTTAGAATTCTATTTTTTACTCCATCTATTGTTTCTTCAATAGTTACTTCTATACCTAAACTTTCTAATACCATTTTTGTATTAGCATAAGAACAAGGAAAATAATCTCCGGCTAATGCTTTTTTACCTTTAAATACATCTAATTGATAAATTAGACCATTTGGTGTATTATAAATTGTTTGTTCTTTTTCTTTCAATTTTATTGCTCCTTAACTTTGATATTCTTGAATATTATATCAAAACATAATAATAACTTCAAGATATTCGAGAAAAAATATTCGAGCATTTCGAGATTTTATGATAATTTACTTACTTTTTGAAATAATAAATCAAAAAGGTAGGGATTTATTATGATAGGTACAATATTAAAAAATATAAGAAAAATAAGAGGATTAACACAAAGCAATGTAGGGGATGAATTGCATTTAGCAAATAATACTATATCAAATTATGAAACAGAATATAGTAATCCTAATTTCGATACAATTAACAAATTTATAAATGTTTGTGATTTTGAAATTCAATTTTTAGATAAGGAAACCAAAAAAGTTTATACTATTGATGAACTATCAAAAGAAATGGACTTTTAGGTGGACTTAAACGATATAAAAAATGTAAAAATAGAAGATAGCAAATAAATAAAATGCTATCTTCATTGTTTTTGGTGTTTTATAAAAATTACTTTTTTTTACGTTTTTCATAATAGTCTGTTGGTAGTCCTAGTTCTTTTAATTCTTTTTTGGTGTATTCTTTCAAAATGTAGCCATCGAACAGATATGGTGAATTACTAAGATGATTACAATGTGCAATTCTATGTCCTGCACTTACAGCTCCGTGTCTATGAAAACAATTACAAAAACTACACCAAAAGAAATATTGTACACCATCGTCTGTTATAAATACTTTAACAACTGGTGTTTTATATGTATTTTTATCCATGATTATTTCCTCCTCAAAATTTATTTTTCTTCTACTTTTTCTGTTTCTTCTTTTTTTATTTTTGAAATGTCATTTATAAAATATATGTTCTGTAATGGCTCGACACTATCTTCTTTAGGATTTTGTTGTATTTGGTCTCTAATTAGCTGATATGCTTTTAAATTTCCGATGCAATGCTTGTTGAACTAATGCACACAAAATACCGATTTTGTATAGTTAAATCATTTTCTTCAATTCCTAATCTACGCATATTATTTACTAATGTTTCGTCATTTAAATCTAACAGCATTAAAGTTTCCAACTGCTCTTTTATATATTTCTTTTTTCTTCTTGATTTTCCACTTGCTTTACCACCTTTTTTAGCAATTTCTGTTTGTTCACTCTTTGTTCTTTTATTTTGTGGAATTAGATTTTGTTCATTCATGAATAACCTCCTTATATAAAATAATCGTTACTTACCGTTACAAACCGTTACATATAACAGAAAGTAACGATAAGTAACGGTAAATTGCTTTTAAGTATCTTTTTAAATTTTACAAAAAAACATTTTCCTACCACTAGAACCTCCGTTTTCTGGTGCTGGTTCGTAATGTATTCTACCATAAGCTAATAAATCAAATTGAAGTTTATTTTTTATATGTTTACTTAATGCACTCGGAGTATCTACTGGTTTAATTCCAGTAGTTTCAATGATTTTTTTTAGTAAGTCAGTTGCTATGATTTTTACCCCCTCTGGACTTTCTTCAAGTAATTTATTTATTGTAATAACAATAGGGTCTGTTTCGTAAGACAATTTTTTAAGTTCTTTGTCAAAATCAATAGAATCTCCTATAACTTCCCATTTACAATCATTAAAAAATAAAATCTTTTCTATTCCTTCAAAATCTCTACTTTGAGTTACAAAATGAGCATTTTCATCTTTGAAATCGTCTTTATATAGTATTATAGTAGTATCAGCAGCACCAGTTATTCCAACAGAACCACTAACATTATTAAATGGGTCAGAATAGTCTTTCATTTTTCTTAAATGATGCACAACTAAAATACAAATATTATGCTTATCTGCAAAGTCTTTTAGTTTTCCAATTTCTTTATAGTCATAATCATAATCATTTTGATTATTTTTTTTAACACCTCTAACTTTTTGTAGTGTATCAATGACAATTAATTTTATGTCTGGATATTCACGCAATTTTTTTTCTAATTGCTCTATTAACCCTTTATCTATTGGTTCACAATAAAAAGAATAATGTAAATTTTCAGGAATATCTTTATCTCCAAATAATTTTTCCATTCTCTCTTGTAATCTTCTATCACTATCTTCTAATGCTAAATACCAACAAGCACTTTTTATTGTTTCAAATCCTAAAAAAGGTTGTCCTGTGCAAACACAATAACACAAATATAAAATCATCCAACTTTTTCCAAGTTTTCGTTGTCCTGCTAATACAGATAAACCTTGCCCTAGTAATTCTTTTACTACAACATAAAGTTCTGATAATTTTTTTAGTGATAGTTCTTTTGCAGTTATAGACTCTATTGTACTAACTTCTTTTATAGTCTTTCTATAAAATTTACCATCACAAAACTCAATAGCTTTTGTAATTGTGCTAGATTTATAATCAGGTCTATCCCATTTGGTACGATATAATTTACTTTTACAAAATAAAGCGTCTATCAATTCAAAATCTTCTCCGCAGTAAAAAGCTAAAATGTCACATAAAGCTAAATCTGCTGAACTGTCATCTCCATCATAATCTGTTATATCTCCTTCAAAATATAGCTTATTAAATCTTTCAGCTTGTTTACTTTTTTTTATAATTTCAATTATATCATTACAAATATCATCTGTAATATCACTATCTGCATATTTTGTACTTTTAAACTCTGTATCTGTGCATTTGGTGCTTGTACTTTTACTTTCTTTTAACATATATTTGTTTAAAAACATTAATAATTCTTTGGTACAGTCAGTTATTGGCTTGTCATTAATTACGTTTCCCGTATAAGTAAAATATCTTTTAGTAATTCCACCAATATAGCATTCAAGACCAAGTCTTGCATTTTTTTGATAATATTTTTTTTTATAATTTTTTGGTATCTTGCTTAAATCAACTAAAAAGGGAACATGAAAACCTTTACCACTAGGGCTTATTTCTGCGTAAGTTTCACTAAACATAGATAATATATCTCTAGTCATAGGGTCATCTAAATCCCTTTTGTCAATATCTATGCCACCTTGTCCACTATCAAATGCAAAACCTACTCCATTAAATCCATATTCAGTTTTAGCTGTTTCTGCATTTTCGAAAGTAGTCCAAGTATGACGATGTGCTTCATCTGTACCAGTTTTCTCTTTTTTATAAGATATAGGTACTTTTGTTTTTTTGCCTTTTTCATCATATCTATAATTCCAACAAAACCACTGTGATAGTTCTTTAAACTCTGGTATTGTAATTTTTTTTATTTCTTCCATAATCTTACACTCCTTTATGTAAACAAAATAAAATTTTTATATGTTATGCGAGTTGCCACCCAAAAAAGTGATTTTCAAAGATATACTGCTCTTTTTTTTTCACTCTTTTTTGTAACTTATTTATAATCCTCTTTACTTCTTTTAGTCATACACCACTCTTTTAGTGCATCAATTAACACAATTTTACCTTTTGCAAAATCAAGTGAGGGAAAATCTGGAAGATTAAAAATCGTTTGTGCTGTACTTAGTGAACAATGCATCATTTCTGATAGTTCCTTAATTGAAATGAATTGTAGCTTTTTTGTGTGTTCTTCTACTTGTTCATATTTAGCAAGTATTTCGTTGAGTATTTTTATTTGTTCCTCATTATTAGTGTCTATGTTTACTGTCATCTTTACTACCTCCGCTTCTACATATTTTTATTATTATTTTCTTGCTCTTTTTTTATTTTTAATCTTTTGTAAAATCGTGCAGTCGTTGCTTTTACTTTTTCTGGATTTCTTTTTCTCCATTCTTTAGCATAAGCGTTTTTTAAAGCTCTAATTTCTTCTTCATTTTCCATAAAAAAACCTCCTTTTTTCAGTACTTGCAAGATGTATCTTGACAATTATTTTATTTCATTTTATAATAATTATATGACAGATACATCATAGAAACAATATGTATGATGTATTTGTCACAAAAAATAAAGGAGGAAAGAAAAATGACAAATAATGATTACTTGAAAATTGCTAGTAAAAGAATTGCAGAATTAAGAGAAGAAAAAGGATTAACACAAAAAAATCTTGCAGACGAATTACATGTCGATACATCGACCATAGGTCATTGTGAAAGGGGACGCAATATTCCAATAGATATACTATGTCAAATAGCAAAATACTTTGAAACATCAACAGATTATTTACTAGGTATAACAAATTGTAAAACTCCTAAAAAAGATTATAGAGCCTTATGTGATGCTATTGGAATAGATGACACCGCAGCCCAAATATTAGAAGAAATTAACTTTGTATATGGTGGACAATATTTAATACCAATTCTTAACTTTTTGATAAAACAAGAAGTATTACCACCAGATGACGGTTTTTTTGAAGAGCAATATCGTAAAATAGAAAATGCAAAAACGACAGACAAGGAAAAGAAAAAAGCAATGAAAAAAGTACAGAGTCTTTACGATAGAATATATAAAAGGTGGAAAGATAAAAATTGTCAACCAGTTTTAAGTAGTATAGAAGATTACTTTACAGCAAAAACAGAAGATGTAAATTTGTATTTGACATTATCAGGAAATATAAAAAAAGAAGAAGAAATTACAAATAAATTATATACTAGAAAGAAAATACCTACTCAAAAACTATTAGAAGAGGCTTGCCTAGAAGAAATAAACGAAAATTTAAAAAAGGCAAAAGAAAAATATACAAAAGAAATCGAAAAAAAGAAATAAAAAAGCAGGGACATATTTTTGTGCAGTCACCAAACATACTCAAAAATATTCCCCGTTAGAAATCATAGAGTGATTCCTGTAAATTATTATAGCAGTTTAAATCACTCTTGTAAATAAAAAGGAGTGAATTTTTATTATGGAAAGAAGAAATAAAACAACAAAATCAGTAGGAAATCGAGAAGGCTCACTTTTTTATAGTGAAACAATGGGTTGCCTAGTATTTCAATATTATGATACTCAAGATAAAAGGCAGATTATGAGGCAGAGGAAGAAAGAAAGTGTAAAAGATTTTAAGGCAAGAGTAACAAAAGTCAAAAGCGAATTGGATGCAGGAACTTACATTGCTAAAAGCACAGAAACAGTTGTTACCATAGCAATACAGCATATTGAAAACAAACATATAGATGGTATTACCAGCGATAGGAGTTATTCAAGAGATTTAGAAACATTAGAACAAATAAAAAAGACTTGTTCTAATTTTTGCAATTTACCTATTCAAAAAGTAACTATAAAACATATCGAAGCTGCAAAAAAAGAAATAAAAGAATATGCTAACAGTACCATTGATAAAATATGGTGTTTGCTAGGGAAGGTATTTAGTATTGCTTGTTCTCCTTCAAGGAAAATTCTTATATATAACTTAATGTTAGATGAAACTTTAAAAAAGCCAATATCTGTAAAGAAAACAAAAAAAGTGAAACCTTTAGCTAGTAAAGAATTTGAAAAACTTAATAGTATCTTAGACAACGAGGAAAGAAACCATCCTTACAGAAACATAGTAAAGATGCAAGGTATATCTGGTATGAGAATTGGAGAAGTATTGGCACGCTCAAAAGAAGATTACAACAAGACCACAAAACAGTTTAATGTGCATAATACACTAACACAAGATGAACACTATCACGTTATATTAGGAGAGCATACCAAAACTTACAATAAAAAAACGCAGATAGACGAGGGGCAAAGATATTTGCCATTAGACAATAACTTATTTAGTGAATTAGTAGAGATAATAGAAGAACAGTGCAACAAAAAAATAACCAATATTTACAACTTGCTATTTTGGGATTATGAAAAAAATACTTTTGTAACACCAGGAGAAATAAATGCGTGGCTAAAAAGATTAAATGCAAAATATCATATTTGCACATTAGAATTAACTACACACAGATTAAGACATACTGCACTAACTCATTGGAAAGAAATTGGAATAGATTTATCCGCTATACAATATTTAGCAGGACACGTAGAAGGTAGTGACATTACAGAAGGAGTCTATATTGAAACTTCTTTAGATTTTGTAAAACAACAGATTGCAAAAATATCATAAAATCTACTGCATCACTATTGCATCATTTTAGAAAAATAAAAAGCCTAGAAAGCCTTAAATATAAGCATTTCTAGGTTTAACGATTCTGGTGACCCCTACGGGAATCGAACCCATGATTCAGCCTTGAGAGGGCTGCGTCTTAACCGCTTGACCAAGGGGCCATTTTATATTGTTATGCTATATATTATAAAAGTTGTTGAAACTGTTTGGGTTTAACAACAACTGCATATCTAAAAATTAAGTGGTGCGGATGAAGGGACTCGAACCCCCACGCCGTTGGCACTGGTTCCTAAGACCAGCGCGTCTGCCAGTTCCGCCACATCCGCATTTCTTAATGACAAAATATATTTTAGCACACAAAAAAACGAATGTCAATAAAATGAGGGCAATATTTTTAAAATTTTCTGCATCGTAAAAATTTGAAAGTAATAAATGACAATATTGTCGAATGCAAAGATATATGGTATAATAAAAAACGATACGTTTAGTAAGCAAAGACTTACAAAAGGGGAGAGAGCAGTGCCAGTTGAAAAAAATAAGGAATATGAAGTAGAAATAATAGATAATGGCTACGAAGGTGAAGGAATTGCTAAAATAAATGACTTTACTATTTTTATACAAGGTGCAATAAAAGGTGAAATTTGCAAAATTTTGATTGTAAAAGTAAATAAATCTTATGCCTTTGGTAAGCTATTAGAAGTAATAAAAAAGTCGGAAAATAGAGTTGAAACAGATTGTAAAACATATAAAAGATGTGGTGGATGTAGTTTAAGACATCTAAAGTACGAAGAGACTTTAAACTTAAAAAGAAATATTGTACAAAATTTGGTAGATAAAACTATGCAGAATAGTATTAAGGTTCATAATGTCATAGGAATGCAAAATCCATTTCATTATAGAAATAAGCTACAATATCCTGTTGGAAGGGATAATAAAGGAAATTTAGTAATGGGTGTATTTGCAAATAGAACACATCAAATAATTCCTGTCGAAAATTGTCTAATTCAAAATCAAGAAGCAGAGAAAGTTGCCAAAAGCATATTTAATTTTATAAAAGAAAATAATGTTTCTGTATATGACGAAAATTCTAGAAGTGGAGCAATAAGACACATTATTGTAAAAATAGGTTTTAAAACAAATGAAATAATGTGCATTTTAGTCTCGAATGAAAGAAAAATAAAACAAGAAAAAGAATTAGTAAAAAGAGTGGTATCAGAATTTCCAAATGTAAAAACAATAATAAAAAATATAAATAGCAAAAATACGAATGTTATATTAGGCAAAGAGAACATAACATTATATGGTGATGGATATATTCAAGATAAGCTAGAAAACTTTACTTTTAAAATATCTCCAATGTCGTTTTATCAAACAAATCCAATACAGACAGAGGTATTGTACAATAAAGCAATTGAGTTTGCAAAGTTGGACAAAGAAGATATATTATGTGACTTATACTGCGGAATAGGCACTATTGGAATTTTTGCTTCGAATAAAGTAAAAAAAGTTTATGGAATAGAAATTGTACCAGAAGCTGTTGAGACTGCAAAAGAAAATGCTAAGATAAATAATGTGGACAATATAGAATTTATAGTTGGAGATGTAGAAAAGTCTTTTAAAGAACTTATAGAAGTAAGAGAAATACATCCAACTGCTATTATTGTGGATCCACCTAGAAGGGGACTAGATGCTACAACTATGAATAAAATCTTGGATTTAGAAGTAAATAAATTTGTTTATGTTAGTTGTAATCCAGCGACTATGGTACGAGATTTAAAAATGCTAGAGGAAAAATATCAAGTAAAGGAGATTCAACCAGTTGATATGTTTCCTTACACAAATTCCGTAGAATGTGTAGCTGCTTTACAATTAAAAAAATAAAAAAGTAAAAATGTAGATATGCTATTTCAGTCAAAAAAATGTAATAAAAAAGATTTTAGGTTGCGGATATAGTTTGCCGTATGAAATTATTTAGTTATAAATTAATTATGTGAAATTACATTAGTATTTGAAATAGAGATAGTGTTTATAAACTAACTACTTAAAAGATTACATAAAAATCAATATGAAAATATATAAAAAGAGATAGGAGAGATTAAAATTGACAAACTTTTTAATAAAATTATTTATAAAAGATAAAGATAATGTAGAGGAACCGAGTGTTAGAGGAAAGTATGCAATGCTTTCGAGCATTACAGGGATTGTAGTAAATATTTTGCTCTCAATATTCAAACTTATAATAGGAATAATTGCAAATTCTATGTCAATCATATCAGATGCGTTAAACAATGTGTCTGATGCAGGTTCTTCAATTGTTACAATGATTGGCTTTAAAATGTCACAAAAAAAGGTAGATAGCGACCACCCTTGGGGACACGGAAGAATGGAGTATATAACAGGCTTTTTTGTTGATATATTAATTATTTTAGTTGGATTTGAATTGCTAAAGAGTTCTATTGATAAAATAATAAATCCAGAATTACCAAGCATAAGCAATGTAACAATTATTTTATTAATAGTTGCTATACTTGCAAAATTATGGTTATTTATATTTTACAGAAAAATTGCAAAAACAATTAACTCAGCTGCAATAAAAGGAACTGCTTATGATAGTATATCAGATTCTATATCAACTTTAGCTGTTTTAATATCTGCTTTTGTAGCCAAATTTGCAAGAATTTCAATAGATGGCTATGTTAGTTTGCTAGTATCAATATTTATATTAATTACGGGAATAAAAGCAATAAAAGAAATTATAGATTTGCTTTTAGGTCAAAAACCAGATCCAGAATTTGTAAAAGAAATAGAAGAATTTGCTAGTAAATACGAAGAAATACAAGGAATACATGACATTATGGTACACGACTATGGGCCAGGTAGAAAAATAGTATCTTTCCACGCAGAAGTACCAGCAAATTCAGATATACTTAAGGCACACGACATTATAGATCAGATGGAACAAGATATATTGGAAAAATTTCATTGCATTACTACAATTCATATGGACCCTATTGTTGTAGACGACGAGGAAATAAACGAAATGAGAAAATATACAGAAGACTTTGTAAAAAGCATTAATGAAAAATTTTCAATACACGACTTTAGAATGACAGATGGTGGAGAAAGAATAAATTTAATTTTTGATTTAGTAATTCCAACAGACGAAAAAGTTGATGTTGAAAAAGTAGTTGCAGATATAAAAGAAGAAATACATAAAAAGAATAATAAATACTATGCAGTAATTAAAGCTGAACACTCTTATGTATAGAAAGTATCAATTAATGATATGTATTACATAATTGTAAAATTATCACTATAAAATGTTTATGTATAATACTAAAAGGAGACCAACTATGAAAAGTCAATAGATTTTTGAAAAAATTAAAAAAAAA
>CAKNRV010000012.1 GCA_930991035.1 uncultured Clostridium sp. | reverse complement strand
GTTCATTTACTTTTTTCTAAAATTTTTGTTGCATTTCAAATGAAACTTTAGGATATGCTGTAATTATTCGTTACAATTATTTTTTAGATAAATTTGGAGTTGCATTCCGAATTTATCTAAATTGCCACAAATTTCCAAATTTGCTTGAATTATACATCTATTTTATGTATAATATTCATATTACAAAATATATAAGGAGGTATCATTATGGATTATACTTTAGTAAAACAATTATACAGAGAAACAGACAATTACAGTGGTAAGAAAGTAAAAATTGCTGGATGGGTTAGAACTCTAAGAGATTCTAAAAACTTTGGATTTATTGAATTAAACGACGGTTCATTTTTTAAGAATGTACAGGTTGTTTTTGATAATACTTTATCTAATTTTGAAGAAGTACGTAAACTATCAATTAGCTCTTCTATTGAAGTAGAAGGCGAAGTTGTAAAAACAGAAAATGCAAAACAGCCTTTTGAAATAAAAGCAACAGATGTAAAAATAGTAAATTTAGCAGATTTAGATTATCCACTTCAAAAGAAAAGACATTCTTTTGAATATTTAAGAACAGTTGCTCATTTAAGACCTAGAACAAATACTTTTAATGCTGTTTTTAGGGTTAGATCTGTTTTGTCATATGCAATACATAAATTTTTTCAAGAGAAGGGCTTTGTATATGTTCATCCCCCAATAATCACAGGTAGTGATTGTGAAGGCGCTGGAGAGATGTTTAGGGTTACTGCTTTAGACTTGGACAACCTTCCAAAAACAGAAGATGGAAAAGTTGATTTTTCTCAAGACTTTTTTGGAAAATCTTCACATTTAACTGTTAGTGGTCAATTAGACGTAGAAACTTTTGCTCACGCATTTAGAAATGTATACACATTTGGTCCAACTTTCAGAGCCGAAAACTCAAACACTTTAAAACATGCTGCTGAATTTTGGATGATTGAACCAGAAATCTGCTTTGCCGATTTAAAAGATTTTATGGATTTGGCAGAAGAAATGATAAAATACATTATTACTTATGTTAGAGAAAATGCACCAGAGGAAATGGAATTCTTTAACAAATTTGTAGACACAGGTTTATTTGAAAAACTAGATACAGTAGTAAATTCTGATTTTGGAAGAATCACATACACAGATGCAATAAAAGAATTAGAAAAAGTAAATGATAAGTTTGAATTCCCTGTACATTGGGGAACTGACATTCAAACAGAACACGAAAGATATTTAAGTGAAGTAATATTTAAAAGACCTGTTTTTGTTACAGACTACCCTAAAGAAATAAAAGCTTTTTATATGAAACAAAATCCAGATGGAAAAACTGTTGCAGCTGCTGATTTACTAGTTGCTGGAATTGGTGAAATTATTGGTGGTAGCCAAAGAGAAGACGATTTTGAAAAACTGGAGGCCAGAATGAAAGAATTAAATCTATCTAAAGAAGACTACTGGTGGTACTTAGATTTAAGACGTTATGGTAGTTGTCCTCACGCTGGTTTTGGATTAGGTTTTGAAAGAATGATGATGTATTTAACTGGTGTACAAAATATTCGTGATGTATTACCTTTCCCAAGAACTCCAAAAAATTGTGAGTTTTAGGAATTTTAAAAGTTAACTTGAACAAAAGGGACACTCCTAAAAGTTCAAGAACTTGAACAAAAAGGAGTGTCCCTTTTGTTCAAATATTTTCAAAAAAACTCCGTACGAGAATGTACAGAGTTTTTATTTTTATATTATTCAGCTGAATTTGTATCAGCTTCAGGAGCTTCATAAGCTTCTAATATAGCTTTTTGAATTTTCTCTCTTGTCTCTGGATTTATTGGATGAGCTATATCCTTGAATTCTCCGTTTGGAGTCTTTCTGCTTGGCATAGCAATGAATAATCCATCTTGGCTTTCGATAACTTTAATATCGTGTACAACGAATTCATTATCGAATGTTACAGAAGCAACAGCTTTCATTCTGTTCTCTGAATTTACTTTTCTTAAACGTACATCTGTTATTTGCATACTGCGCACCTCTTTCTTAAAGTTTTAATAATTTCGTACATTTTCTTAACGTTTAATCGTTTTTCTTATGTACAATAATATTATTCTTCAAAAAATACTTTTTTCCTTCTTTTTTTATCATTTTCTACAAATTTTATTTTTTTACAGTTATGTTACTATTCACTGCTATATATATTGCTTCCCCTTTTAGTATTAGCTGTAAATAGCAACACATTTGTTGCAAAATCACACTTTTATCATATACTATATTGAAAAATGTTAAAAAAAAGTATATAATACTATTTGTGAAATTGGCAAATATAGGGAGTGAACAAAAATGTTAAACATAGATAATCTAAAACAATATAAGCATATACACTTGATTGGAATTGGTGGCGTAAGTATGAGTGGTATCGCCGAAATTTTACATTCTTGTGGCTTTATCGTAACTGGTTCAGATAGAACTAGTTCAGAGGTAACAGATAAATTGATTAAAACTCATATTCCTGTAAAAATAGGTCACGATATTGAGAATGTAGAAAAATCTAATTTAGTTGTATATAGTGCTGCAGTAAAAAAGGATGACCCAGAATTAGTACGTGCCAGAGAATTAAACATTCCTATTATAGAAAGAGGAACTTTTTTAGGTATGCTTACAAAGTCTTTTAAAGATACAATTTGTATATCTGGAACTCACGGAAAAACAACTACTACATCTATGATAGCTTTATGCTTTATGGAAGCTGGCAAAGACCCTTCTATTCAAGTAGGAGCTTACCTAAAACAATTAGATGGAAATTACAGAGTTGGAAATAGTGACTATTTTATAATAGAAGCTTGTGAGTATGTAGAAAGTTACTTAAAACTATTTCCTAAAACAGAGGTTATTCTAAATATTGATAATGACCATTTAGATTACTTTGGTAGTCTAGAAAATATTATAAAATCTTTTGGTAACTACATAAAACTTATCCCTGAAGACGGACTTTTAGTAATTAATTGGGACGACGAAAATTGTAAATTACTTGCTAGAAACACTACTGCAAAAGTAGTTTCTTATGGTATACAAAATGAAAATGCAAATTTTGTTGCACGAAATATAACTTACAATAAAAACGGATTTCCTACTTTTGACGTTTACCATAATAATAATTTTTATAGAACTATTAGTCTTTCTGTACCAGGAATACATAATGTTATGAATGCTCTTGCTTGCATTGCGGTTTGCAATGAGTATGGAATAGAAAAAGATGATATGAAGTCTGCTTTATATAAATATTCAGGCGCTCATAGAAGATTTGAATTTAAAGGAAGTTTTAATAATATTAGTGTTTATGACGATTATGGTCATCATCCTACTGAAATTGTTGCAACATATAATGCTTTAAAGCAAAAACAATATAATGAGTCTTGGGTTATTTTCCAACCACATACTTATAGCAGAACAAAAAATCTTTTAAATGATTTTGTAAATGCACTAATCAATTTTGATAATATTATTGTTACTGATATTTATGCTGCAAGAGAAAATAATACTTACAATATTTCTGCTAAAGATTTGGTTGATAAAATTAATGAACTCATAAAAGGAACAAAAAAAGAAGCTATTTACATTTCTGACTTTAACGAAATAGTAAAATACGTTAAAGAAAATGCAAAACCTTCTGATATAGTTCTTACACTAGGCGCTGGAACAGTTACTGAAATTGGTCCAATGCTAGTTGAAGAAAATATTTAAACTTTAGGACCTTGAACAATTTGGACACTCCTTTTTGTTCAAGATCTTAAACTTTTAGGAGTGTCCCAGAAGTTCAAGGTCTTAAACTTTTAGGAGTGTCCCAAACGTTCAAGGTCACACAAATTCTTCCCATACCAAATTTGCCAAGTCCAAGCCCTTATTTGTAAGTCTTATTACATCTCCATCTATTTCTAAAAGTTCTTCTTGGACTAATTTTTCAAATTCTTTTCTATACAAATAAATTGGATTTTCTCCAAATTTTTCTTTAAAATTTTGTATGTATACCCCATCTATTTTTCTTAATCCAAGCATTATGAATTCCTTCATTTTACTTTCTTTGGTTTGCTTTTCGTGAACAACTAAATTCAAATAATCTTTACCGCTTTTCAAATTTTGTATATAATTTGGTATATTATCTATATTAGAATATCTTAAATTATTTGTGTATGAATGAGCAGAGACTCCTAACCCTATGTATTCTTCTTGATTCCAGCAAGCTAAATTATGTTTTGATTCATACCCAGGTTTAGCAAAATTAGATATCTCATAATGCTTATATCCCGCTTCTTCTAACCTCTTTTTTACAAGCCAATACATTTTTCTTTCTATTTCATCTTCTGGTAATTTTAATTCGTTATTCATATATTTTTTATAGAATGGTGTTCCTTCTTCAATAATTAGCGAATATACCGAAATATGTTCTGGATTTAATTTGATAATTCTATCTACACTTTCGGATAAATCTTCTATACTCTGCCCTGGTAAAGCCAACATCAAGTCTACATTTATATTGTCAAATCCTACTTTTCTAGCAGTTTGATATGTTTCTAAAAAATCTTGATATGTATGGATTCTTCCAATGTTTTTTAAAATTTCATTATGAGTTTCTTGAAGTCCAATGCTTAGTCTATTTATTCCACTTGCCTTGTATGTTTTTAATTTTTCCTCATTCACAGTTCCTGGATTTACTTCAATTGTAACTTCCACTTTTTCTTCCAAATTAATTGGAAACACATAATTCTTTTTTATTGCGTCTAATATTTCTTTTATATGTTTTTCCTCTATAAACGAAGGAGTTCCTCCTCCAATATATATTGTATTTACTACTGCCAACTTATCAAGACCATTTTCGTAATCAGCTTGATTACTCTTTCCAACTAATTCTATTTCATAATTTAACCATTTGATATATTCGTCAATTAATGCTTCTTGACCAGCATAAGATTTAAAATCGCAATACTCACATTTTTTCTTACAAAATGGTATGTGTATATATAGCCCTATATTTTTAGTGTGCATCTAATTGCTCCTCTCTTTCTGCAAATTTGTTTTTGAATTATCCATTTGTAAATGCAAACTTCATAATACTTTTTAATCTATAATTTACACCCGATTTTCCTATTGGCTCCTTTAACATTTGTCCTAATTCTGTTAAAGATGCTTCTGGATTTTCCACTCTTAATTTTGCTAATTCTTTAAGGTTGTCCGGTAATTCGTTAAACTTTCCTGTTTCTTGCAATTTTTTTATAGCATTTATTTGTTTAACTGCTGCATCTACTGTTTTTGCTAAATTAGCTGTTTCGCAATTTACCACTCTATTTACATTATTGCGCATATCCCTGTATACTCGTATCTCTTCAAATTTTAATACACACGAGCTTGCTTCAATAAATGCCAAAAACTTTGATATTTCTTCCCCATCTTTTGAGTATATTGATACTTTCTTTTTATTATGATTATTTTGTTCTAAAACTTTAAATATTATATTATACTCTTTTAAAATTTTTATAACGTCATTTGCTATATTCAAATCTTTTAAAATAATTTCTATATGGTATTTATTTTGTGGGTTATTGATTGAGCCACTTCCTAAAAAGCAACCTCGCACAAAAGCTTTTTGCTCGCTTTCTGCTTCTGGCAGTTCAAAATTTTGATATAATTCTTTTATTTTATCAACTTCTTTTTTAGATATTATAATGTTAAAATTATTTCCAACAATATTTATATCATAGCCCATTATATTAAGATTGTTTAATAATTTACTAAACCTATTTATATTGTATTCATTCTCTGTTGCAAATTTTAGTTCGCCACTATCTTTAGATACATTGTTTGTACTCAAGTATCCATATAACTCAGCCTTTACTAAATTCTTATTTGATAAGTTATTTTTTTTACTTAATTCTTCTTTTACTTCTGTTGAAAATGACATTTTAGCACCTCCGCTAATTAATATTTTTTATGTAGCAATTATAACTCTATCATTGTTTGATAAATCTTTAATACATTCAATTGATTTATATTTTCCAGACTTTTTAAAAATGTTTGTAACTTTTTCTTTTTGATTATACCCTATTTCCATTAATATGGTCCCATTATTTTTTAAGTATTTATAGCCATTGCTTGCAATTATTCTATAAAACTCTAATCCATCATTTCCACCATCTAAAGCAATCAATGGTTCATTTTGCACCTCTTTTGACAATGTTGTTATTGTATCTGTCTCTATATATGGTGGATTAGAAACTATAATATCAAAATCTTTTTGAGGGATATTTTTAAACATATCTGACAAAACAAATTTTATATTAGTATCTTGATTAATAATTTTAGCATTTTTCTCCGCAATTTTTAATGCTTTTTCACTAATATCTGATGCATAAATTTCTATGTTGCTATTTTCTAAATATTTTTCTAAATTTAAGTATTTCTCTAAAGAAATCGCTATTGCTCCACTTCCTGTGCATAAATCCCAAATTTTTACTTTTCTAACTTTAGCATAAATGTTTTTTGCCAATTTTAAAGCAGTCTCTACTAATATTTCTGTATCTGGTTGAGGAATTAATACGCTCTCGTCCACAAAAAAATTTAGTTTCATAAATTCTTGAGTATTTGTAATATATTGAATTGGCTTTCCCTTAAGTAATTCCTCTAAATCAAGTTTAAATTCTGTACATATTTGCTCGGAAACTTCTTTATCTAAATTCATAATAAGTTCAGTCTTGCTAAAATCTAAAATATGTTCTAATAATATATCTACTTTATATATGTAATCTTCTACCTCGTCCTTTAATTTATCTCTACCAATTTTTCTAAGTTCTTGTATATTCAAATTTAATCTGATTCCTTTCTCAAGGCACAAATTGGTTGGAAAAGAATTAGTTATTTTTCAACCTTATGTCCCCTTAATTTTAAAGAACAAAGTATTAACCTTGTTCTTCTATCTTAATTTTTACTGCACTAATGAATTTTTTTCAAAATCCAATTACATATATGCCTTTATTTATATCTCCATATATTAATTTATTTATACAAAATAATACCCCACATTAGCCGTAAGATGAATGAAATTTTAAGAGCCTGCTTTCACAGGTGGGTGTCTTGTTGAATGCTCCTGGGTTTCTTACATAAATGCAAGCATACACGCCACATCCAAAGGCGGACTCCCTTTAATCTATTGTTGGTTCTAAAATTCCAGTCTACACGCACTACGCAGGGAATTATTTTATTATGATTTTTTGAGGTACTTATATATTATCATACTATTATGATTTTTTCAAGTACATTTTATGTTTTTTTGACCATCTATTGTAAACCTATAATTTTGTGTTTTTACTTATCTATATTTTTATATCTATTATATCCTACAAACGTTAAAATTCCTAATACAATTATAACAAATGCAATCATAAAAAACATTGCTGTTCCTGTTTGAGGAAGTCTATTTGGTGATTGTGTATTATCAGAAGTTGGAGTATTAGTTGTAGTATTTGAATTATCGTCATCTACTGTATTGCCAATGTTTATTTCATTGTTGTTATCCTCATTTGGTTCCTCTGGTTCTGCAGGAGTCGTTCCTATTTCTAAATTAATTGTTTTATCTGTTTCGTTTATAATATCTGTTCCATTATTGGTAGCTATACCTGTAAAGCTCACTGTTGTGTTTTGATATTCTACACCTTCTTTTACTTTTAATGTTATTGTTCCAATTGTTTGATCTTCTGTTACTCCAGATGCTATTATAACACATAGTATTTTTCCTTTTTGTTCTGTGTCTTCCCCATTATATGTAAGAGACCAGTTATTTAATGATTGAAAATCTTCTTGTGTTACTTCTTCAAATACATTTGTATCATACGAAAGAGTAGCTTCAACTGTATTTATTCCTAATTCTCCAGCATCAATGTCAGATAAATTTAATGTTATTACAACTTCCTCTCCTGGGTCTACTTGTGTTTTATCTGCTGTCACATTAAATGTAAAACTATCTGCTTGTGCATATAGTGGCATTAAAAAAATCATAAAAATTAGAAAAAGTGCTATCGTTTTTATTGTTCTTCTCATATTTTTTCCTCCTTGAGTTTATTAATAAAAATTTAAAATCATTATTAGTTATTATTTCTGAATATTGAAATTATATGCATTAGTATAATCAAAAGTTATTTTTCCATTTAAAATTGTACTTTCTCCAGGTTGCAATTCTTTTATGTATATTCCCATTTCAACAAGCTTAGTATTATTGCTATCAACAAAAACTATTTTAGCTGGATAACCACCTTTTGTTCTTCCTGTACTATTATTAATTGTAGCTGTAAGCTGTGTAACTTGTCCATCGCTTTTAAGTTCTATGTTTGTTATGTCTAGACCATCAAACTCTTTATCTGCATTTAACATTTCACTTATATTTATTTTTGTACCATCACTTGTAACTTGTGAAAAATTATCATTAACGCTTGATAAATTTTGATTATTTTCATTATTATTGTTATGCATTTTTACTATTATTATAGCTAAAGCTACAATTAATATAAGCACAATTATTAAAATAATCGGAAATTTTTTTAATTGTTTTTTCATTTTGTAGTTAGATGCTAAAAACCAAATCGCATCTTTCCTCCTTATTATTTATTAGTCATCGTGTTGTGAAGATTTACCGTGTACACAATGGTTTGATACACTGCCGTTGTAATTATGTGTTGTACAGTAATAGTGTGGTGAGCTATTTCCGTGTGAGCATCCAGGTGTTGTTATATATACTGTTCCAGTTCCTCTACAAGTGCTACAAGTTACATCTACTGTTACCTCTCCTCGTCCGCCACAAGATCTGCAACTTACCCATTCTGATGATGTTGTACTACCAGATCCACCGCAAGCTCCACAAGAAGATGTTACACTACCACTGCCACCGCAAGCTCCACACCAAGCTCCTTCTTGATATATCTGTCCAGAACCTCCACAAGATGGGCAAGTTCCATCTCCTGTTACTGTTCCAGTTCCAAAACAAGTATGGCAAGTAATCCATCTATCTATTCTACCAGAACCTCCACAAGAGCTACAGTTTCTTTCTGTCTCTCCAGAACCTCCGCAAGCTCCACATCTTACAGAAACTGTCTCATAATCTCCACCGCTTCCTCTACAAGAACTACAAGTTCTTTCTGTTTCTATTGTTCCATATCCTCTACAACCTGTACAAGTTCTACTTGTTGTGGTTGTTCCATCACAATAGTTTCCGCTATGTCCTGTTCCTGGACAATATGTCCTTTGGTTCGCTTTAGTGCTTTGGTTATCTGCTATTTGGTCAGTTACTGTTACATAGTAATAGTATATTGTATAATCTGTTAAATTACTTGCTGTTAAAGTAACATTACTTCCTGAATCTCCTGTTGCAGTTGCAGCTTCCGTATAATCACCATTTTCGCTTGTACTTGTATATAATGTGTATGTTAATCTATCTCCATCTGCATCTGTTGCATTTGCTTGTACTGTAATAGAATTTGTTGTTTTTGAAGATAATGTAACTGTTGGTGCCTCTGGGGCTGTATTTGTTATAGCTTCTATTGGTGAATCTATTGTAGAAACCATATTTCCAGCTACGTCATATACTTCTACATAAATGTTGTATGTACTTCCTGCAATTAAATTTGAAATTGTTGTTGTTAGTGTATCACTATTACTTCCTTTTTCGCTTCCATTTATATCTACGTAATCATTTGTTGTAACATTGTATTTTTCTTCTGAAGTCAATTTATAGTACCAATTTATTTTTGCTATACCACTTAATGCGTCTGTAACATCTAGGCTTAAAGTTAAGGATGTTCCACCTGGTTTGTTATTTATACTGCCTAGTATTGGTAAGTCTTTATCTATATTTCCAACTGTATATGATGCTGCTTCTCCACCATTTACTCCGTCAAATAATCTTGCATATACAGTAACGTTTTTATCTGTTGTAACAACAGATTCATTATTCCACTGGGTTCCATCTGTACTTGTTTGAACCCCATATTTACTATCTGTATTTGTTACCTCTACTGTTACACTTCCATTTGTCCAATATGTTATATCTGGAGTTAATGTTAAAGCTGTTTCTCCTGGAGTTATTGTATCTAATACTACCGTTATTTTTTCTGTTGTTGTAACATTTGATGCAACATCTGTTATCACTGCCCAAACTTCATAAGTACCGTTTATTAAGTTATCAAAAATTTGATTTTCTGTAACTTGTAGTTCTCCAGCTTCAGCTCCGTTTATTGTTTTGTAATTTACTGTTTTGCTTTGCGCAGCTTCGCCTTCTTTTTGGTAATACCAAGTAATTTGTGCAATACCGCTTGCCTCGTCCTGAGCTTCGGCTTGTATTTCCATTGATTTACTTGTTGTTCCTATTAATTGTACTGAACCTGTTGGCTGTGTTGTATCTATGTTTGTTATTGTTATACTTGCTGCCTCTCCAAAGTTCACTCCATCAGTTAGTCTTGAATACACTATCTCATTTTTATCTATTGTTATCTCGTCTTTGTCTTCCCATTTTAATCCATCTAAGCTTACTTGAACACTATACCTATCGTCTGTATTGTGTACAGTTATTGTTATAGGTTCATTTGTCCAGTTTGTATTGCTTGGTTCAAGCATTAAAGTTGCATCTCCAGCTGGCATAGCAAGTAATGTTAATTCTTTTTCTTGTGTTGTAGTAGTATTACCAGCCACATCTGTTATTACTGCATAAGTAATATACGTTCCTGTTTCTAAATTATCTACTAATATATTTTTACTTGTATCTTTCTCTCCTGCTACACTTCCATTTAATTGTTGGTAATTTTCTTCTTTCACTTTATAGTCCGCATCTTCTTGTTTTTTGTAGTAAATTTGTATTTTTGATAAACCACTTGCATTATCTGTTATGTCTATCTGATTAGTAAATGACTTACTAGTTATATTTAAAATTTCATCTGTTGTAACTACTATTTGTTCCTTATCTATGTTAGTTACTTGTCTATTTGTATCTGTTCCAGCATTTATTCCATCTGTTAGTCTTGCATATATTGTTCCATTAGCTTCAAATTCCACATCTTCTCTGTCTACCCAATTTTGTCCATCTGTACTCGTTTGTACTGTATATCTTTCGTCTGTTGAATTTGCTGTTATTGTAACATTTTGGTTTGTCCAGTTTTCATTGCTAGAAACAAACTCTATACCATCTTCTCCATCTGTAATTGTAACTAAAGTAGTATCTAATGGATCATTTCCTTCTTCGTCCGGATCATAATCTGGATTATTTGGATCTTGCTCGCTAACTCCAGTGCTATCTAGGACCGCGGTATTACCAGCAACGTCCGTAATTAACGCATATACTTGATAAGTTCCAGTAGTTAAATTGTCATACTCTTTTTCTTTACTAGTATCTAGCTCTCCTGCTACACTTCCGTTTATTTCTTCAAAAGAATCTTCAGAAAGTTTCCATTCCTCTTCTCCATCTTTTCTAATATACCAATCAATTTCTGCAAGTCCACTTGCATTATCTGTTATATCAGCTTTAAGTGTAAAGCTTTTGCTGGTCGTGTCTATATTAGACATTGTTGCATTTACGATTTCCTTATCTATATTTGTTACTTGTATAGATGTTTGCTCTCCATAGTTTACACCATCTGTTAATCTTGCATATACTGTATCATTCGAAGTAAGAGTTAAACTTGTAGCATTTTGCCAGTCTGACTCATTTGATTTCAATTGAATAGTATATCTTTCGTCCAATAAAGTAGCATTTACAGTTACTTGCTGATTTGTCCAATTTTCATTATCTTTAGCTAAACTTAAACCTTCTTCTCCAGTAGTAATTGTAACTAGTGTTATAGATATTTCTTCTGTTTGTGTTGTATTTCCGGCAACATCTGTTACAATTGCATAAACTTGGTATGTTCCAGAAGTTAGGTTGTCTATAAATAACTCTTTTTGTGTTTCTAATTCACCTGCATTTGGTCCTTTAATTTCCGTATAATCTTGTATTACCTCTATATAGTCACTGTCTCCGTCTTTTTTGTAATACCATTTAATCTGTCCTAAACCACTTGCGTTATCCTTTATATTCAAATTAGCTGTAAATGATTTACTTGTTACATCTTTTTGAGAAATCTCTACTTCAGACTTCTGCGTGTCTATGTTTGTTACATTATATTCAAGAACTTCTCCTGAATTTATTCCATCTGTTAATTTACAATAAATAGTATCATTTTCATATAAAGTATATTCTGTTACTGGGTTCCATTCGTCTCCATCAGTACTTGTCAAAACTGTATATCTTTCATCTGTTGACTCTATTTTTACATCAACACTCTCATTAGTCCAGTTTGAATTACTTTGTGTTACTTTAATACCTTCTGTTCCAGAAGTTACAATTTCTGGTTCAACATAAATAGTATCTGTAATATATGAATTTCCTGCCGCATCTGTAACCTCTGCACATACCCAATAAGTTCCACTAATTAAGTCTATATAATCATAAGTTGTATTTTGTGTCTTAGCTCCCTGCCCAGTGCTTCCTATAACCACATAATTATATTCTTTTTGCTCGTAGGTGTCTTTATCTGCTGGTTTGTAATACCATATTAATTTAGCAATTCCACTTATCTCATCTTCCGCTTTAAGTGTAGCTTTAAAACTTCTACTTGTAATATCAGAAATTTCTATTTCAGCTTTTGGTGCTTGTTTGTCTATGTTGGTAACATCTAAGCTTACAACTTCTAGAATCTGTCCATTTAGTGATGCCCTACCATAAACAGTTCTATTTTCTGTAATTGTTAGCTCTTGTATTGATTCAAATTCTGTCCAAGTAGTTCCATCTATACTATATTCCGTTTTATACTGATTAGTAGTAGCAGTTACAGTAACTTTTACAGACTGCGAAGTCCACTTTCTTGAATCTTGGCTAATTTGTATAAATTGACCAGAAGTACCATCTTCTAAAGTTGTTACTTCTTCTTCAAGTACTGTTTTATTTCGCGCTTTATCTATAATCTCAACTTTAACCTTGTATGTAGTGTCCTTTTCTAAATCTTCAAAAATATGGTTATTATCAGTAGAAGAGATTGGCTCTTGCCATTCTATCTCTCCATCTTCATTTACTTTACCAATTTGATATATGTACTCTTCTATTCCAGATAAATCGTCTTTAGCATCTACATTTACTATTACTTTATCCTGTGTTGGAATTACATTTAAAGTTCCTTCTGGAAGATTTTTATCTATATTGTCTACCACAACAGTTATAGAGCCTCCGTTATTTTCTCCATCTGTTAAATTAACTTCTATTTCAGTATTTTCAGAAACAATAATACCTGTTTCTGGGTCATAAGGTTTCCATTCTCCATCGTCGTCCTTGTATTGTAATTCGTACTCTCCATCTGGATTTACATCTTCGTCTAATTCAATTTTTATAATAACGTCTTGATTTGTCCAATCTTCCTCAGATTTAGAAACAGTTACATTTGGTTCTTTACCTTCTTGCTCTGCTTTTTCTTCGTCATATAAATCTGGTGGCAACCCAGTAATTTTTATGGTTTTGCTAACAATAGCTGACCTTGCACCTTCTAAAGAATATGAAAATGCAGTTATTTTATATTCACCTTTATCAGTTAGAGTAATTATTCCACCTGATTCAATCTCTGTTTCTTCTACTGTTGTACTTCCAGATATTTTGTAAATTGTTTTTCCTATTTCTACACCAGAATCTAAGTTTTCTGTTATTTGAACTTTAACCTCCCCTTTATATGACCCACTTGGATTTACTTCACCACTAATTACTTCAATAGTTGGTGCAGACGGTCTAACTATCTCTGGTATATATAGTTCGTGCTCCATTATATATCTAATCATAATTGTAATATCAACTTGATTTATATTTCCATCACTAGATAAGTCGGCAGAAATTTGAGTTAGCCCTTGTAATTGGGCTTCTTGTAAACCTACGACGTGCTTTATTAAACGATTTAAATCTATTTGGGTAATTTCTCCATCTGAATCTATATCACCTATTACGCTGAGTTCAAAATTTTGGTTAGTTCCATCAAAAGTTGCATACATTCCGGTTTTAATATATCCAGAAGTAACTTCTTCTGACATTGTACTATCTTGATATATGCCAATAGCATCTGAACTTACATTAAACCCTTGCTTAAATTCTGCAATTTCCGTCTCTGGTACAATTCTTGTAATATATCCTCTTTCCTCTAAAATTAAGTATTTTGTACTTTCTAACACAGTTTCCTCTGCTGCTTTAGCCACATTTGGTAGTAACATTAGCAGTATACATACAGCAAAAATACATAATATATAATTTATAAGTTTCTTCTTCATATATTTCTACCTCTTTATCCACAGTTTTTCCACTTTTTGCATAAGTTTTTATTGATATTCATAAAAATTATATATTATTTTGTTGTATTTTGCAATATAAAAAATTGGTATTTTTGTAAGAATTTACAATATATGATTTATATTTATTTACTCGCTCCATACAAGTGCTCTATCACCCTTTGGTGCTCCCCAAGGTGCTCCTGCTAAGTCGCCTTCTGCTTTGTTTATTTTTATTGTTTCCAAGTTTGAACAATTATAAAATGCGTTATCCTCTATTGTTTCCACACCACTTGGTATCTCTATCTCTGTTAAATTTGTACAACTTCTAAAACTTTCTCTACCTATTACTTGTAAAGTGCCTGGTAGACTTATTGCGTTCGCTATATTAAAGTCTAAGAATGCACTAGCGCTAATTTTTTTACTCCATCTGGTATTGTTTGAGTTTGTACGTTTGTATCTACGTAGGTAACAACTTCTGTTCCATCTATTGTTAATATCAAATTATTTACTACCTTATAGTATTGATTTCCTGAATTTATCTCTATTTGAAGTCCAGCTTGTATACCTGCATATGCCTTAAAATTGCTATTCAAACTACTTACTCCAGTTCCAATTTTTATACTTTTTAAGTTAGTACTATTACGAAGTATTTGTCTTTCTATTGTTGTTACATTGTTTGGTATAATTAATTCTGTTATATTTCTATTTTGAATTGCAAAACTTTTTATTGTTTGTACATTTTCACTTATTTCAATTTGTGTCTTAGTTGGCACAATATAAATTAGTTCTGTTCCATTATTTCCATACAAATATCCATCTTGTACTGTATATTTATTATTTCCTTGTGGAAAACTTATATTTTCCAGTAGTCTTAGTCCATCAAAAGCACTTCCTTCAATACTTGATAAGCTACTTGGCAACTCCAATGTTTTCATATTTGTACATATTGATAATGCTGATAATCCTAATTCTGTAATTCCTTCACTTATTTTTACTGTTTCTTCATTTGCCATTGGAGCTAACATTATTAATGATATTCGTACTCCATTTTCTTTCTTATATATTATTCCTGGCTGCTCTCCGTCTATTTCGTATACTTCATTTTCGGAGTCTATTGTTACATTAGTTAGATTTGCACATCCATAAAGGCTACTAGTATCTATGTTAGTGACTCCTGCTGGTATGGTTATATTATTTAATTTGACGCAATTATAAAATGCTCCAGCATCTATTCTTGTCAAATTTGTCGGTATAATTATTTCTGCTAAATTTCTGCATTGACTAAACACATAGTCTTCTAAAATTTCCTCCTCTTTGTATTTTTCTTCTATATAGCGTTTTATTTCGCTATCTGCCACTTTCTTTTGACATTTGTGCTTAAACTATAAAGTTTGTTTACTTTTTTCATTTTACAGCACAAAAAGGATAGACTATCCTGTAAATAGAAGTTTTTCCTTTCTTCTATTTGCAATATAATCTACCCTTTTTGCTTTATCTTCTTTTATTATTTTGTTTTTACATACATTTTTAGTACATACTAATAGCGTACTTTCACTTGCTTTATTTTGTATTTTTTCTTTATTTTTTGAGCTACTTTTGTCTATATTTTCTGTATTGTATTCTACATTTTTCGCATCACAAATTAAAGCAACTTTCTCTAATCTATTGCTCTCTCTCTCTCTCTTACAACGCCAACGGTTTTAGTCATTTTTCTTGTTTCTTCTCCTATGTTTTTTTCTTGCTTTTATGTCATAATAATATCAGTACATATACTCTTTTGTCAAGTAGTATAATTTACAAAACCTATTTAGAAACCTGCAAGACTGGGCGCAAGCCATAGCAATTAGAGTTCGTGCTAGAGTACGAGATGAACACATTGCTTGTATTCAATGCTCCAATGCCAGACATACAGCGGAAGTAGAAGAGAGCGCTGTGCCAGCGCGCTTCCACGCAGCGCGACGAAAGCCAGAATGGTGTTCCTGTATTAGCCTGTGCTGTATTTCTATTTGGGTTACCCGAGTAAGCATTGTATACAACTTTTAGTCCTGGATCCGCATTATAAAATTCATACGAATATGAATTTCTTTGCTCATCGGTTAATTGTATTGTCGACCCTGTTGTACTTAAGTTATATGTTGTTATTTTTGCATCTGAATATCCGTCACTTATTCCATTACTTGTATTTATGTCTTCAGAGGCAAATAATGTTGGCGCATATCTATTTCCCGTTGACGTTATTTTATTTGGTGCCGTACTATCATTTGCATTTGTTGACCATACTCCCCCATATGAAGAACTACTTGTTTCAGTCTCGTCATAAAAGTCTTCAAATTTTGCATTTCTTGCTAACACTACATTTACTTTTATAGTATCTTTACCATCATTTATTTTTATTTCTGTTAAATTTCCATACAAATTATTCATAACCGTGTCCATTGCCAATACTCCATTATTGTATGCTGGCGCTCCTGTTAGTCTCATTTGCAATTTAGTTGTTTTATCTGCTATATAATAGTCATAATTTTCTGTATCAAACTCTCCTGTTAAACTATTATATCCTCCAGCTTCTAATTTTGTCCAAGTCATATCTGCTTCTATTGTTGGTAATCCTGAGCTTATTGCATTTACCCCTTTTACATCTGTTCCTAACAAAGTTGCTATCGTTTCTGCTTTTACATATCCATTTGTGTCTTCTCCTGTTTTATTAAATGGGTCTGTTTCTACGCTTGCTCCTATTGTTGTATCTGGAACACACTCTGCTGGCACTGTTATTACTGGTCTCAATGCACAGTTTTGTGTGATATTTGTTCCTGATGTATTATGGCCATCTATTTTGAAGATTGTATAATTTGCGTATTCTCCATCTGCTCTTATATACGTCATTTTATATTCTTCATATCTTTCGTCTTCTGAATCTGGTATTTCACCACTTTGCGAATCCCAATGTGAATTTGTATTTCTTGTTGCTAGCCAATAATTATTTCCTGTATTCAGCATACTTGCTGTTTCTTCTTTTGCTGTTCTTGTAGCCACTTCTTTTATTGTCATTCCTTGGCTTGATACAAGCATTTGTGTGTTACTAGATTGCTCGCCTGATGTATTACCTGCATCTATATAATTTTCTATTTGTTCTGTTGAATATCCATCATTTGTTACATCTAGTGTGTTTATATATGCTTGGATTTTTTGTGTTGTATATACTTTTCCTATATCTTCACTACTATTTACACCATATGTTACATTGTAGAAGTCTTCAACATTTGCATTTCTTGCTGATATTACTTGTACTCCATTTATTTCTAAGTTTCCATATAATTTTGAACATATTTCATTTAATGCTTTTACTCCATTTGTATATCCATTTATTCCTGATAGTGACACTTCAAATCCTGTATTTCTATTTGCTATTAAGTTTACACTTCCATCTTTATTTACACTTAGTACTCTCCATCCTAAGTCCTCTGTTTCTATTGCTCCAGCCTCTACCATTGAGATTCCTGGTACACTTTCATTGTTGTTTCCTAATACTTGTTCTATACGTCTATTTACTGTACCATCACTTTTTCCTAAATACGTATAAGTATAGTCAGTTAAATTTACTAAAAATTTATTTCCATTATATGATACCTGTCCATAACCATCTCCATTATTTAAGAAATCCTCTAATCCATTATTTCCTATATTATTACTTAAATAATCTGCTAATCTAAAATTTTCTTCTTGCGCTTCTACACCTTTTACACTTGCTAAATATATTCCCATATCTTCCATTGCACTAGCTTCTTCTGTTAGCTGAGTGGCTTGCTGTGCCTTTGTTACTAATCCATTTTCTCCAAATAGAAAATTAATTGATATTGTTGCCAGTATGACTAGAACAACTATTGTAATTACTAACGCAATTAGCGTTATTCCTCTGTTTTGTCTTCTTTCATTTTGTAATATTTTTCTTAAGCTTTTCTTTTTCATTTCTAAAAATTCCTCCTCTTTGTATTCTTTTATTGTATTTTTCTAAATTTCCACATTTGTGCTTAAACTTTAAAATTAGCTTACTTTTTTCTTTTTAGTTTTACAGCACAAAAAGGATAGACTATCCTGTAAATAGAAGTTTTTCCTTTCTTCTATTCGCAATATAATCTATCCTTTTTGTTTTATCTTCTTTTATTATTTCGTTTTTGCATACACTTTTAGCGCATACTACTAGTGTGCTTTCCTTAGCTTTATTTTGTATCTCTTCTTTAGTTTTTGAACTGCTTTTATCTATATTCTCTGTATTATATTCATTATTTTTTGCATCACAAATTAGAGCACTTTTCTCTAATCTATTGCTCTCTCTCTCTCTCTCTCTCTTACAGTATCAACGGTTTTAGTCATTTTTCTTGTTTCTCCTCCTATGTTTTTTCTTGTTTTTATGCAATAATAATATCAGTACATATCCTCTTTTGTCAAGTGGATTTATTTTTATTCACTTTATAAATCTAAATAACTATCTCTCTTTTTAACTTTCCTTCATTGCAACTGCCTATGCCTACAAATTTATTCTCGTTATTATATATCCTATATAATCCATTTTCTAACGTAAACGAGAGCTTTACTCCGTTAATAAAAAGTTGCATTTTGTTATCATTCAACTGTATTTTGTTTTCTTTCCCATACAGCTCAATAAATAATTGCTCAATTGAAATAATATGTTTTTTTATATATTCCATATTGTCTTTGTTTTGCTCTAATTCGTTTATATGTATACTATCTTTAATATCAAATATTCCTACTTTGGTTCTATTAAGTTCTTTCATATATCCAACAGTTCCCAATCTATTTGCTATATCTTCGCACAAGCTTCTTATATATGTTCCCTTAGAGCATTGAACTTTAAATAAAATTAGTTTATTTTCTACATCTATCTTATTTAAAACTATATCATATATTTTTATTTTTCTTGGCTTTAAATCAATATGAATATCCTTTCTAGCATACTCATATAGTTTTTTTCCTTGAACTTTTATAGCCGAATACATTGGAGGAATCTGTTCTTGTTCTCCCAAAAACGAGGTAAGTACTTTTTCTACATTATTCTTATTTATCATTTCTTCACTTACAGGCTTTTCTTCTATTACTTTTCCTTCTGTATCTGCGGTTTCTGTCTTCTCTCCTAATTTTAAAGTAACTTCATACTCTTTATCGTGGTTTATTAAATAGTATGATAGCTTTGTGCCTTTACCTATTAAAATAGGTAGCAATCCAGTAGCATTAGGGTCTAATGTACCTGTATGACCAACTTTTTCATTTAAAATATATTTTACCTTACTTACAACATTAGCAGAAGTACAATTTTTTTCTTTATTTATTAGTATAACTCCGTCCATTAAATTTCCTTTTCTTTTATTTATTATTTATTTTTTCTAAGTAGTTCCACGTGGAAGATATATTATATATATATCTTTCAGCAAGATGGAACGGACTTTTACATAACCGCTTCTAACTGTCTTAGTATTTTTTCCTTTGCTTGCTCTATTGTACATTGTAACGTACATCCAGCAGCGTGTATATGACCTCCGCCACCTAAAAGTAAGCATACATCAGAAACATTAACATAGTCATTTGACCTCATTGATACTTTGCAACCTTTATCTGTCTGGCGTATAAATACAGATACCTCTACACCTTCAATATCTCTACCAACTTCTACAATACCTTCGTGGTCTCCGTTTTCCGCTTTGACTGCTTCTTCATCCTCTTTAGTAATATATGTATATGCTATTTTCCCATCTTCATAAAATTCTAGTCTATTAGAGGCTATTCTATTAAGTTCAAAGTTAGCTTTTGTTTTTATTTGTAGAACCTGCCTATAGATTTTAGACACATTAACTCCTTTATCTAAAAGAAATGCTACAAATTCAAAAGTTTCTGCATTTACACCAGAATACTTAAATCCACCTGTATCTGTAATTATCCCTGCTACAATGCACGTTCCAATCTCTTTTGTAATTTCAACTTTTAAAAATTCTAAAACTACTAAAAGAACTTGTGCACAAGCCGGTGCATCTGGAATTACATAATTGAAATCTCCAAACATAGTATTTGTGCTGTGATGGTCTATCGATATTTTTACTTTTGCATTTTCAAAATAATTTGCAAATCCATTTAACATTTTTATTGTGGCACAGTCCACTGAAATTGCTAAATCATATTTTTCTATATCTGACTCTTTTTTTATTTCGTCTGCACCAGGTAAAAAAGCAAAAGTACGAGAATATTCTGGGATAATTATATCAGGATTTTTTCCTAATTGCTTCAATGCACCATATAGTGCAAGACCTGTTCCAACAGCATCTCCATCTGGATTTTCGTGCGTAAGTATCACTATGCTTTCTGCCTTGTTTATCTCCTCTAGCATATTATCTAAAGTGCTCATTCTAACCTCCATTCGAGCTATTATAGCCCTACATTATTCTTCATTATCACTATTATCTTCTATTGTTTCATTTCCCTCTTTTTCTCCAATTTTTAAATCTTTCAATATTGCATCTATCTTAGCACCATATTCTATTGAATCGTCAATTTCAAAAACTAGTTCTGGAGTAATTCTTAAATTTACAGTTTTTGCAATTCTCGACCTTATAAATCCAGAAGATTCTTTTAATCCTTCCATAGTTTTATTTATATTTTTTGAATTAAGTATACTTACATATACCTTTGCATACTTAAAATCCGGTGTTATTTTAACTCTTGTGACACTTAGCATTCCTGTAACATTTGGATTTTTAAGCTCGTAATTAAGCACTTGACTTAACTCTTTTTTCAATTCCTCATTAATTCTATTTAGTCTAGCCTCGTTCTTTGCCATTACTTATCACCTCTGTCCTTGTTTTTCTTTTTCTTCCTTAAACGTTTGGGACACTCCTTTTTCCCACCTAGTTTTGAAAAGAATTGCTTTTTGGCTAGGCGCACGAATTTAAAATTTATGAGGCGTACTTGGTGTACGTTGAATAAATTTTAAATGATGTGCAACAACGCCAAAAACAATTATCTTCAAAACTATCTCTTTACTTCCTCCATAACATAAACCTCAATAACATCTCCCTCTTTTATGTCATTATATTTCTCTATTTGGATTCCGCACTCAAATCCCTTTGTAACTTCTTTTACATCGTCTTTGAAACGTTTTAATGAAGCAAGTTTTCCTTCGTGAATTACAACATTATCACGTATTACTCTTACTCCTGCGTTTCTTTCAACTCTTCCGTCTAGTACATAAGCACCTGCAATTGTTCCAACGTTAGACACTTTAAATGTTTGTCTTACTTCTACGTTTCCAATTACTTTTTCTTCGTATACTGGTGCTAGCATACCCTTCATAGCAGCCTCTACGTCTTCTATTGCATTGTAAATTACAGAATATTGTTTTATTTCTACTCCACCTTTTTCTGCCATATCTTTTGCTGTTGTTCCTGGTCTTACGTTAAATGCTATAATTATTGCTTTTGCTGCTTTTGCAAGTTGTACGTCAGATTCTGTAACAGCACCAACTGCTGAATGGATTACTCTTACATTAACTTCTTCATTAGATAATTTTTCTAATGATTGTTTTAATGCTTGTGCCGTTCCTTGAACGTCTGCTTTTACAATTATATCTAATTGTTTTAAGTTTTCGCTTTCCATTTTTTCAAATAAATTGCTTAGTGTTACTTTGCTTTGCTCTGCCATTGCAGCTTCTCTTTCTTGACGTTTTCTTCTTTCTATTAAGTGTTTAGCAACCTTTTCGTCTTTTACTTCGTAGAATGTATCTCCAGCTTCTGGTACGTTTGTAAGTCCCATAACTTCTACTGGTGTTGATGGTCCAGCTTTCTTTATTTTTTGGCCTTTATCATTTCTCATTGCTCTAATTCTACCAATTGATGTACCAACTACAATAGTATCTCCAACATCTAGTGTTCCTCTTTGAACTAAGATTGATGCAATAGGTCCTTTTGCTTTATCCAATCTTGCTTCTATTACTGTACCTTTTGCTTGTTTATGTGGATTTGCTTTTAGTTCTTTTACATCTGCTACTAAAAGCACCATTTCTAATAAATTTTCTATATTAATATGGTTTTTAGCAGATATTGGAACATAAATTGTGTCTCCTCCCCATTCTTCTGGTACTAATTCATATTCCATTAGTTCTTGTTTTATTTTTTCTACATTTGCTCCAGGTAAATCTATTTTATTTACAGCTACTATTATTGGTATTTCGGCAGCTTTTGCGTGATTTATTGCTTCTACTGTTTGTGGCATTACTCCATCATCTGCTGCTATAACTAAAATTGCAATATCTGTTATTTGAGCACCTCTTACTCTCATACTTGTAAATGCTTCGTGACCTGGTGTATCCAAGAAAGTAATCTCTCTTCCATTTACGTTTACTTTGTATGCACCTATGTGTTGTGTAATTCCTCCTGCTTCTCCTTCTATTACATTTGTGCTTCTAATAGCATCTAGCAATGAAGTTTTTCCGTGGTCTACGTGTCCCATAACAACAACTACTGGTGGTCTTGGTTCTAATTCTTCTGGTGAATCTTCTGTGTCGTCAAATAGTATGTCTTCTTCTTTTACTTCTGTCTTTTTATTAGCAGTTATTCCAAACTCGCTTGCTACTAAATAAGCTGTATCAAAGTCAACAGTATTATTTATTGTAGCCATAATTCCTAAATCAAACAATTTTTTTATTACCTCAGCTGTTGTCTTTTTCATTTCTGCAGCTAAGTCTTTTACGGTAATATTTTCTGGAATTGTAATTTCTTTAAGTTCAAAAATCTTTTGCTTATTTCTTTCTTCATTATCTTTTTGAACTTTCTTTTTATTTTTCTTGCCTCTTGCAGTTGTCAAATCGTAATACTCTAGCATTCCACCATCTTGTTCTGTAAACATATTAGACAATCTATTTACTTGCTTTAAGTCTTTTAATTTCCCACTATCAAACTCGTCATATTGATTATTTCTTCTTGACTTATTTGTTTTTTTAGTCTTGTTATCGTCGTATTGACGACTTGCCTTCTGCTTGTCTATTGCTCTAGTACTATAATCTCTTTGAGCCTCTTTTTCTGGCATTTCTACTGTCATTAGGTTTTTAATATTTTTGTCTATTCCCTTTTCGTCTAAAGGTCTTCTTCCATTATTAAATTTGCCGTTTTGGTTATTATTTCTAAAATTATTTCTATTTTGATTATTTCTATTTTGATTATTTCTATTATTTCTGTCACCATTAAAATTATTTCTTCTATTTTGATTTCTATCGCCGTTTCTATCAGCATTTCTGTCATTATTCCTATCGAAATTTCTGTCGCCACTTCTATCGTTGTTTCTAAAATTGTTATTTCTATTATAGTTATTGTTTCTGTTTACATTTTTATTATTACCAGAATTATTGTTATTATTTACGTAATTATTTTTATTTTCCATAACTTTATTTTGTGTAATTATAGTCTCTTCCCCTCGCTCTACTTTTTCACTGCTTTCAGCTTTTTTATTTTCTTCAACTTCTAACTTCTTTTCCTCAACTTTTGTTTCTTCTTGTTTTATTTCTTTTTCTTCTTTTTTCTCTTCTTTTGGTTTTAGTCCAAAAAGTTCGCTAACGGTAAGAGGCTTAGTTTGTTTGTTTCTATATACAATATTAAAATCTTTTTTGTTATTTCTTTCTACAAAGCCCACTTGCTTTTGGTTGTCTTCACTTTGCTTTGCCTTGTTTTGCTCTTCTTTTTCTTCTTCTGAAATTATAACTTCTCTTCTAATAATAACAGGAGTTTCTTGCTTTTTTGAATTACTAGAAGTAGTATCCTTTTTATTATTTTTTGCCACATTATTATCTTTTTTTGCTGTTTTATTTTCCTCTTTATTTTCTGACTTTTTTTCTCCTCCAACCTTACTCTTTATCTGGCTGGCTTGTTCGTCATCAACTGCACTTAAGTGACTTGTTACTCCTATTCCTAAGTCGTTTGCTATCTTTATTATTTCTTTACTTGTTAAACCTACTTCTTTTGCTATTTCGTGTATTTTTATTTTACCCAATAGCTTCACCCCCATTAATTATTTTTTTAATTTCATTTGAAAAATTTATATCTCTAATACCTAATATAGCTTTATTGCTTTTGCCAATTGCATTACTTAGCTCTTCTATTGTAGAAAACTCTAGCATTGCTACATTATTGTCACTACAAATTTTATTCAATTTCATTTTTGTCCTTTCTGCCGCATCTGTTGCAACAATTACCAATTTAACTCTTTTTCTTTGTATTTCTTCTATACAACTATCTGTTCCAAAAGCTATTTTGCCAGCCTTCATTGCCAAACCTAATAATCCATAAACTTTATTATTGTTCAAAGCTATTAACCTCCAAGTAATTATGTTTTAGCGTTTATTTTTCTTTGATTTTAAGTACACTATGTTATATTAGCATACATTATAAATTTCATTTTATAATATTCTATTTTTCCACCATAGCATCTCTTAAACTTTCATAAATTTCATTGGAAATATGTGTTTCAAAAACTCTTTCTAATCTTTTAGACTTTATAACTTTTTCAAGGCAAACTATATTATCACACAAATATGCGCCTCTTCCACTTAATTTACCCGTTTTATCAACACTAATTGTCCCATTTTTATCCTTGACAATTCTTATGAGCTCGTTTTTATTTTTTTTGGAATTACACCCCATACAAGTTCTTTGCGGTAATTGCTTCAACTAAAAAACTTCCTCTCTTTACTAATTTTATTCATATTATCAAATATTATTCTTCATTGTTATCTGTTTCGCTATTATCTACTTCACTGTTATCCGCTTCGCTGTTTTCTTCCTCATTAAGCTTTGCAAGCATTTCTCTAAATTGTGACTCACTCTTTATGTCTATTTTCCACTCTGTAAGTCTTGCTGCAAGTCTTGCATTTTGTCCGCCTTTACCAATTGCCAATGATAATTGGTCGTCCCTTACAATGACTTGAGCAAATTTTTCTTCTGGCTTTACATCTACAGCCATAACTTCTGCTGGAAGCAATGCTGCTGATATATATATAGCAGGGTCAGCTGACCATTCTATAACATCAATTTTTTCTCCATTTAATTCATTTATAATATTTTGTATACGAATTCCTTTTTGTCCAACACAAGAACCAACTGGATCTATGTTCTCATTTGGAGAGTAAACAGCAACTTTGCATCTGTTGCCAGGGTCTCTTGAAACGCTTTTTATTTCAATTACACCTTCATAAATTTCTGGAATTTCTAATTCAAATAATTTTCTTACAAAATTAACATTTGCTCTTGACACAATTACTTGTGGAGCTCCCTTTGTACCTCTTTCTACATCTAAGATATATGCTCTAATTTTATCATTAACTTTGTAATTCTCAGTAGGTATTTGTTCCTTTACCGGCATAACACCTTCTAGTTTGCCTAAGTCTAAGACAACTATTCCTCCATCTGCTTTTTGAACAATACCAGAAACTATTTCACCTTTTCTTTCATTAAACTCGTCAAACAAAAAGTTTCTTGATGCTTCTCTTATTTTTTGAACTATAACTTGTTTTGCAGTTTGTGCAGCAATTCTACCAAAATTCTTTGGCACTTGTTCTATTTCTGCTTTGTCTCCAACTTCTAATTTACTATTTAATTTTTTAGCATCCTCCAAACATATTTGTAACTTGCTGTTTTCTACTTCTTCTGGTTTTTCTACAACATCTTTTTCTGCATAAACGTGTATTTCTCCAGTTTCCTTATCAATTGTAATTTTTACATTTTCAGCAGAATCAAAATTTCTTTTATATGCTGTAACCAATGCTGTTTCTATTGCTTCTAATAAATAATCTTTTTTTATTCCTTTTTCTTTTTCTAATTCGTCCATTGCTATAATTAACTCACTGCTGTCTATTGCAGGTCCGTTTGTTTTAGGTGCTTTTTTCATTTTTTATATCAATCCTTGCATTATATATTTAGGTTTTTATAACGGTTTTACCTATAAACCTTAGTCCTTTAAACTGTCCCAATCAAAAACTGTTTTTATTAATGAGATATTTTTTCTATCTATTTTAACCAATAAATCTTGTTCTAACATAATTGTTATTTCGTTGCTATCAAAATCATTTAAAACTCCAATAACTTCTTTACACTTTTTTGTGCTTTTTCCATCAGGCACTTCTATTGGTTTAAACAGATTAATTTGTACTTCATTATCAATATTTTGCTTTAAGTGTTCATCTTTTCTAAGAACTTTTTCAACTCCAGTTGAAGAAACTTCTAAAAAGTATTGCTCTTTTATGTAGTCGGCTTTATCTAGTAAATCATTTATTCCGTCATTTACTTTTTCGCAATCATTTAAGTCAATGTTTCCATTTGGCTTTTCTATGAATATACGTAAATAATAGTTTTGCCCTTCTTTTACATATTGTACATCATAAAGATTATATCCAAGTTCTTGAACTTTATCTTTTATAAGCGTCTCTACTCTTTCTTCAATATTAGCCATAAGCTCTCCCTTTCTATTTTTTCCTTATTACGTACAGAAGAGTGGAATTTGTTTCCACTCTTCTTGCTACTTAAATGTCAAATATATTATACACCTCATTTTCCGCAAATGCAAGCGTTTTTGGAAAATTTAGGTAAAAAAGAGGCTATTAGAAAAATCTAATAGTCCCTTTTCATATTATTAATACATTCCTCCGCCCATTTGTCCTGCATCGTCGTTGTGTCCTCCACAATTGCAAGCTGGTTCTTTTTTATCTGTTACTAAACTTTCAGTTGTTAAAATCATTGACGCAATTGAAACTGCATTTTGTAGTGCACTTCTAGAAACCTTAGTTGGGTCTACAATTCCTGCTTTTTTCATATCTACATATTCGTCATTTGCAGCATCGTATCCAACACCTACTGGGCTTGTTTTTACTTTTTCTAATATAACTGCTGGCTCTAAACCTGCATTTGCAGCTATTTGTCTTACTGGCTCTTCCAATGCTCTTAATATAATTTTTCCTCCAATTTTCTCGTCTCCGTGTAAGTTTGCAACTGCTTTTTCTACTTCTGGAATGATGTTTACAAATGCTGTTCCACCACCAGCAACAATACCTTCTTCAACTGCTGCTCTTGTAGCAGATAAAGCATCTTCTATTCTTAATTTTCTATCTTTCATTTCTACTTCAGTAGCTGCTCCAACACCTATTACAGCAACTCCACCTGCTATTTTAGCAAGTCTTTCTTGTAAGCTTTCTTTTTCAAATTCGCTCTTTTCTTCAGCTATTTGAGCTTTTAATTGACTTACTCTTTCTTGGATTTTTTCTTTGTCACCCATACCATCAACAATTATTGTATTTTCTTTTTGTACTTTTACTTGTCTTGCTCTACCTAATTGGTCAATGTTTGTATCTTTTAAGTCCATTCCTAAATCAGAAGAAATAACTTCACCACCTGTAAGGATAGCTATATCTTGTAACATAAGTTTTCTCTTTTCGCCATATCCAGGTGCTTTAACAGCAACAACATTTAATACACCTCTTAATTTATTTAAGATTAATGTAGATAATGCTTCTCCTTCTATGTCGTCACAGATAATTACTAATTTTCCAGATTGTTGCATTAAACCTTCAAGTAATGGTAATATTTCTTGAATATTGCTTATTTTTTTATCTGTAATTAAGATGTATGGATTATCTATAACCGCTTCCATTTTTTCTGTATCAGTTACCATATATGGTGATACATATCCTTTATTAAATTGCATACCTTCTACTACATTTAATTCTGTTTGAGATGTTTTTGACTCTTCTATTGTAATAACACCATCTTTAGAAACTTTTTCCATTGCTTCTGAAATTAATTCTCCAACTTCTGTGTTATTAGCAGAAATACTTGCAACTCTTGCAATATCTTCTTTACCATTTACTGGTGAGCTTACCTTTTTAAGCTCTTCTACTGCTGAATTTACAGCTTTGTCCATACCTCTTTTTATAGCCATTGGGTCTCCACCAGCAGCTACGTTCTTAACTCCTTCTTTTACCATACTTTGAGCAAGTACCATAGCTGTTGTTGTACCATCACCAGCTACATCGTTTGTTTTTATAGAAACTTCTTTTACAATTTGAGCACCCATATTTTCAAATGGATCGTCTAACTCAATCTCTTTTGCAATTGTAACACCATCATTTGTAATAAGTGGTGCACCAAATTTTTTATCAAGTACTACATTTCTTCCTTTTGGTCCCATTGTAACTCTTACTGTATCTGCTAATTTATTAACACCATTTAATAAGCTTTTTCTTGCATCTTCTCCAAATTTAATTTCTTTTGCCATCTTACATTACCTCCTAAAAAATCTATTTACTTTAATTTACTCTGCAATTGCTAAAATGTCCTCTTGTCTTACTATTGTGTAGTCTTCGCCTTCGTACTTAACTTCTGTACCAGCGTATTTATTTACTACAACTTTGTCTCCTTTTTTTACTAGCATTTTTTCTAATTTGCCATCTATTTCTCTGCCTGGTCCTACTTCAACAACTTCTGCAATTTGTGGTTTTTCTTGTGCATTTGCAGTTAAAATAATGCCACTTTTTGTTGTTTCTTCGCTTTCTAACATTTTAATTACTACTCTGTCTGATAATGGTTTTAACATTTAAATCTACCTCCTTAAAAATTTCTACCATTTATTCTATACATTAATATGTAAAAATAATAATTCTATGAATTTTGTCAATAAATATTTTAGCGCCATTATAATATTTATCAACGTTTTGCTATGTTTTTTATATAGACTTATTTTTCCATATCAATATATTTTTAGCAGTCTTTTGTTTTGACTGCTAAAAATATATACCCTTTTTATTCAATTGTCAAGAGTAAAAAACAAATTTCACAAAATATTCACAATTGGCGTAATAAGGACCGGTCTTACTGCGCCAAAAAAGAAAAAAATGGCGCGGAAAAACCGGTTCCTATCGCGCCATTTGTTTTTTAGATGCTTTCTAAAGCAATTTTTATCATATCATTCAATGAACGTTCTCTTTCTTCTGAAGTGCTTTCTTGATTTTTATAGTGAGAATCTACAACAGTAAGCAAACAAGCTGCATCCTTTTTAAAATATTTTGCCATATAAAATAACGCAAAAGCCTCCATTTCACAAGCAATAATATTCAAATCTTTTGGAAATCTAGCAATAAAACTTTCTATATCGTCTAAATATCCGTCAAAACAATCATTACACAATGTATTTCCTTTGATATATGAAATACCTATTTTTTTTGCAGTTTCTTCTATTTTATTATTTAACATTTGACTTGCCTCTGCAATGTGTTCTTCTTTTTCACTCCACTCATAAGCAAAATTTCCTTCAGTATAACTCTTATCAACAAGAATTGTATCAAATAGATTCAAATCCTCGTTGTATGCTCCACAAGAGCCAATTCTAATAATTTTTTCTACATCGTAGAATTTAAAAAGCTCATAAGAATAAATACCCATACTAGGCATTCCCATACCAGAAGAAAAAACAGTAACAGGTTTACCTTTGTATGTTCCTGTATATGCAAGCATATTTCTTACAGTATTTACAAGTCTTGCATTTTCTAGAAAATTTTCCGCAATGTATTTTGCTCTTAATGGGTCACCTGGCATAAGCACAGTTTTTTCAATATCTTCTTTTTTTGCATTACAATGTATAGACATAATTACCTCCTTAAAATTATTATGGTTTGTAATATTTTACAACCATTCTCCATATTTCTTTATATATTCCTTCTTTATTAGTGAAGCTAATATACAATATAGTATTGGTACTATTAAAATAATACTAAAGTATTGAATTGGTATTGGCACTAAGCCTATATAACTTCCTATAAATGTAAATGGTATTATTATTGCGACTATACTTAATATAATTGATGTCGCATATACCGCCCTTGATGCATTACTTTGTACAAATGGTGTTTTTGATGTTCTTATAACGTGCAATCCTACAAGGTTTGACACAACTCCATACGAGAACCAAATTGATTGGAACAATGCTGCATTTTGTGTTCTTAATCCAAATACAAACCATAAAATTGCAAATATCATTAAGTCAAATATTGAGCTTGTTGGTCCCATATATAACATAAATCTTTTTATGCTCTTCATATCCCATACTCTAGGTTTTTCTAGATATTCTTTATCCACATTATCATAAGGTATAGATAATTGACCCATATCATAAATCAAACTTTGTACTAAAAGTTGTATTGGTGTAATTGGGAAAAATGGTAGCAAAATACTTGCAATTAATACAGATAACACTTCTCCAAAGTTGAAGCTAACTGCCATTTTTATATACTTTTGCAAGTTTCCAAAAGTTTTTCTTCCTTCTATTACTCCATCGGTAAGCACATCCAAGTCTTTTTCAAGAAGAATTATATCAGCAGTTTCCTTTGTTATATCCACAGCTGTATCCACAGATATTCCTACTTCTGCATTGTGCATTGATGGCGCATCGTTAATTCCGTCTCCCATATATCCTACTACATTTCCTGCATCTTTTAGGACTCTTACAATTCTTGCTTTTTGAATTGGTGAAAGTTTTGCAAACACATTTGTTTTCTTTAAATTTCTTCTTAAAGCTGCGTCTGATAATTTTTCTACTTTGCTTCCCAATATAATTTTATCTGTGTTGATATTTACTTTGTCGCACACAGCTTTTGTTACATATTCATTGTCTCCTGTAAGTACAATTACTCTTATACCGTCCTTATTCAATCTTGCAATTGCATCTTTCGCACTTTCTTTTGGTGGATCCAAGAACCCAATAAATCCTATTAACACCATTTTTGACTCGTCTTTTACAGAAAAGTCTTTTACACTTGTGATGTCATTTTTTTGTGCTACCGCAATAACTCTAAGTCCCTGTTTGTTTAAATCTTTTGTTAAATTTAAAATATCTTGCCTAATATCTCTTGTTAAATCAGAAATTTCTCCTTTATAATCAACCATAGTGCAAATGCTTAGAATCTCTTCAACTGCACCTTTTGTAATCAGTTGTTTCTTCTTTCCATCGGACACTACTACTGACAATCTTCTTCTTGAAAAATCAAATGGTATTTCGTCTACTTTTTCATAATTTTCTTCTATTCCTTTTAGTTCTGTTTTCTTCACTCTTTTTATAACAGCTTGGTCAATATTTCCCTCTAAGCCACTTTGGAAGTACGAATTTAAAAATGCGTGCTTTAATACTCTTGTGTCCTCTTCTCCTTTTATATTAAGGTATTTTTCAAGTACAATTTTGTCCTCAGTCAATGTTCCTGTTTTATCTGTACACAAAATATTCATTGCACCAAAACTTTGGATGCTGTCCAATCTTTTTACAATAGTCTTCTTTTTTGACATTCTTGTTGCACCCTTTGCCAAGCTAGAAGACAAAATAACTGGTAGCAATAGTGGTGTAATACCAATTGCAATTGCAACCGCAAAAGTAAACGCTGTAATAGTTCCGTGTTTTGCAGCATTAGCAATAAATGTAATCGGAATTAATACTGTCATAAAACGAATTAAAAGCTTACTTACGCTATCAATTCCTTTTTGGAAGGCAGTTTTAGGCTTCTCGTCCGTTATCGTGTCTGCAATCTTTCCAAAATATGTTCCATCTCCTACTTTAAGAACAATACCTTTTGCAGAACCACTTATTACATTTGTTCCCATAAAGCAAATTGTATCTAAATCTGTAATATCTTCTATTTTTCCTTTTTGCTCAGACTCTGCAAGCTTTTTTACAGAATCACTCTCTCCAGTTAAAGAAGACTGATTAACATATAAATCCTTTGTTTCTATTAATCTTAAATCTGCTGGGATTAAGTCTCCCGCATTTAGCACAACCGCATCCCCCACTGTAACCTCAGAAGAAGGAATTTTAGTTTCCTTTCCATTTCTTATTACATCTGTTTTGGCAGAGACCAAACTTTTTAACTTTTCAGCTGCTTTATTAGACCTAAACACTTCCACAAATTCAAGAAGTGTACTAGCTGTAATTAAAATAAGTATAACTATAATATTTGCATAGTTTGGTGGTTCCGATAAAATTACATCCGTATAAAAAAGTACTACAACAATACCCAATAAAATCAAATTAAACGTACTAAACAAACTTTCTAAAAGATAGTTATACCACTGTTTGGGCTTTTTCTGCCTCATTTCATTTTTACCGTATTTAGTCAAATTGGTTCTTGCTTCCGAAGTAGTAAGACCTCTTCTTTTAAAATTATTTTCCTTTAAAAAATCTTCAACACTACTTGTACACTCTTTCTCGTACAATTTACATACCCTCTTTCGTTTTGGCGTGGTAGGGACAAGGCTTCCTGCGCCATTTTTCTTTTTTGGCACGACAAGACCTGTCCCCATCGCGCCACTTAGAATTACGTTTAGATTATACCATAAAAGTATAGAATTCAAACATTATTTTTATATTTTTTACAATAAATTTTCACTTGTGATTATGAAAAATACACAATCCTATTTTCTGGAAAATATTTTTCAAGCAATCCTTGTATAAATTCTTCCCCTATTTTTCTTTGCTCCTGCTTGTATGTGTACTTTCCCTTTCCCCTTCCTGTCATCAATTCTGGGTTGTATAAATCTATTGCAGATGGAAATGCCTCTTCATTTATTTTTCTATGAATGTAGCTGTATGTCATAAGTATTACTTCAAAAAAGACATCTTTTTTTACTTCTTCGCTTAAGTTTTCACTCAAATATATAATCAATTCTTCGTATAATTTCTCCCAGTTTTCCACAAATATTACAGGTGCAATTAATATTCCTACCTTATACCCTGCTTTCTTTAATTTGTTTATTGCCTCCACTCTCTTTTCTAATTGTGATGTTCCCATCTCTATCTTTTGTATAATCTCCTTTGGATTGACACTCATTCTAATTATAACTTTGTCTTTTCCATCTACATCTAATATATCATCCACCATATCAAACTTAGTCGGAAATGTAAGATACCCTTTTTGTGCTTTTTTAAAGTTTTCTATTGTCCATTTTAAATTTCCAGTAATAGAGTTTTCCAAAATCAAATCACTATTGCTTCCAATTTCAAAGACTAATTCTTTTTCACTTTCATTTGCGGTCTTTATAATTTTGTCCAACATTTCCTCTCTGTTTACAAATAGTCGTAAATATGCACATTTATTGTAATTGCAAACCAAATAGCAGTACAAGCACATTGCTGTACAACCTGACGAAGTATATGGCACAAGATAATCCGATATTTTATTATTTGGCACAAATTTATGCGTTTTTCTAATTCCAATAATCAAATTTCTCTTCATTTTTGGAAATTCTTTATTTTCCTTTTTTCGCATTTCTTCTATATTATTGTGATTTTCTATTTCAAATTTTGGCACATCCTTGTATTTTTCAAAAAGCTCCTTTCCTAGTTCATATTCAGTAACTTTTGGCTCATAATATATAGCATCGGGAATAAACTTTCTCATATTTATCTTCTCCTTTCTATGCTATGTATTATGCTCGTTTTGATTTTGTTTATTATATTTTTTTGAACAAAAGGGACACTCCTAAAAGTTCAAGAACTTGAACGTTTGGGACACTCCTTTTCGTTCAAATTTTTAAACGTTTAGAAGTGTCCCTTTTGTTCAAGTTTCTTCAATCATTATTCTACTACTTCCATTTTGCATTCTTTTCCTTTAAAGGCAAATACTATTTTTGTTATATTGTTAAAGCCTCTTTCTCGTAAATTACTTTCATATCTCTTTTCTTCTATTTGTTTTTTTGCACTTTCTAGTACTTCTTCTATGCTTTCGTCTTCAAAACTATCTGCTACTTTAAACTCCATTATAAAGCTGTTTCCGTTTCTATCGTGTGGCTCTAGCATTATGTCGTATCTTCCAAAGCCTGATTCTCTATTTGAATTTACATAGTATGTATCTCTTAATCCTACTAACATTCCTAGTACAAATGCGTGGTAAAAATTCTCTGCGGTGTTTTCTCCTACGTCCATATAACTAAACATTTCTTTTGTTAGCACTCTAAATTTTTTCTGGAATTCGTCTAATCTTAACTCCACTAAGTCTTTTAATATACTTCTTAAATCATTTCCTTGTACTTTATCACTAAACCACTCGTCAACCATATCTTCAAATAATGTCTTTATTTCGTAATTTGGTAATTTTACTTTATACATTTTTCTGTCTATTTGCTCTACTACCTTCAAATACCCTGTGCCAAGCATTAGTCCCCATATATTGTCTTCGTTATTTTCTATTCCATCTATTTCCGTTTCTAATTTTATTGGCACTTCTATTTCTTCGTCTTTTAGTAGTCTTTCCATTTTTTCTTTTACTGTCATTGAATTCTTTACTGTTAGTTTTATTAAGTCATTTGAACTTGTATTTACCCAGTATGGTTTTAGTTGTTTATCTGTTAAATAGTTAAATACACTCCAAGGGTTATATATTCCTTCTACATTTCCTATTCGGTATCCATCATACCATTTTTTTATTTCGTCTTTGTCGTCTTCTACATTAAAGTCCTTCATTACCTTGTCCATTTCTTCTGACGTAATTCCAAAGTCGTCTGCAAATTCATTATCTAGCACTGTAAATACTTTAAAATTATTTGCCCCACTGAATATACTCTCTTTTGCTACTCTACTTACTCCTGTTAGTACTGTTTTTTCTAAGTATGGGTTGTCCTTAAACGTGCTTCCATAAAATGCTTTTAAGAATTCTATGGCTTTTTCATAATATTTTTTTACATACGCTGTTTGTATTGGTACATCGTATTCGTCTATAAATAGCATTACTGGCTTGTTATAGTAGTTATATAAAAGTTTTGATAGCAATTTTACACTGTTTAATAACTCCATTTCATTTGCTTTTGCTGCCATCATTCTATTGTATGTTTCTCTTTCGGCTTCTGAAACTTCTCCATCAAGTATATATCTTTTTTCAAAATATATTTCCATCATTGCTGTTTTTAACTGCATTAACATATATTCATAAGTACTTACATTTAAGTCTTTCATTGTTAAATATATGCAAGGGTATGCACATAATTTTGATGTGTATTTTTCTCCTTGTTCCATTATTTTTAGTCCTTCAAATAACTCCTTTGAATCTTTTATTTCACAGTCAAAAAAGTATTTTAGCATACTCATATTTAGTGTTTTTCCAAATCTTCTTGGGCGTGTTACTAGTAGCACTCTACTTTGATTGTCTATTATGTCTTTTATATACATACTTTTATCTATAAAATAGTTTTTTCTTATTCGTAATCCTTTAAAATTGCTTTCTCCTATCCCTATTCCCTCAAACTCCATCGCAATCACTCCTTTTCTTCTATAGCCTTTTGTTTTGTCCTACTTATTTTACTATATTTGTGCTTATATTTCAATATATTTAAATTATTATTGTTCTTTAATTGTTACTAGTTTTTTATATTTTACACACTGTATTATACACTCTAATTTTTAATTGGAAAAAAACTACATTTTTATTATCTCATAAACAGCCAATTACGTAAGTTGTGTATGAACTGCTAGTGCTTAATTTTATTTGATATCCATTACTTGTTACACTATTGCAATCTAGCCCTGGATTATGTGTATCGCTGTATGATGCGCAAAACATCTCTAAGGTTGGGCCTCCTATTGCGTATTCTGCATTGTTTTCTCCATCTCCGTAATAGCTACTCCATACGTTTGTATCCATTAAGTATGCTACCGCTTTCATATTATTATTCGTGCTTGTTCCGTAACTACTATCTAGGTATGTGTCTAGCCATTCTCTTGCTGGATTGCTTAACCCTATATCACTTCCTCCTGCATAATCATTTACTACATTTCTAAATCCTATATATCTGCTGCCTGAGCTACTTACTGGTCTTCCTCCCTTTCCATTTGGAGCATCTGCTGGTTCTATGTAATCGTCTGCTATTAAGTATATATTGTTCTCGTCTGCGTAAAAGATTCTCCACGTTTCTACTAAATCTGATTTTCCACTTCTTCCTGTCTCCGTATATCCTATTACCTCGTCTCCGTACGTATTGGCTGCGTCTGCTTTTATCTCTGCTGCACTTAGTCCTTTTGATTGTTCTATTTCTTCGTCTTCTGTCATCATATTAGCATATTCTTGTGCTAATTTGTTCATTTTTTCACTTTCTGTTAATGTTGAATTCTCTGCCATATCTTTTGCTAGTTGTGCTTGCCTTAATAATCCATCATCGCCTAATGTTGCATTTATGGTCACTCCTGCTAAAATTATTATTATTAAAATCGTTACCACCAATGTTATTATTGTTATTCCAGAACTCTCTTTTACCTTATCTTTAATTGTACTTTTATTATAGCTTTGGCTTTTACTAGGCTTTACGTCTCCTGTAATTCTGTTTTCAATATATTGTTTGTCCATTGTGTTTTTACACATAATAAATACGCTCTCCTTTGCATAAAATTATTTGCTAAGATTTCTTTAACAAATTTTCAGTTTTCTTTCAGCAATTTTATGTGTTATTCAAGCGTATTTATCTTTTAAATTTATATATTTTTCATTAATTTTAGCATCACAAATTAGAGCACTTTTTTCTAATCTATTGCTCTCTCTCCAGACTGTCCAACGAATATCCTCGTTTAC
>CAKNRV010000011.1 GCA_930991035.1 uncultured Clostridium sp. | reverse complement strand
TTTTTTTCTATTATAGACGAGTTACTATTTTGTTTCTAATTATATATTGTAATTTGTAGTTATTTTATATCTTTATCGTTATCTTTGCAAAAATCATAAATTACATTTGCAAGTTCTTTTGGGTTATCAACATTTACTTCGTGTCCTGCATTTTCGATAATTTTAAATTTACTATTTTTTATTACCTTATTTAATTGTTTTGCACTTTTCATATTTATATTATCTTTTTCCTTCTCCCCACATATAATTAATGTATTGCATTTTATATTTGGTGCTTTGTTTGGAATAGATAATTTGCTCATTGATTTTAATAATCTAATCATATCTTTTTTAGGACAACCTATTTTTTCAAATATTCTTTTAGGCATAAACTTATAAATAATGTTTTGCATAGTAAATATAGTCTTTGGTATTTCATAAGGTGTCCCTATAAGTATTATTGAATTTACCTTTTCTGGAAATTCTGCTACATAATCAATGGCAAGTATTCCACCAAGAGAAAGTCCTACTAAGTTTATTTTTTCTTTAAAATTATTACAATAATCAGCAAATGTTCTATACATATTTTCATAATTTACTTGATAATTTTTTACAATAGAAAATAGATTTGGTGTTTCTACATTTATTCCATTATTATTTAATTGATTTTTAACTTCATTCCAACTTTTTTCATCTTGTCCTAGTCCGTGAACTAAAATATTTATCATTTTTTGAATCTCTCCTACAACTTACTATTTTTTACAAATTAACGTTTTGCTATCCAGTTTAACATTTTTTCTTTTTCTTCGTTAGAAACATTTTTATTTTTATATATTTTCTTAGAATTTTCTATTGATTTTTTAATATCTTCTATTAAATTAGGGTTTTTATTTAAAACTTCTTTTTCAATAAACAACGTCTCTCCTGATAGTTCTTCTCTTAAAAGAGAGTTCACACCAAGCATATTATACATAAGTGAACTATTTTTACCGTCATCATAAGTAAAATAAACACCTTCTGGTGACTCTACATATTTTCCTGTAAATGTAAACCAAGGAAATCTAACTTCTGCACCAGATACAAATTTTTCACTAACACCATATTTTGATAAATTAACATTATATTCCACCTTGTAATTAGAAAAACTACCTTTTAAATCTTTTAATCCATGAAATTGAAACCAACTAGTAACAATATTCTTTCTTGTATAAAAAATAATAAATGGTTTAAAAATAAGAAGTATTCCTAGCACTACTAATAATAAACTTACTAAAATATATAAAACCCCTTTTCCTGATGGTTCATATATAAAAGCAAATATTAGTAAAATTGTAAAGGGAATAAAAAATATAGAACTGAAGATTCCTATTTTTCTATAATATTTCTTGTTTTGAGCTAAAAACAAGTTTTTAAATCTTTCAAAATTAATCATAGCATTATAATTAGCTTCATCCATAAATAACACCTCTTTATTTTATAATTAAAGGAAAGCAAATAATATTTTTTAATATCTTAATTATTTTTCGTATTTAACAATTTATCTTTTAAATCTTTCTCAATTACAACTAGTTCTTTTTCAACTTCTTTACGTTTTACTCTTCCTTCTTCGCTTATTTTAATTGTTTCTTCAATCGTTGTTATTAAATCGTCATTTACTTTTTTTAGTGTTTCTAATTCAACAATTCCTTTTTCATTTTCTTTTGCTATTTCTATTGTATTTGTTTTTAGCATTTCAGAATTTTTCTTTAATAACTCATTTGTTGTTTCTGTTACTTGTTTTTGTAAATCCAATGCACCTTTTTGCCTAATAATTCCAATTGCAAGAACAATTTGACTTTTCCAAAGAGGTATTGTATTTAGTATTGATGACTGAATTCTATCTACCAAAGCTTTATTCCCTGACTGGATAAATCTTATTTGTGGAGCTGTTTGAATTGCAATTGTTCTTGTTAATTTCAAATCATGTATCTTTTTTTCAAATCTAGCAGTAAAATCACTCATATCAGCAACTTTTTGTGCATTTAAAGGATCTTTTGTTTCTTCTGCTTTTTTTTGCATTTCTGGTAGTATTTTTGTTTTTAATTCTTCGATTTTTTTATTTCCTGCAATAATATATAAATCTAAATTATGAATACATTCCGTATTCTTTTCAAATAAATTGTCAAACATAACAATATCTTTTAGAAGAATTGTTCTTTCATTGTCAAGCTTTTCAGATATTTCATCTATTTGACTTTCAATTTTTTGATATTTTGCAAAAAATCTCTTTGTTTTATCTACTAATTTTCCAATTACAGGAATATTCTCTAACGGACTTTCCTGTATAAAACCATTTACGTCTGTATTTTTTACTTTAACCATTAAGTTAGATAAAATATCTCCTACGTAATCTGTATCTTTTGCTCTTACATCTTCTAACATTTTATTTGAGAAATTTGCAATTTCTGACTGTGCTCCTACTCCATATTGAATCACACTGTTAGAATCTCCATCTTCTATATTTTTCATAATGTTTGTTACTTCTTTTTTATCTTCTTCTGATAATTTGTTATAATCATATATATTTTCTTCAGTAATTGCTGTACTTCCTTCTTTGATAATTAAATCTTCTTTTTTAATTTCTTCCATAATTTTTTTACTCCTTACAATTTATTTTTATTTTATACCATCCATTATTTTTTGCATCGTATCTGGATTTGGCATTTGAATAACTGCATTTATATTTTTAGGTATTCCATAAAATCCTTCAACTTCTGTATTTATTGTTCCATTAACACCTGTTCTAAATCCGTGTTTTTCCCAAGCTATTTTTTGTATTTCTTCATCTTGCATTGCTTCTATTAGTTTTGCTCCTTTTTCATTTAAAGCAATTAATGGGTGAGAACTCCATACTGTTGGTTCTGGGTATAAAACTGCTACTTGCTCTTTTACCATACTCCAATCATTTGGATTTTCTATTGCAAATTCTATCATTTGATTTTCATAGCCTGCAATCATTGGTTTAGCTCCCATTCCTGTTTTCAAATATTGTTCAAATAAATCTCCTGAAGAATGTTCCATATAACCAATTTTTCCAAAAAAGTCTTTTAAATTAGGTAAAATTGTATCAACAGTACTTGAATCAACTACTGTTTCATTATTCATAATATTTGCAACTAAACCTGCAAACATATTTCCTGAATTTGATTTATTAGGATCAGTTGATTGTATTGTTACATACCCATACAAATCATTTACACCAATATCACTCCACTTTTTCTTGTCTGTTACTAATTTTATTAATGCTGATGTATCTGCAATATAATATGAATTGTCTTTTTCTTCTACTATTCCATTATTAATTAATGCTTCCGCGATTGGTTTCCAAGTATAAATTACAATTGGTGAATTAAATACAATTTCACTTTTATATAATTTATCACTTTTAGTCTGATTAAATAATTCTAATGCTGTTTGACTAGATGGAAATAAATAATCTTTATCTGATGAATCTTGTTCTATCATTTCTATAGAACCAGCTTTTGTATATTCAACTGTTATACCATATTTATCTTTTAATATTTTTTTAACTTCTTCATCTTGCATAAGACCTTCTTTTTCTCCACCTAAATATCCTGATACTGTTATTTCTTCTGGCTTATTCACATTTACAAATTGAAATGCAATAATTACTATGATTACTAGTAATAATATAATTCCACCTACTATTTTTGACTTCATTTTTTCACCTCCAATTTTAAAAATCTTTCATCTGAATACTGCTTTTTAAAAAATCTATTTCCGTATCTAAATCTAATGCATCATTCTGTATCATTTTTGTAAACTGGTCGTCTAAAGATTTATTTATCATTACAAGTGTTTTTTCTGTTTTTGATATAACATCTTCAATTTCTTTTGTATGTATATTTTGAGAAGATATTTCAAAGTATGAATTTACAATTTTATAAATTGTTTCTAAATAATATGTAAAAAACTTTTTACTTTCGCCTATTTTCTTTGGATGTTTTTCTAAATATTTTAATATTTTTGATATCTTTCCTATTATGTCATTACACTCTTGTTTTATATGTGGTTTGGTTATTTGATTTTTAATATTAATTATTTTTTCATAATTATCATAGCCATTATCTAATAAATTCATATATTCTTTTTGTTTGTTTGAATCTTTTATCCCAAGTAACACTAATTTATTATTTGGTGCAAATAACAAAGCACTACCAATATAAATAAGCATTGCAAGTATTCCTGAAATTATTATATTTATCTCTAATATGGTAAATAGTAAAATAAATATAATAATTGCTATTAGTGTATTTAAAATATCAAATCTTATAATGTTTTTTCTATAAATTAACATATTACCATTCCTTTTGCTGTTTGTTCATATTAAAAAAACAGCTTAATTTTAATTATATCCCTTTGCTTGTTTAAAAGCTTTTTCTAAATTATCTTTTCCATCAAATACTCTTGCTGTTGAAAAATCTGCTAGTGCTTGTAATTCTCTGTCATCTGACTCTCCAAATGTTATTGAAAATATTGGAATGTCTAAATTTTCTTGATTCCACTCTTCTACAACCTGATTATATGAGTTTACATTCGATTTTCCGTCTGACATTAGTATTATAGATGTTGTATAATCAGATACATTATATTTTTTAATTTCATCCATTGCCTTAATTAGTGGTTTATAAATATCTGTACCTCCCTGTGGGTCTAATGAGTCTATTTTACTTTGTAATTCTAATAATGTTGTTTCATCATTTCCTTCCGCTTTCCATATATCTAACACATTATTATCAAATGGAATTACTATTGTTACATCTTTCGTGCTTGCTTGTAGCATATAATTTTTTGCTTTTGTTTGATCTAAAAGCATACTCATCGCACTTCTTAGAGACGTCACTCCGTTTCCTGCCATACTTCCTGAATAATCTAAACAATATACAGTAAGTGATGGCTTTCTAAGTTCTGTTTGATACATATTTAATGCCTTTTGAATTACATCTGCTGTTGGCATTTTCATAACATTTAAAACTTTCTTTGTATCAATTCCCCAATCTGAGTTAAATGTTTCTGGATTACTATTTTCAAAATTTATTGCAAATGATGTTCTTCTTCCTAATTCTAATAATTTTGGTTTTACTTCATATGATATTAAATAATCCTGTAATTTTAAAAATATTTCTTCTTTTTCCTTATTACCATTATCAATATATCCTAGTGGTGAGTCTGCAATTCCTAAACCATCTTGTGGATATATTACATATAAAGGTTCTTCTCCTCTAGCTACTAATTCTTTATTTGTATCGATTATAATTGATTCATAGTTTACCATTGCATCATAATCACTTTCTAAAAATAAATCTTTAAGCCAATCAGAGCTTCCTGATGAGCGGTTTACTCCTGAAAGAATTGTTGTTAAGTTTGTTTTTAATTCTTCATTATCTAAATCTTCTGCTGTTATTACTTCTGGATTTCCGAGTAGAGCATAAATAAATCCTAAATATGCTGTCGCTCCAGAATTTGACTGGGTTGCTGATGTCATCATAAAACTAAGTTCTTTGCTTTGTATTTTTTCTAATATATCTTTGGTTGTTACATCTTTTCCAACAAAACCTAATTTTTCTGCTACACTTTTTTTAATTCCGAATACAACAGGTGTTGTTGTAATTGATTTTTGATTTTTTACTTTTAAATTAGTATCACCCATACTTATCCATATACTATTTGCAGGAAATACTGCATCATAGTTTTCAGCACCATTTTGAAGTTCTTGCATAATATCTACTGAACCTTCGTATGTCATATTTATATTAACATTATTTTGTTTTTCAAATTCTTCAAGTATTGGTTCTAAAACTTCATTTTCAGAACCTGATAAAATGTTTAAAGTCTTTTTTCCAAAAGAAATATTACTTCCACTTTTTTGTATTGAAATTATACTTCCCACAATTATTGCAATTACTACTATAATTATCATAACACTAATAATTAGTTTTTTATTTCCAGAAATTTTTTTCACAATATTTTACCTTCCCTTCTTTTTTATCATAATATTAATATTTTTTCTTATTATATATCTTAGTTTATCGGTTTTGGTAATAATCTTTTCTATTTGCTCTTAAATACTAAAATTGCTTTTGCTGTTCCTGTAATTGACATTGTAACTAATTCATAGCCATTTTCTAACATTTCATTTGCTTTTTCTTCTACTTTTTGTGCCATATCATCTGCCTTTGGAGAATACTCTATAACAACAGTTTTATACATTTTTTTGCCTCCTTTCTTTTCTATATAATCATTTATTTTTTTCATTTTTTGAAATATATAGTACCAATAATATTATTCCTACTAAATTAATTCCTACGGATAAGCCTAATAGTAACCCTGAACTAAATTCACTAAATGGTGTTATTTCGTCGCTACAAAAGAAAATATAGGCTAAATATAATATATTTCCAGATATTATCATCAATATTCCTGTTTTTCCCTTATTCATTATTAAATCCTCACTTTCAAATTACTATTAGTTTGTTTATTCCCTCATCTAAATTTGTTACATTTTTTATCATATCATTTGAGAAAATACTTTTTATATTTTCATAATCTTTTGTTTTAATTTTACCCATTATGTCATTACAAAGAATTTGTGTGATTTTCTCATCTGACATAAATAATTGTTCGATAGGATTATCAGTTAAAATTATTTTCCCATCTTTCTGTATTATTTCCGTATTTTCATTTATACTTATTTCATTAAATTTATGTATTAGATTATTTATTGCAAAGAAATCTATAACAACAAATAATATTGTTGCTATTAATAGTGTAATAAATGTTTTTTTGAATTTCTTTTTAATTGCTCTTATCACTCCAAATATTATTGTTAATATGAATAATACTGTACTAATTAAAATTGCAATAATTGTTAATATTCCTGATACTCCAAATGTTACTATATCTATCATACAAATACCTCTTATTCTAAATTTCCAAATTATTTATTATACTTACTATATTATCATAATCTGGTACATTTTCTTTAACTTTTCCATAATCATTTTCAAAATTTTTAAGCATTTCTCTGCCTGTTTCATCTATTCCATAGCCTACATTTGTTTTTATATCTAAATCTGTTCCATAATCTAATAATAATTGTAATGTTTCTGCTGCCTTATCATTGTTATAAAATCTTAAAGCAAGTAATCCGTTTTTGTTCATATCTGATTCTTGATAATTTGGATCAGCACCATTTTCAAGTAATAATTTAGTTGCACCATAATATCCACATTCTGCTGAATATGTAAGTGGTGTGTTAACTCCTTGTGGTTCTTCATAAATTTGCACATCTGGATTAGCTCCATTTTTTAATAGCAATTCTAATATACTCCATTCATCTTTTTCTTTATTTTCATCTGGATTATATTTTATTGCATAATATACTGCTTTTGTTGTTTCATTAGGATTCCAACCATTATGTAAGTATTGTTCTACTTTATTATAGTCATAATCTTTTATAGCAATTAGTTCTTCTCCTTCTTCTTTTATTTCCTCTTGTCTTTGTACTTCGTCATAATTTACTATGTTGTTTATTATTTTATAATCTATAAATGCAAAAATAACTGTTAAAATTAGTAATACAATAAATGTTTTTGTAAATTTCTTTTTTACTAACCTTATTACTCCAAATACTATTGTTAATATTAGTAATGTAATAATTAGTACATTAAATCCTATAAATAATATTCCTAATGTTCCTAATAAAGGAACAACCGTTAAAGCTGCCATAAACAATCCCCCATATAGATTACTATTTATTTAACAAATCACTAAATTTATTGAATAAGTTTTTCTATTGAATTATACTCATCACCACTTATTTGGTATATACCATTATATGGTTGTTCAATATAATAACTATTGTTTTTATTATATACAAATATTATAGATTTTCCAGTTTCTATAAAATTACACTCAATTTGTATTTCATTATTAATATTTATAGGTACATCTTGTACGCTTTCATTTTTAGTTACTCTTTTTGTACCATTTAAAATATACAGTATATCTTGCATTTTTTCTTTATCATCAATAATAACATTTTTTTCGTTTTGTTTTAATGAAATACTTTCTAATTTTTCAAGTTTAGGTAAATTAAGTGTATAAGTTCTTCTATCTCTAAAATGATAAAAAACTCCTATCATTAACACTACCAATACAATTATACCTAATACTGTAAATAATACATTTCTATTTTTCATAATTATTACTCCAATCATCTCTAAAAATTACTATTTTATTTTTTCTATAAATCTATCAATATTTTCAGTTAAAATTTTAATTTCTTTATCTTGTGCTATATTTTTGCTTACCATTTTAACAATGAATTTATCAAAACCTTTTTGTTTTTCTAATATCATTTCTCCACCAAAAGTATCATAAGTAATTGCCTTTTCTAATAATTCTTTTGAAATATTTTGTTCAAAATATTGCTTATAATTTTCTGCAAAACCACAACAAATGAAGTATGCTACTTTTTTATTTTTCAATATTTCTACATTTTTATTTATAAATTCTTTTACTTTTTTATGTATCATACCCATTCTAATTGGTGTGCCTATAATAATTTTATCATATTTATTAATATCTTCATTCTGTCTTGCTGATAAATTAATTATTGTTGCATCTTTTAATTTTTGACCTATTTTTCCTGCACACTTTTCAGTTGTGCCTGTTTTACTTGCATATACAATTAATGTTTTCATTTATTACCCCTTTTCACAAGTTAATCCGTTATCTTTTACATATTTCTAATATTTTTCTCATAGTATTAGCAGTTCTTATAGTTATTTTATCACTTATTTCTGTACTTGCTGTTTTACTCCACCAATTTGATTTTCTGTAATTTTTTAAATCAAAAGACCAGAAAATATTATTTTTATATTCTTGTATTTTTTCGTATTCATTTGGAGAACCTATTGTTTCAAATACTTCTTTAGAGGTTGTTGGTGGTATAACAAATATAATGTTATTATATATTTCTTTATCGTTCTTTCCCCACCATTCTGGACTATGTTCTAATATTTCTTCTAATTCTTGCATAGTTATAATAAAAATAGGTATATCTAAATTAAATTTATTTTTTATCATTAAATGTATGTTATTTGCAATTATACCCTTATCTTCTATATTGCTTTTGAAAATAACATTTCCACTATTTAGATATGTAATTACTTCACCAAAGTCTAAATTTTCAATTTCTTTTTTTAATTCTTTCATGTCAATTTTATTTTTACCACTTATATTAATTCCTCTTAACAATGCTATATATTTCATAATCATTCTCGCTTTCTATTTTTAATCTAGAATTTCAATATTTAAAGTTGCTATTCCAGATTGAGCTGAATCTCCTGTTGCCAAATTTTGAGGTGCTGGAACTAACATCATAAAACCATCTTTTCCATACCTCTTTTCATATCCTTGTGCATATTCTTCTTCTACAGATATATGCTCTACTTGTCCTATAACCATTGAAGTTATACCTGAGCCACTTAAATCTTGTATGTCTTTTAAATTACATTCTATATTCATAAATGCTTCTTTTATTACTGGTGCATTTATTGTTTTCGCTTTTTCTACAGTAAACTCTCCAACTTTAAATTCATCATCTTCATAATTATTGTGTTTTATTGTATTTACTAATCTATCGTAATAACTAATAGGTAAAAAGTTGAGTGCAAAACATTTTTCTCTTTTAATATTAGAAAATGTATGTGTTTTTTGGTGCAGACAACCCATTACAGCAAAAAATGCTGTTTTATCTCCATGAAAGCAACTCCAAGAATGAAAACATACATTAGGTTTTCCATTTTCTTTCCAAGTTGTTATTGCAAATAAAACCTGTGGAATTGCTGATGTTGTTTCAAAATGAGAAAATATCTCAAATTCCTCTGGATATGAAGATTTAAAATATTTTGGAAACTCTTTTTCTATTTCTATTTTCATAGTACACCTCACTATTTAATTTTTATATTATAATCCGATTAAACTATCTTCAAAATCTTTAACATAGTATTTTATATTTTTCGTACCTTTTGTGATTATAGTATGTCCTTCTTCTTCAAGTAATCTTCTTTGTAATTCTATTGCTTCAGGATATTTCACATTTAATTCACCATCTGATTTCAATGTTCTCCAGTATGGTGTAATATTTTCGTTTCTTTGATAACTAGCCCAAGCTACAATATTAACAAATATTCCTGCTGTCATCGGATCAGTAAAGTCTGCATTGTTTTGTTTTGCAAAATAATCTCTCATTTGTCCTATTGTAATAAGTTTTCCTTTTGGTACTTGCTTCATTAATTCATCATAGTAAATTGGTGGTGCAAAAAACATTTTAGTTCCACCATATTTTTTTATTGTTCTTTCATCTGAAACAATTTGAATTTTAGGCATATCCTTATTATTATTCATCATAGCATTAAAATCTTTTTTACTTTCATTAGCCATAATATATATCTCCTTTAATCTATTATGCTATGATAATACCATAAAAAGCAAAAATATTCTATACTTATCTCTAAATATAGAATATTTTATAATTTTATTTTGCGAATAATACTTTTTCTGATTTATATTGTTTTATAATATGTGCAAATACTAAACTTATATAAATAATTGTAGATATTGCCATTAAACCAATATTTAATAAATTAATTGTTCCATTGTTTATATCTGTAAATATCAATGTAAAGTTTAAAAATGGTACTATTGAAAGTATTGGTGTTGTTGTTATTCCCATCATAAATGCTATCATACCAGGAAAGAATGATATAAATGTTAGTGGTGTTAATGCACTTTGAGCTTCTTTAAATGTTTTAGATGTACTTGCAATAGCAATACATAAGCCACTTATAAAGAATGAGTATGCTATTATTACGATTACTGCAAATAGTATTGTAATTGGCGAATACATTACCTCCATTCCTTCATAAATGCTAAACATATTCTTTGTAATCATCAATGATATTATTGCTAAAGCTAAACTTATTAATCCTGTGATAATTGATGATACTGTAACTCCTAAAAACTTTCCTACAATTATATCTCTACTTTTTATTGGAAATGTAAGTAATGTTTCTAATGTTCCTCTTTCTCTTTCACCTGCTGTTGTATCTGTTGCTGGATATGTTGCTGAAACTGTTATTGCCATCATTATAAAAAGAAAAGCATAATTTTTGATATAGTCCGCAAAGTAATTATCCTGCTCTAATACATTTTCTTCAACTGTTATAATGTTTAACACTTCATTTGGATTCATATTGTTTTCTTGCAAATAGCTTTGTTGTAAATATTGTTTATATGTATTAAAATATGTTTCCATTAAACTACTTGCAAATGTACTATTATCAGAGCCATCTGTATTTATAATGTATTTGCTGTCTTGTTTTGTTATATAAAGGTTAATCTCCCCATTATCATATTTTTCTTTTAATTCTTCTTCATTTCCATTAATAATTTCAATATTCATTTCTTCAGCAATATTTTTTTCTTCTTCTGTCATTTCATAAGCAAAACCAATTTTATTATATTCGCTTACATCTTTGCTAACTTGAGATTCAAACAAAGCTGACATTCCTATTACTAAAAGTGGTATAAATATTGGTATTACGAGCATCATTGCTAATGATTTTTTATCTCTAAATAATTCTCGTAATTCTTTTTTTAATATATTCCATAAATTATTCTTCAACTGAAACACCTCCTATTAATGTAAAAAACGCATCTCTTAAATTTGTAGTATTTGTATCTTTCTTTATTTCATCTGGTGTTCCAGCTTTTATAATTTTACCCTTATTTATCATTATAACTCTATTACATATATTTTCTGCTTCTTCCATATAATGTGTTGAGTAAAGTATTGTTTTTCCTTTATCTCTTTCTTCTTTAATAAAGTTTAAAATAATTTGACTAGATATAATATCTAATCCTGTTGTTGCCTCGTCTAAAATATAATATTTAGGATTATGTACTAAACATCTTGCTAAATTTACTTTCTGAGTTTGCCCTGTTGATAGGTTTGCAATTTTGTTATATAAAAATTGTTCCATTCCTAATACTTTTGTAATTTCTTTTATTCTTTTTTCGCTATTTTCCTTATTTACTCCATATATATCACAACACATTTTTAGTAACTCATAAGTTGATAATGTATCATATATCTTTGTATTTCCTGATAAATAAGCTATATTTTGCTTGATTTCAATTTCATTATCTTTATAATTCATTCCATCAAAACTTATTTTTCCTGTTGTTGGTTCTAATATTCCTGCAATCATTCTTAATAGTGTTGTTTTTCCTGCTCCATTTGGACCTAATATTCCTATAATTTCTCCGTCATTTGCTTCAAAGGTGATGTCATTGTCTGCATAAAATTCTTCTTTTTCTTTTTTGTTTTTGTTTCTAACAAATTTCTTTGTTATATGCTCTACTGTAATCATCACTTTTCTCCTTCCCTTTATTTTTCTCACAGGCAATATTATGACATAAAATTCGACAAAAAACAATATATCCGACTAACTATTTTAATACATTAAAATAGACCAGTTGTGAAACTGATCTATGAAAACTATATTATTTTATCTGCTAATTCATATTGTTTATTATATAGATATTTATTAGTTACAACTGTTGCTACTATATACAATATTCCTAATAATCCTATTCCTATATATACATTTATGTCTTTTAATAAAAAGACTGCTCCCACCATTATTGCAATATTAAACATTGCAAGTAACATTGGAAAAACTAAATTTAGGTTTTGTTTTGCAACTGCATATTCAGAATCCCAATTTAATTTTGGTCTTTTTAAATCTACTATTATCATTGCTATACTTTGCAATATTCCCATTATTGTTGCAACAATAAATAATGCAATTAAAGTTATGGCTGGTAACCTTAAAAGATACTCTGCCATTCCTAATGTAATTATTATTGTTACAATATTCATTATAATATTGGGAATTATTTTATACATATATTGCTTATATAGTGATACTGGTATATATTTCATAAATACTGCATTTTCTCCATCTCTTGAAATTGCTGTTATTGAAATATATATAAACATTGTGAAGAATTGTATAACTCCTAAAATGATACAAGCAATAAAGAATGTATTTGTAGACATTTGTTGTATCATTTGTGTTATTTGTTCTAATCCCATTCCATCACTATTTAATCCTGCATAAACTACTACAACCATTATAATTGGTATTAAAACTGCTGGTATTAAGCATTGCATTAAAAATACTGGATTTCTTGCCATATTTTTAAATTCTTTTCCAACATAACTTTTATATAGTTTACTATTTCTATATTCTTTTTGGTTTATTTCTTTATTTGAACTTGATGCTCCTCCTCCAAATAAATTTCCTACTAGACCTTTGAAATATATTTTTTGAGCAATTAACATATAAACAATAAATCCTATTATTGTAATTCCTAATGTTTTTAATACTTCCACTATTGCTGTAAATAAAGAGTTTGTTGTTAATGCTTCCATTAAATAATCTACTGTTGGAACATATCCTTTTACTAATTCTATCATTCCATTTGCCTGTACTACCATTTGTGCCATTTCTTCATTTGTTAAATCTTGTTTCATTCCACTTGTTGAAATTGAAATAGCAATAATAATTGCTAAAACTAATAATGTAGCAAATAACTGAAATCTGTTTCTGTTCTTTGTAAGTTTTGCAAAACTCATTATAAACATAACAAGCATACTAATCAATAATACTGGTAATATTGGTACTAAAATAACTGCTAAAATCATTGTTAAGTAATATACAATTCCTGCTCCAGTTAATATTCCATACATGACAAGTGGAATAAATCCTATTAAAAATATAATTACATATTCAGCAATTAACATTACATTTGTTCTTGCAAGTATAATTTGATATGGTTTTAATGGTAGTGGTAATAAATATTCGCTATCTTTTGTAAAATATAAGATATTGATACTTGAAAATATGGTTTGAATAATTGCTAAACCAAATATCATAAATAAAATCATACCAACAAATATTGTTTCTTGGTGTATCGCAATTAGTCCATCTAATAAGTTATATCCTAAAAATATAATCAGTCCTGCAAAATATAAAAATAATAATCCATAAACTATAATTGTGCTTTTTGACTTTGTTGAAATTCCCATTCTAGCATCCATATTAGAAAAGGAATTTTTTAAAAATATTTTTGTTAATTTGATTACTTTATCCATATTTTTTCTTCCTTTCCCATATTATTTTTCTGTTATTTCCAAGAATAAATCCTCTAATGATGCGTTTTCTTTGAATTTCTGCTTCATTTCTTCAAATGTTCCTACAAATACTAATTTTCCTTTATTGATAATTCCAACTCTATCACATAATTTTTCTGCAACTTCTAATATATGTGTTGAGAAAAATACTGTTTTTCCTGACTTTGCGTGTTCCCTCATCATTTCTTTTAAATCAAAAGAAGATTTCGGATCTAATCCTGTCATTGGTTCATCTAATATCCAATTTTTAGGTTCTGAAAGTAATGCACCACAGATAACTATTTTTTGCCTCATACCGTGTGAATAACTTTGTATTTGATTATTTAATTGACTGTATATTTCAAATTTTTTTGTAAGTTCTTCTATTTTTTCTTTTCTCTTATTTTGTGGCACATCATAAACATCTGCCATAAACATTAAATATTCTATTCCTTTTAATTTTAAAAACATATCTGGACTATCTGGTACAAATCCAAAATTTTTCTTTGCTTCTAATGGTTCTTTTTTTATACTTTTTCCATCTATTAAAATATCGCCTTCGTCAATATTTAATATTCCTGTTATCATTCTTATTGTTGTTGTTTTACCAGCACCATTTGGTCCTAAAAAGCCAAATATTTCTCCATTTTTAATTTCAAGGTTTAAGTCATCTACTGACATTTTTCCTTTCACATAAGATTTTGAAACATTCTTTATTTCAATCATTTTTTGTACCTCCTATTTTTCTTTTCCAAATTGATAAATCCATACCAGTATTTCTTCAAATACTGATGTATTCAGCTTATAATAAATATACTTTTTATATTTTTCTTCCTTTACCAAATCTGCTTTTTTCAAATATGATAAATGATAAGAAACTGTTGAGTTTGTTAAATTAAATTTATTCGCTATATCTCCTGCTGTCATTTTTTCTTTTTTTAACATTTCTAATATGTTTCTTCTAACAGGATCTGATATAGCTTTTAATGTTTCCGACATTCCCATTATATTCACCTACATCATTTCGATATTTGCCGAAATGATTTTACTATTTAATTTTAATAATGTCAATAGTTATTTCGATATTTGTCGAAATGTTTTAAAAAATAAAACAGTTATATTTCAAACTGTTTTATAAGTATTTCTCTTATTAGTCTTTGGCTTTTCTCCTTTTATCAATTCTTCTGTAGTTATTCCAAACACTTCACATAGTGGTTCTATTTTATCAAAGTCTGGTGTACTTTGGTTCGTCTCCCACTTTGAAACAGTTTGTCTGGTTACTCCTATTTTTTCTGCAAGTTTTTCTTGACTCATATTAATGCTATTTCTATATTGAAATAATCTTTCTCCTAATGTCATTTTTCTTTTCTCCTTTCAAATTTTCTTGATTAAATTATACTGTAAATTTTGGTTGCATACTACCAATTAACCTTTGAACTTTGTCAACTCAAGTTAACAATTATCATTTTTGCCACTATTATACCAGATAAATTAAAAGAAGAATAGATTTTAACACTATTCTTCTAAATTTTCTTTATTGCTATTTCATTACTTATTCCATCCCTGCATAATATTTATAGTCTTCTAAAGTCTGCTTATCATTTATAATTCTTTTAGTCTTGACAATTTTTTCTCTTACATATAACTCTCTCTAATCTACTACCTAGTCTACTAAGTAATTCGTATGTAATAGTTTCCGATTTATCAGCTATGCTTTCAGCAGATATTTCCTCTTTTTCTCCAATTAGCTCTACTATATCTCCTACTTCTATCTTATCTACATCTGAAACATCTATTACTAGTTGATCCATACATATTCTTCCAAGTACACTCGCTTTTTTACCATTTACAAATACTCTTGCATCTTTATTCGACAAATTTCGTGGATATCCATCCGCATATCCTATTGATACTGAAGCAATCTTCAGCTTGCTATTACTTTTAAATGTTCTGCCATAGCTAATACTATCACCTTCATTGATTTCTCGCATAGACGTTATTCGCGCTTTTAATGACAATACAGGTTTTAAGTCTAATTTTGTTTTTATTACTTCATTTTTACTGCTGTACACTCCATACATAATAATTCCTGTACGCACATAATCACATTTTATTTCTGGATAATTAAGTAATCCATAACTACTTTGTATATGTTTTTTTCCGACGTTTATGCCATTTCTCTCTATTTGCTCTATTACATTATAAAATTTTTGAACTTGTCCTTTAGTAAATAAAATGTCTTCTTCCGCATTACTATCTGCTACACATAAATGAGTAAAAATCCCTTCTACTAATAAATTTTTCATTCTATATATTTCTATAATTTTATCCATATTGCTAAAATCTTCTCCAATTCTATTCATTCCTGTGTTCATAGCAATATGAACTCTTATTTTATGTTCCAATTCCATATTATTTATTATTGATGCGTATTTATAATCTATAATTGTTTGAATAAGATTATATTTAGTTACGTATTCTATGTCTTCAAAATTTGTATATCCTAATATTAAAATATCTCCCTCTATTTGATTTTTTCTTAATTCTATTCCTTCTTGCAAAGTTGCTACTGCAAAATTATAGATACCTATTTCATTTAATTTCTTTGCAATCATTACAGAACCGTGTCCATATGCATTTGCTTTAACAACTGCCATTATTTCTGAACCTTCCTGCATTACTTTCTTTATTTCCTTAATATTGTGTTCTAAATTATCTAAATTAATTTCAATCCACGCCCTATCTCTATCTAATATGCTCATCTTTCCACCTTTTTCCTTTCTCGTGTTTCAACAAAAATGTCTTTTTATCTATTCCACCTGCATAACCTGTTAAACTTCCATTTGTCCCTATTACTCTGTGGCAAGGAATAATAATAGAAATTGGGTTATGTCCCACTGCTCCGCCTACTGCTTGCGCTGACATTGTACTTTTATTCATTATCTTAGCTACTTTTTTTGCTATTTCTCCATAGGTAGTCACTTCTCCATAAGGAATCTCGCATAATAGCTTCCAAACATTTTTTGCAAAATCACTTCCAATTGGAGCTAAATCTAGTTCAGAAATTTGTGGTTTCTCTCCTTTAAAATATCTGTCTAACCATTTTTTTGCTTTTACTAAAATAATGTCATCCTCTTTTTCTTGTATTTCTTCTTTTAACTTTCCTAGATAATATTTTTGTCCTTCTATCCATAACCCTATTAACTTATTATCTTTACTTGCTAGCAATATTTTTCCGAACTGGAGAGTTGTAATATGTTGTGTAAACCATAATATTTTTTTATCCTTTCAACTTTAGATTTGAATATGATATTAAATAGTTTTGTTGTTTCTTCTACTTTTTCCATATTAATTCCTTATTTTTACTCCTATTAAATATAATAAATCTAATGCCTGCATTTGGTCTATTGTTGCTCCTTTTATATCTTCAATTGAAATTGCAATTCCCTCTATATTTGCGTCAGATATATCTATATCTTTTAGACTAGTTTTAAAAAATTGAGCTTGCGATAAATCTGCTTTTTTAAAATACACATTTTTTAGTTTATTTTCTTGAAAATAACTGTTTCTGAGAACTGTGTCTTCAAATATAACTTTTTCTAAACTTGCTAAAGATAAATTTATATATTTAGCATTTGTCCCTATAAAGACAACATTATGTAATATAGTTTCTGCAAAATTTGCCCCCTCTATCTTGCAATTATTAAACTCACATCTAATAAATGTAGAATTCATAAAAGATGTATTTGCAAAATTGCAATTATAAAAAATAACATCTTTAAATGTGGCTTTTTCCATTTTACTACTTATAATAGTTATCTTATTGAATTCACAGTATTCAAAATCTATATCATATAACTCTATTTCGGATTTTTCTTCGCTTTCAAAATGCTTTCTTTCTATTTTTCCATTTTTTATTATTTTATCCAATTGTTCATTTTGTAGTTCATTAAAAAGTGCTTTTTGTGGTTTTAAGATGTTCATATTTTGTTATTCTCCATTTTTATTAAAATCTCTACTTCAATTTCATTACTTACTAATTTTGAAAAACTAACTCCGTCACTTTTTTCTCCCACTATACATCCATAATGTGTTGGTACAGCTATTTTAGGTTTTATTTCATTTATCAATTCTGCCGCTTCCTTATAATTCATTGTAAAAGTTCCTCCAACAGGAACAAATGCCACATCACATTTTACTTTTTTGTTTTCTTCCGTTATGTCTGTATCACCTGCAATATAATATGTAAGCCCTTCTAATTTTAGTAAATACCCTACCCAGGCATTTGATTTTGGATGAAATTGCTTATTAATATTATAAGCTGGTATTGTTTGAAATTCTATACCTTTTACTGTATATTCTTTGCTTGGTGTTACCATAACAATATTTTCTTTTTCAAAGCCCTTTTTTAATAGTTTTGTTAATAAATCTTCTGGTGCTACAACAGTAGTCCCTGCTTTAATTACTTTGTCTATGTCTTCTTCTGAATAATGGTCATAATGGTCGTGTGTAATAAATATTACATCTGCATCATTATAATTTTTTTCTATTTTAAATGGATCAAAATAGATTACCTTTCCTTTATTAAACTTAATGCTACTATGGCATAAAACTTCTATATTCTCTAACATCTGTATCTTCTCCTTTCTATGTTTTTTATGATAATATCAGAACAAAGCGACGAACGTCGCCCTTTGTTCGTGCCGATTTAAGTTTCCGACTGTAAGGAGGAAATCTTAAAGGCAATAGCGATTTCAGCCATTTTTATCTAATAGGAAATGAGAAATTTCCTATTAGATAAAAATGGAAATTGTTCTATATTTTTAGAATATAAAAAAAATTTCTTTTTTTCTTATTTTAATTTTTCTAATTCTATTACTTTTGTAGCTATCCTTTTTATGAATGTCTCATCGTGCTCTACAAAAATAATAGTAGGCTTGTATTCTAAGATAGCATCTTCAATTTGTATTCTTGTTAAAATATCAATATAATTTAATGGCTCGTCCCAGATATAAAGGTTTGCTTGTTCTGATATGCTTTTTGCAATTAGAATTTTCTTTTTCTGTCCTTCGCTCATTTGCTTAATATCTTTATCAAACTCAGAATTTGAAAATCCCATTTTTACTAACATTGCTTTAAAAATACTTTCTTCCACTTCATACTTTTTTGCAAACTCTTTAAGATTTCCTTTTAAATACTCCGTACTTTGTGAAACATATGATATTTTCAAATCATTTGCCACTTTTAGAGTACCATTATATTCTATTTTAGCTAATAATGTTGCATTATTAGTAGTCGTAAGTAGCCTCGAATTTCCTTCATCATTATTGCTAGCTTCAAGTTGTTGTAAAATTTGCTCATTTTCAATATTATTCTTTTTTAGTATTAATTTTAATATACTCGATTTTCCTGCACCATTTTTTCCAACTATTGCAACTCTATCTCCATTATTCACTTCAAATGAAGTCGGATTAAATATAGCTTTATTATCATATTGTATTTGTAATTCCTCTGCTAAAACTAATGGATTTTTCCTACTTTCTAATGGAATTATTTTTAAGCTATCGCTTCTATCCACATTGTTTAACAAGCTAGACTTTTCTTCAATTGCTTTGTCAATTCTTCTTCCCAGTACTTTAGAACGCTTCATCATCTTAGCTGATTGATGACCTATGTATCCTCTATCTACACTAGAGCCAGAATTTGTAGTATTATATTTTGTCTTTTCTATTTTATCAGACCAATTTGCTGTATTTCTTGATGCTATCTCTAATCGACTAATATCTTTTCTTAGTTTTTCATTTTGTGTTAATTCAAAATTGTCTTGTCTATCTTTATTTTCTTGCCATGATGAGAAATTTCCTTTTTGAATATCAATATTCGTATTATTGATAGAAATTATATGGTCTACTACTTTATCTAAAAAATTTCTATTATGTGATACTAGAATAAATCCCTTTTTCCTATTCAAATATTCTACTAAATTATTTCTCGTCTCAATATCTAAGTGATTTGTAGGTTCGTCAATAAGTAAGAAGTTATTTCCTTTTAAGAATAAGCTTATTAAAAGAATTTTTATTTGTTCTCCACCACTTAACAGATTAAAATTTCGATAAAGAATTTCTGCGTCTGTATTTAATAAATTTAATTCCTTAATAATCTGCCAGTCTTCTACACTTGGTGCAATTTCATTTACAATTTCTATTGCCATTCTCTCTTTGTCTTTTACTTCAAATGGAAAATAATCAAATTCTACACTTTTTGTTATCGTTCCTTTATATTCATATTCGCCTAGTAATAGCTTTAAAAATGTAGTTTTGCCCTTTCCATTTCTTCCAATTAAACCTAGTTTCCAGTCTGTGTCAATGTTAAATGATACATTTTCAAACACATTATTTAGACTTCCATCATATCGGAAGGTTAAATTTTTTACATTAATTATTGACATTTCTTCTTGTATGATATATTTAATAACTTAAATAACCATACACTCCTTTCTTCATTTATTTTTATATTAATATTTAGTATAATCTAAATGTGGTAACTGTGGACTTTTGATTTTTCTTATAGCTTTGACTATTTTAAGGAGTGTATTGCCACAGTTTCGTTTTTAATTATTTATTGGTTGGATAAGTCTTTGAATTTTTATGTCTAGCTTATCATATTCTGAATTCAAATCACTTATTTTCATTATTTTTCTCCATTTTATTTAATTGTTCTGACTCTCTACATATTCATTAGTGACTGGAAACATATTTTGTATTAAAAATACACTATATATATATTAGCGACATTACCAAAAACTATAGTATCAACAGAAGGGCTCTTTCCTAAATTTATCTGCTTTTGAATTTTATTATTATAAATTTTTTTATATTTTTCTATTTTCGTACTAACTGGAATAAACCATATAATATTATCATATTTTTTACTTTTGAAGCAAAAATAGCATGGTCTTTTATTTCCATTTTCCTTATTTTGCATTAATTCTTTATCATCTATAATCTCAAAAAATATATCTTTTATAAAATAAAAATACCCTATATTTATCTGCAATTTCTATTACTCCTTTATAATATTTAAGGCTCACCATTTCTGGTAAGCCCCGATAATTTATTCACTCTCTTATTTGTTAGTCGCTTAAAGAGGTAGCGACAAACACATTTATACACTCTCTCATTTATCAGTCGCCAAAGGGGCGGCGACAAACACATTTATTAAAAACTATGATGTTCTTAATTATTATATTCATAATAGCACAAAATATAACATTTTGTCAATAATTTTTCATTATATCATTATATTTATCTTTCATTGTGTAAATTGTCTTATGTTGATTTCTTTAATCTCCATTACAAATTACTATTCTTTATTTTGTCCTTCTATAACTCTTTTTGCATAAGAACAGTCAGCCACTATTTCCTTATTAGCTTTCTTTGCATTTTCAATAACACATTCTACTAATTTTCTTGCAATCCCCTGCCCTTGATATGCGTTATCAACTTCTGTATGAACTATATTCCAAGTATTTTCATTCTCTATAAAATCACATTTCCCTATTTGCTTATTATCATCATATGCTACAGATTTATTTTCTTCAAAATTTATTTTTATCATACTACACCCCTTATCTCTTTTTTTAGTAATATATCATAAAAAAGATAATTATTCTATACTTTAAGTCGTATAAAATAATTATCTTTAATAAATATTTATTTTAAATTAGTTTTTCAATCATATATTCTATTTTTGTCCATCTAAATCTGGTCTCATTGCCACATAACTTGCAAGTTTGTCTGGTGTGCCTTCATAATATCTTTTATTTTTATTTACTTTTGCTATTTCTTCCATCTCCTTTGGTGTCAATTCAAAGTCAAAGATATCAATATTTGCTTTAATATGGTCTGGGTTTGATGCACCTGGTATTACAATATTTCCGGCTTGTATATGCCATCTTAAAATAATTTGAACATTGCTTTTTCCATATTTTTCAGCTAACTTACTAAATACTGCTTCATTGATTAATCCTTTATCTCCATGTCCTAGTGGATACCATGCTTGAATTTTGATATCATTTTTATCTAAGAATTTTTTTATTCCTCTGCCTACTCCTTTTTTCATTAACATAGGCATTTGCTGTATCTATTAGTCTATATCCTGCCTTTAATGCATTATATACAGATTCTTCTGCTTGATCTGGTGTTAATAAGAATGTTCCTATTCCTAACATTGGCATCTCTACGCCATTATTTAATTTTATTTTTTCCATAAAGATTCATTCCTTTTTATTAAAATCCTATACTATTAAGCCAAGTTTGAATTTCACTTCTATTAGATTCAGCACTTCCACCTGAAATTCTAAGTCCTTCTAAAATGTTTGCTCCTTGTGCTGAATTTCTAATATCTGTCATACTTCCTTCAATTCCATCAGATGAACTAGTGCAGAATGGTATTACTGTCTTGCCTGTTAAATCGATATTGCCTAAAAAAGTATTTATCATTGCTGTACTCTATCCCACCAAATAGGATACCCTATAAAGATAGTGTCATATTGTTCTACATTTTCTGGCATACTAGCAAGTGCTGGTCTTTCACCATTATTAATTTCTGCTTCCTTTTGTATTGCTGTTCCTATTAACCACCTCTTAGCGAAAAGAGATACAATTTCTTTTGAAGACTTATCAGGAGAAAAGGTAACAACTATAACTACTGGAGATAGTAAACAAAATCAAGATATTTTGAAAAAAATTAAAACAATTTGTAAAGACGTAGAAATATATGATGCTCCATTCTTTTACGATATAAATGTATTTAACAAATGTGAAGAAAGTGGAAGTTTTCTTGTAAGCTTAGAATGTTGGAAAGACGTTCACCCAGCATTTAAGACAATACCTCTTACTTCTGGTGAAACAATACCTTACGGAATTATTTATGAAAAGGAACCAACAGAAGATGCAATTAAATTTTTAGATGTAATAAAAAAAGTAATTAATAAATAGTTATTTTTATTTAATTTGCCAAATTTACATAAATGTGTTATAATTTAGTTTGAAAAACAAGTTTTGTTACTCCGTTTTTCACCGAAGTCGTTACACCCTAGTCCAAAATCAATATTTGAGGAGGTTTCTTGTTTTATGGAAAAGATCGTTGCTTATAATGGTAAGACAGAATCCTTTTTCCCTTGTGGGGATCCTACTATGTTGAGCACCGAAAAGGTGTATGAGGTTACTTCTCAAACAGACCTGGGAAGTCAAACCAATTACACCCTAAAAGGTGTAGATGGTGAGTACAATTCGAGTTGGTTCGAGGACGTACCGCCAATGAAAATTGCCACAGCTATATCTCCTCCAGTTGTTGGAGAAAGATGTAGTTGTCTGATAATTAATTGGTTAGGCACTCGACCTAGTTTCTACCCACACTCTTTCCAAGTTGAAAGTGTGGTTCAACTAAGTACAAAAATGTACTTAGCTAAGACCAAGAAGGGAAAAGTATATTACGTTGAAACATTGTGTGATCGTTGATCTTTTCTCAAAGCTCCTGGGCAATTGTAATTGCCCAGGAGCTTTACTTCTTATGATAGAAAAAGAAAAAATAGCTACTAAATTTAGTAGCTATTTTAAAGTATTTTTATTTACAATATATTTGCTATATCGTATAGTAGCACCCATAACACTTATCTAATAAAATTTGTAAAAGTTGTTTTCTCTTGTTCTGGTGGGTTGATTCCCTGTTTCTTTCCTGCTTCAATACATTTTAAATAATATGCTATATTTCTTCCTAGAATTCTCATAATTTGCATTCCTTCTTCATCTTTTTTTACATCTTCTGGAGTTGCTCCGTGAACCATATTCCAGTATCTAGAAGATATTATCGGCATTTGATTTATTCCAAAATATTTGTTAAGTTGGTCATAAGTTGCTGTTGTGCCAGCTCTTCTTGCAGAAATTACTGTCGCTGCCGGTTTGAACATAAATCTATCCCCTTTTCCTCCATTAAATGCAGAATAAAATACTCTATCCATAAAAGATGTAATTGCTCCAGTAGCTCCTGCATAATGTACAGGCGAGCCAAATACAAATGCATCTGCTTCCTCGGCTTTCTCTACAAATTCATTTACAACATCGTCAAATACACATTTACCTGTTTTTACACAATTTTTACAAGCAATGCATCCGGCAATAGGTTTAACTCCTATCCAAAAAATCTCTGTTTCTATTCCTTCTTCATTTAGAGTTTTTGCAACTTCCTCTAAAGCTGTATTAACACATCCATTTTGATGTGGTCCTCCATTTACTAACAATACTTTCATTCTAAATGCTCCTTTCTTTCTAAAGACACATTTTAGTTAGAACAAATTTACAACTTTCCAACTATGCTTCTTATGTTCTATTACTTTTATATTATATATTAAAAAAGTAATGAATATTACATATATAATATAGCTATTAATTATTTTTATCCTTATAAATTTTAATCATATCTCTAAAACTCATTTTAGTTCCGTAATTTAAAATTGCATTTGAATATATCTTTATTGCAACTTTTGCAACAATTAGTATTGTTGCTACTAAAATTGCTATTGAAAGTAGCACTTCTGCAGGATTTGAAATTCCCATCATTACTCTAAATGGCATACAGAAAGGTGAAGATATTGGGAATAACGATGCAAATAAGTTTAAATCACTAGTTGGATTCATCATTGTAAAATATGATAGGTAAAATCCAATTACAGCAAGTATTGCGACTGGTGTATTTGCAGATTGTATATCCTCTGGCTTGCTTACCGTCGAACCTGTTAAAGCATATAATAATGCATAAGTACAATATCCAAGTATGAAATATATTATTGTAATTATTGCTAAGTATGGTGTCATTTGCGACATATCTAGAACAGATTCAAGTAGTCCTGGTTCTAGGAAAAGTTTTGCAGAGATTAAAGCTACTGCAACAAATAAGCAAACTTGAAGTAATCCCACAAAACCAATTCCTATTGTTTTTCCTAGCACTATTGTTCTTGGAGATGTTGAAGTTACCAATGTTTCCATTATTTTTGATGTCTTTTCTGTTGTTATTGAACTTGATACCTGATATGCGCAGAAATAAATTGCGTAGAAAAGCACTATTGAAAGTAGCATTATGGCAAGCACATTACCACTTACTTTCTGTTCCTCGGTTTGCTCAATACTATACTCAAAATTTGGTGTTAAACTTTGTATTTGCTCTTCTGTAAGTCCTAACTTTGATATTTGTAAATTTGTATAAATAGTATTTATTGCATTCATTAAATCTTCTGGTATGCTTTCCATCATTGTCATATCTTGAACTATATATCTTAATTTATATGTATCGTTATTCTGCTCTATAATTATTGCCTCGTCTATTTCAAGATTATCTATTTGTTCCTTTATATCCTCAAAAGTTAACGCTTCATTAGTGGTTTTTACTTCATATCCTAAATCCATTGAATTTATTCCTTCCAAACTTCCTTCAAATAGATTTGTACTATCCACTGCTAATAGTCTAACAGAACCATCACTTGCAGAATCAGAATTAAATGCATCCATTATATTAGGTATATTAAAACCAATTATTATAATTAGCACAATAATTAATGTTGATATAATAAATGATTTTCTTTTTACCATATCTTTTATTGTAAATGCTATAACTGTTTTTAAATCTCTCATCCTACTCACCTACTTTCTCAATAAAAATATCATTCAAAGTCGGCTTCTTAATCTCAAATTTATTTATCAATACTCCATTTGCCACAACTTTTTCTAGCAATTTGTGAGCAACTTCTTCCGAATCTATTTTTATAGAGTATTCATTATCTTTTTCAAACTCTATACTCATATTAAATTCTTTTATGTACTCGTCAATATTCTTGTCTGTTATAATCTCTAGTCTATTTGCTTTGTAGGTATCCTTTATCTCTTTAAGATTTCCTTTTAGTACAGTTTTTCCTCTATTTAATATTAAAATATCTGTACAAAACTCTTCAATAGATGCCATTTGATGGCTTGACATTATAATATATTTTCCTTGATTTACTAATTCGATTATAACGTTCTTTAAAATTTCTGTATTAACTGGGTCCAATCCACTAAAAGGCTCGTCTAGCACAATTAATTCTGGATTATGAATAATAGCTGTCATAAATTGGACTTTTTGTTGATTACCTTTAGATAACTTTTCGGCTGGCATATCTAAATATTCGTCTACTTTTAATACCTTTGCCCATTTATTTATAGCTTCATTAGCATCTTTCTTGTTCATTCCTTTTAATTCTGCAAAATACATTAATTGGTCATATATCTTTGTTTTAGGATATACACCTCTTTCTTCTGGAAGATACCCAAAATTCACAGTTTTTCTTGCCACTTGTTTTCCGTTCCAAGTTATTTCTCCAGTATCTTTTGTAATAATTCCTAGTAACATTCTAATTGTAGTAGTTTTTCCAGCACCATTTGTTCCAAGAAGTCCAAATACTCCTGGTTTATCTACTTCAAAGGAAATATTATCAACAGCTTGCTTTCCAACAAACATTTTAGAAACATTTTCTAGTTTTAGTCCCATTTTAATCCCCTTTCATTTAACTTTTATTGCGAATTTATTGTACAATATATATTTCTATTTTGCAATATGTTTTTTATATTTAATTCTTAAGCATTTTCTTATCATACAACTCTATTTTATAATTTATTCTGTCATAGGCCTCCTTTGTAGCATTTAGTTTTCTTTCTATAATTTTGCGTTGCTCAAGCAAAATGTTCCTTCTTTCCTGAATAGTTTCATCACCCTTATCAAGTAATTGTATATATCTTTTAAGATATTTTACTTCCATTCCCGCTTCTCTCATACACTTTACAAATTTAATTCTTTGCAAATCTTCTTCTGTATAATTTCTTATGCCACTTTTTTCCTTTGCAATTGGACCTATTAGACCTTCTTTTTCATAATATCTTAATGTATCTGCTGTTAATTCCATTTCTTTTGCTACCTCTGATATTACCATAATTTTCTCCTCCTTGTAGTATTTACATTTTATAAATGCTTGATTTCTATTATATCACATACATTAACATTTGTATCTTTATTTATTTGAATTTTTTTCTTATTATAGTCTATATTTGTGATTATTCCTGTCAATTCAATATATTTTCCATTCCTATAATATTTAATTTTTATTTTATCCCCATTTTCTATTTTATTTAATTCCTGTTCCAACTCCGCGCATTTGTCTTCTGCAAGATCCTTTCTATCCTCTTTCTCAATCTCCTTTTCTCTTAATGCTTCTTGAAATCCAGCCAAAGCATCAAAAGGTAGAAATTGCTTTGCTCTACTAACTCTATTCATTTTTAATCTCATCCCCCATTGTGACCACCAATCAATTTATTTCTAATCAGTGTAGTAGCACCTTGTTCTAAGTCCATTCCTCTTAAAATTGCATTTTTTCCCATTTCATTTTTTATTTTATTTATCACAAGTTCTAACTTTCGCTCTTTATCCATTTTATCTTGATTTTTGAATAAGTTCAATTGTATATATTCATCTTCCTGTATGTTTGCAAACCCAACTCCTATTCTACGTATTCCTATATTTCTATTTGTAGTCCTATCATAAAGTCTTAGAAATGCACTAACTAAATCTGAATACACATTTGTGTAATTATTGATTTTTTCTGTTCCTCCTGTTGCTTTTATTTCGTCTTTTGAGTATCCAACATATAGCTTTACAGTATTAGTTGTTACATTTTCGTCAATTAATCTTAAGCTTCCCAGTTCTACCATTTCTTTTAAAACCAATCTAGCTTTTTCAAAAGAATAGTCTTCAAATAATACCTGACTATTTGTAATGCATCTTGATTGTGGCTTGTATTTCTTTATATCTTCAATAGTACAACTTTCTTTCCCCCAAGCGTGGTCAATTAAATATTCTGCATTTACTCCAAATTCTTTATACAATTTCCTTGGATCTGCTTTTGCTACATCATATAAGTCATATAACCCTAACTTGTTTAATCTTCTTTCTATACCTTTACCAATCTGCCAAAAATCTGTAAGCGGTTTATGATGCCATAACTCTTTTTTATATTTATCTTCGTCTAAATAGCCTATATTTGTTGGGCTATGCTTTGCTGTAATGTCAAGTGCTATTTTAGCCAAGTACATATTAGTTCCAATTCCAGCTGTTGCAGTTATTCCATAGGTTTTATAAATGTCTTTTATAATTATTTGTGCAAGTTGTACGGGATTTACTTTATATAGCTTTAGGTATTTTGTAACATCCATAAACGCTTCATCAATCGAATATACGTGAATATCTTCTTTCGAAAAATATTTTAGGTAAATTGCATAAATGTTAGCAGAATACTCTATATATTTTTTCATTCTAGGCAATGCAATAATATACTTTATATTTTGTGGAATTTCATATATTCTACATCTATTTTTTACACCCAGCATTTTCATTCTTGGTGTTACTGCTAAGCAGATTGCACCTTTTCCTCTGCTTTGGTCTGCCACTACCAAATTTGTATTAAAAGGGTCTAAATCTCTTTCGACACATTCAACTGATGCGTAAAAAGTTTTCAAATCTATGCATAAAAAAGTATTTTGCAACATCAAAACCTCCATTCTAATCAGTTTATACTCTAAATCAATTCTGACTCTAGTATAGATTTTTCCACACAAAAATCCCTCCTTAGAGTATATATTTGTAGATACTATAAGTTTTTCTACTAATATTATACTCCTAGGAGGGTATTTTGTAAACACTTGTTCGTATGTTTTTTGTATCCAATTTTTTACATTTTTGTATATTATTTCCTATAATCTCAAATTATATTTAATCAACACACTTTTTATTTGCAAAAACCTCGTCCAAATACTCGTCTGGGTATGCATTATCTAAAAAAACATCTACTGCACTTGAAGCAGGTATATTTTCTACCCTTTCCTTTTGTCTTATAGCTGCCATTGACGAAATAGTAATATTAAATACCATAAAAGCAGCTACACTACTAGTTAGTATTTTAACTTTATTACTTTTTACAAGATTTTCTATTTTTGGTATTAAAGGTTCAATGTACGATACATAAAGAAGTCCTGCTAGTCCCCAATATGTGCAATGTACAATAGTGGTTCTTCCGTTTATATTAAATAGCCATTCTGAATAATCCCACGAAATTGTTCCAAAAACCTTTTCTTGAACATAGGAACATAAGTATTCTGTAATTCCTCCTAATATCATAGAAGATATAAAAACTATGCCCTTGTTCCTATTTTTCACAAAGGAAAAGAATATATAATATACTAAAATTCCTATTCCATAAACAGGTGTAAATGGCCCATATATTAGTCCTTGCCTTGATTCAAAATGGCCTTCTTGTACTAATGCTACAATCATTTCTACAATGTATCCAATAATACTTCCTATCATAAAAATTAAAAATATTTTTACAACTTCATTTAGTTTGCTTTTTTTCTCCATTTTAATATTCCCCCTTTATGCCTTATTATCTCGTTTTTATTATAATTAAGTCTGGATAAAGTTAACATCGATTTTGCTATGTTTATCCTTACATTTCTGTAAGTTTAATATATCAGCAATTTATTAATTATCTTTTTAGGGAATATTAAAATATTATTAATTTTTATTAATTCTACTTACTGCATTAGTTTTTGTCTAATCATCCATATTTTTTTGCCAAAATCCAATAAATATTCGTCCATAAGAGCTGATGTAGAATGCTTTTTCTCATTGTCTGCATCTTCTTTTATTTTGTTAGCATTTTCTACTAAAATGTTGTAATCTTTAAAAAGATTTTCAAAAATGCTCTTAGAACACACTTTTTCGTCTTTAGCTTCTTTTATTTGAGTTATTTCTAAATAACCATTCATTGTTCCAATTGGCTGTCCATCAATAATTAATATATGTTCTGCCACCTCGTCAATTTGTTCATTTACATCGTCGTACAACTCTTCTAATTTTGTATGAACATTGAAAAAATCCTCTCCTTTTATGTTCCAATGATAATTCTGTAATTTCCTATAAAAAACATTTAGATTAGCTAAAAATAGATTTAGGTCTTCTGTAATCATAAATCTCCCTCTTTCTTTTTTATTTACAATTACATTATTACCTAAATCTATTTTTTTATACATTTATAGCTATTTTATAATCTAAATATTATATATTTTTTATTTCATTATTTTCATTGCTTCTTCTGCTGTTTTATCTTTGTCAAACTTATTTATTATAAATATAGCAAGTCCAACTACTGCAAATGTCACTGCATATATTATCACGCTAAACTGCCAATTTCCTGCAACTAAATTACTTCCTGCAAACGTTGAGGATATAACTGAAGGCAATCTAGCAAATGTAGAAATTAAAATAAATCTTAATGGGTCTAATTGTAACAATCCCCCAATATACACTAATAAATCTTTTGGTGTCCCAGGAATTAAAAATAATATCAGCATTATCCATTCTATCTTTTTTGGATTTTTAAACAATTTGCTATTTTCGATTTTTTCTATTCTTTCCTTACTACAAAAGCTATATACAAAATTTCTTCCAAGCTTTCTTACTGCAAAAAAAACAATAGCTGTAATTATAAATACTGATATTGTTATAAATATAAGTCCACCAATTCCACCATAGCACATTCCTGCAAGTATTTCTATTGGCTCACCCGGAATAATAATTAGAAATATTTGTGCAAATTGTAATCCAAATAACGCTAAATATCCTAAAAATCCCATATCTGCAATATGTTCCTTAAAGTCCTGTTGCCCTTCTGGTGTACTTAAATTTCTAAAAACTGGAAGCAAATATATTATTAGTCCTGCGCATACAAGTATTACAACCACCAATAAAATTATTTTTAAAATTTTTGCTTTTTTACTTACCATCCTTTTATTTCCCTCTTTTTGTTACATTCAATATATAGAGTATACCACGTTTTTTGAAAAAAATCATTTAGATTTTCTTAATTTTTAATTAAATCTGTTATAAATTACAGTTTATTATAAAAGGCGAAATAATGTATATTTTATTTCGCCGATAAATTAATTATAAATTGCGAAAAAGCAGTACAAGATTTTTTCCTGTACTGCTTGCCATCTTATTCCTCTACTTGATTTTGATTTATCTCATATCCTGTTAAATCAGGTTTATATATTTCACCAACTGTATTCACTTTAAAGTCTGTAACTTCTGAACTCATATCATTTCCATATTCTGTCTTTACTGTTAAACCTGTTTCTTTTTCTACCCAAGTTTTTGAGTCCGCACCATTTTGGATTACATAGCAATCTTTTCCATCAAATTCTTCTGAATAAATTAATGAAATTAATCCTAATCCCAATATGTCGTCGTCATAATATGCATATTGTGTTGGATAACTTACAGTTATTTCAATATGCTCTGAATCCGTTAAAACAGCTACTCTTTGATTAGGAAAAGAGATAATTCCTTCATTTGTTTCTAAATTTCTCCATAAAGTAATGTTTTTTAACTCGTCTTGTAAATTTGTTAAATCTACTCTTTCTATTTGTCCATTTTTTGCATACACTACACTAGTTTGTTCTCCATTATTATTTGCTAATGTTGAAACAGTATAGTTATCTAAGTCTTTATATGAACTTGCTTTATCTAAAATGCCTCTTATTATAAATAAGTTTCTCATTACAAATATAAAGTATACTATTACAATTATTCCAATTATAATTAAAATTGCTTTTGCTAATTTATGTTTTTTCTTTTTTTCTATTTGAACTTTTGAACCGTTTGTTTCTACTTTTTTAAACTTTGCAGCATCAGCATCTGTACTGCTTGCTTTTTTTGTTTCTGCTTCTTTTTTTACATTTTTTTCTGTTTCTACATTTGTTTTTTCTTCTTTCTTATTGTTCTCACTTTGAACTTTTTCCTCTACTTTCTTCTCTTCTTTAATTTCATTTTTGTTTTCTTCCATTACCAATACCATTCCTTTCTCACTACGTTTAGAAAACATATATAATATGAAAATATTATTTCAAATTTATATGATTTCTAATTTCACATAATGTCTTATCTTTTGAAGTTATACTTGGATTATATCATAAAATATTATTTTGTAAAGGGTTTTGTCAAATTTTCTTCTATATTTAGTTTTCCTGCTCTTGTCACACTGTTATATCCAAACTTATCTTTCAGCTTGTCTACAACTTCGTCTAACTTTTCTTGTCTTTTCTCTTCTTCGTTGTTAAACAAAGATAATTGCACCTCGTCTTTTTCTACTAAATTATCAACTCTAACCCCTACTAAACGTATTAAAGTTCCATTCTTATACATTTCATTTAATAACTCTTTTGCCAAATTATATATGTCCTTTGTATTTGAAGTTGCATTCATTAACTTTTTTTGATGTGAAAAGTCTTTAAAATCTTTTGTTCTTAATTGAACATTTACAACATTCGCATACATATTGCATTTTCTTAATCTATATGATACCTGTTCTACTAAAGTTAACAAAACCTTTTCTATTTTTTCTTTTTCTGATAAATCAATTGGTAAAGTAACAGAATTTCCTATTCCCTTTGGCTTTTCTTCTTGATATTGCACTTCTGAATTATCTATTCCATTTGCATACTCCCACATCATTAATCCGTGCTTGCCAAATTTTTTTATCATAAAATCTCTATCTTGTTTTGCCAAATCTCCTATTGTCTTTATTCTCATATTATATAGCTTTGGAATCGTCTTTTTCCCAAGCATAAAAAGTTCTGAAACTGGAAGTGGCCACATCTTAGTTGGTATTTCTTCTTCAAACAAAGTATGCACTTTATCTGGTTTGGTAAAATCAGACGCCATTTTTGCTAGTAATTTATTATGTGCAACACCTACATTAACGGTAAAGCCAAGCTCCTTCTTTACTCTTCTACTTATCTCATAAGCTATGTTTAGTAAAGTATCCTTTCCTAAATAATTTGTCATATCTAAAAAGCACTCGTCAATGCTAAACCTTTGGATTTTATCCGTATATTGTTGTAAAATATTATATAAATCATTGGAATGCTTTTTATAACTTTTATAATCGCCTTTAAAAACTTGCAAATTAGGGCATTTTAACCTTGCTTGATATAGCGTCTCGCCTGTACACACGCCCCTTCTTTTAGCCTTCATACTCTTTGCTAAAACGATTCCAGACCTTTTACTTTCGTCTCCACCAATTACAGCTTCAATCTCTCTTATATCAACCTTTTCTCCATTTGCAAGCCTATCTAATGCTGTCCAACTTAAAAAAGCATTGTTTACATCTATATGTAGTATTTGTCTTTGTTCTTTTGCCATTTTTACCACCAGAATTATTATAAAACATTAGTTTGTGGAAGTCAAGGAATTGAAAAAACTACATATAGTTTCTTTATTATTACATCAATTTCTGGTATTGTTTTACACAAGCTTTTTACCATTCATTTATAAACAAACAAAGTCTAAATCCAACATATCCTCGGCTATACGGTGCAAAATATCCATAGCTATCTCTATATGAAGTATAGTTTTCATCTGTACTATAACATCCCCCTCTTATAGAGTATGGTGTAGCTGCTTCAGAAATATGTCCGTTTATATCAATTTGTATAATGTAAGTTGAATATTCTGTCGTCCACTCGTATAAATTTGATGCCATATCATTAATTTTACAAACTTCATCTCCTATTGTCCCAGTATTTGTAATATTACTGTTTATACTTCTTTTATTTGCATAGTTATTATTTCCAGCCTCTTGTATGTATACTATTGCGGTATCCCAAGAATAACTATTCATTAAATCACTTTGTACACCTAAACTATCTATATATGTGTTTATTGCTATCTTCGATGCTTCATTTTGAAAAGTTGCATTCCATAGCATTCCCTCCTTTATAGCTACTGGTGCGTATGAACTTGCAGTTGATATTTTAGATGAGGCTTTACAAGCTTTTGCATTGTCGTCCAAGTCTTCCCAGGTTTCATTTATATCTCCGCTAGCATAACTTGCCTCATATCTTCCTACATAATATCCTCCATTTGTTTTTACACTATCTACAAATGCAGCTAGATTTTTTGCTGTTGCATTTAAGTCATTTAAATCCTGAACTGGTCGTGTGCCCTCTCTGTAAGTAGATAATTCCATATAACAATTTGAAATTTTTATCTCGTTCAGATAATTCGTCGGATTACTTGAAGTATATGCTGCCTGCTCTAAATGTGGTGTTCCGTTGTTTTCGTCAAAAGTATATCTTCCTAAAACTATTTCATTACTTGTCGTACCATCATCTTTTGTAAATGTTCCTACTGGTATCCACACAAACTGACTCCCTTGCACATTTGCATCTCCAGATGCAGACACATCTTCTATTACTATTCCTTGCTGTACTGTATCTCCACTATCTGATGCTATTTTAAATCCTTCTGGCACTACTATAATGTTATCGTGCTCGTCTTTTATTGGTGTCTTCTCTTGAAATTCCTTGCCACTTTCTTTTGCTTGTTCTACTTCACTTTTATCTTCTATTGTTGATACCGTTACACTATCCTCTCCTTTATTTCCTGCTTTGTCAAATGCCTCTACTTTTATTGTATACATTGTTTCTGCTTCTAATCCTTCAAATGTATAACTATTTTCTGTACTTGTTATTGCTTCCCCATTATTTAAATAATACTTATATGTGCCGTTTGTAGCTAATCCACTTTCGTTATCTTCTGCTGTTACTGTAACTGTTATGCTATTGCTTGTTACATTACTCGTCTCTACTTTACTAATTATTGGATTTGTTGCATCTTCTATCTTTCTATATGCATCTTTTAATACATTTGTTCCATCTGTCACTCTTACATAAACTTCGTCATTTAATTGTAATGTTATCTCGTCTCCACTTGCTATTCTTGTCCAAGTATCTCCATCTGCTCCTATTTTATATTCTATATAGCACCCTGGCTCTGTTATATCTGTTGTTACTGTTACTTTTGCTGTTCCATCTCCTTGCCATACTATATTTCCTATTGTTATTGAGCCTTCTTTTAGTTCTCCCGTTCTTTCACTTAGCTGTTTTTCTGCTGTTCCTTCACTTGTTGTTACTACTACTTTTATGTCATACACTACTCCTGTTTCTAGTCCACTTATTGTACAAGTGCTATTTTCGCTTGTTTCAAATTCTATCCAAGCGTCTTCTCCTTCTTCACTACTCTTTTTAAATGAATATGTATACTCTGCTCCTTCTAAATTTCTTCCTTCTACTGCCACACTTATGCTATTTGTTGTACTTCCTGTTGATGTAAAACTTGTTATTCTTGGTCCTGTTACATCTCCTTTTCCTACATATTCTATTTCTAAGTCTTCTGGATTTTCTGCGCTTGGTACTAATGTTATTTCAAATATGTAGCCTTCATTTGTTGTTACATCATAAGTGCCATCTCCGTTGTCTTTTACATCGTTCTCTTTGCTTCCTATTATTTCTTCTTGTTCTAATATGTCAAAGTAATGGTCCGGATCTATTTTTCCTTTTCCATCTGCAAATGCACTGCCCTTTGCCATTTCTAATTTTTCTCGTACTTGTTCTATTTCATATTGTTCTTGTGCCCACTGTGCTCTTGTTATCAAGCCATTTTCTCCAAATGCAAAATTGATTGTTATAGTTGCTAATATTATTAATATTATAATTGTTATTACCAATGCTATTAATGTTATGCCGTTTATTTTTGTTTTTGCACATTCTTTTCTTTCCTCCTTTGATTTTCTTTTTTTAATTACTCAGTAGACTCTATTGTAAAATCCTTCGCATTTGTTACATCTGCTGATGTTCCTGCGTTTAGCTCTATTGTCTCTCCTGGTTCTGCTTTTCCTAATACTGGATGTAATTCGTCTAGTACTTCTCCATTTTCTCCTAGTATTTTTATTGTTACTATTTCTTCTTCGTGTGTGCTTGTTCCTTTATTTGTTACATCTGCTAGTAATACTGTCATTCCATCTTTATTTGTAAATTGTATGTTTGTTATTTCTAAGTCTCCATATGTTTTTGTTTTGTTAAAATCCTCAGATGTATTTATTTTTGTTCCGTCACCTAACTCTGCTGTGTATTGCTCTTCGTCTTGCACATTTTGGCTTGTCCCTCCATCGTTTGGATTTTCTAGATTTTCATTGTCCTTTCCATTTGCATTAACTAGTGCTACTATTAGTACCACCGCTATTAGTACTACTGCTATTAATAGCACTATCCATCTTTTTTCATTACTGTTCATTCGTTTTTCCTCCTAATTAATAAAGTTACGCTATTGACACTCACTTAAGTTTTATTACTCTTATTATTTGTGTCTTATAGTTTATAGATTTTTGCATCTTAAAAAAGTTATATTTTATTTAGCTCATATAATATTGTTTATTCACACTTTTAGTTACGAATATTTTCAAGCATATTTATCTTTACAATCTATTTTTATCTTTGGTTTATACCTTTTACCTATTCCATTTTTATATATTCTTTTTTCTTCGTTTAGACACAAAAAGGACAGACCATTTTGTAAAAGCATTTTATAAACATTTCTGTTCTCTACTTTTACTAAACAGTCTATCCTTAATGTATCTATATAAATTATCTTATTTGTTCCAAATTTTTTATCTAAATTATTTCCATTTTTGGCGCAATAATTAAAAGTAACATTTTTTAATACCTTACTCTCTCTCTCCAGACTGTCCAACGAATATCCTCGTTTACATAAGATATCGTTTT
>CAKNRV010000010.1 GCA_930991035.1 uncultured Clostridium sp. | reverse complement strand
GGGACATTTTCATATCCGATTACTTAAGACATTATCATAAACGAATGAGAATTTACCATATAATATTTTCTAAAAACTTGAATAAAAAAATTATAAATGATATAATAACGATATATTAATACAAGAGAGGAAATAAATATGGGATTAGCTGTAATAATATATATACTATTGCTGATAATATTTGGACTGATTGCTTTTTCTATACTACAACTAAAACTTGCTGGAATAAAAGTAAAGGATTTCTGGAGCTTTATTCAGGCAAACCAAATGCTTGATAAGTTATATGCTTTTTCTAAGCAATATAAAAAGATGTCTCCACAAGAGCAAATTATTTTCTTAAGCGAAGCGGAAAAGGTTTTCAGTGCATTTGATAAAATTCCAGATATGGTATGGGAGGATGAATATAGAAAATATTCAGAAGTTGTTGATGCATACAAAAATATACGTTTAGACAGATGGTCAAAATCGAATGAAAGTATAAAGTAGAAAAAAATTACATATAATATTGTATGTAATTTTTTTTGTGCGTTATAGAAGTTAATTTCTTTGGAAGGAATGTGAAAAGAATGAAGATAAGGTATTTTGATAATGCTGCTACTACCCCTGTTAGAGAAGAAGTGATAAAAGAAATGATTCCATACTTTGGAGTGGAATATGGTAATGCATCAACAATGTACTCTATTGGTAGAAATGCCAGAAGAGCAATGAATCATTCTAGAAAACAAGTTGCAGAAGCTATTAATTGTGATATAAATGAGATTTATTTTACTTCCTGTGGGAGTGAAAGTGATAATTTGGCAATTAAGGGATTTGCTTGGGCTAATAAGGACAAAGGTAACCATATAATAACCAGTAAGATAGAGCATCACGCAGTTTTAGATGCCTGTAAGACATTAGAAAAGCAAGGTTTTAAAGTTACGTATCTTAATGTTGATAATAAAGGAATTGTAGATTTAAATCAATTAGTAGATTCGATTACTGAAGAAACTATTTTAATTACTATAATGTTTGCAAATAATGAAATAGGAACAATTGAACCAATTGAAAAAATAGGTCAAATTGCTAAACAAAAAGGAATTGCTTTTCATACTGATGCTGTTCAAGCAATAGGTAATACAAAAATTGATGTGAAAAAATTAAATATTGATATGCTTTCTCTTTCTGGTCATAAGTTTTATGCACCCAAGGGAGTTGGAGCGCTTTATGTAAGAAATGGAATAAACTTTAATAAAATGTTAGATGGAGGAGAACAGGAGAGCGATAAGAGAGCAGGAACAGAGAATGTAGCAGAGATTGTGGCTCTTGGAAAAGCAATAGAATTGATATATAATGAGTACGAAGAGTACAATAAAAAATTGACGGATTTAAGAGATTATTATATAGATAGAGTCCAAAAAGAAATAGCAAATGTAAAAGTAAATGGCGATTTAGAGAATAGGTTGCCAGGAAATGCAAACATTAGCTTTAAAGATATTGATGGAGAGGAGCTCTTACTAAAACTGGATGAGGTAGGAATTTGTGCATCGGCTGGTTCCGCGTGTTCTACATCTAATCCACAGCCCTCACACGTTCTTACAGCTATTGGATTAGAAAAAGAATATATTGATGGAACACTACGAGTTTCTTTTGGAAGAGATAATACTAAAGAAGATGTAGATTTTTTGATTGACAACTTAAGAAGAATTATTGTATAATTTATAATCTAACTGCATTGAAAAAATTAATTTAAAATCAATAGTTAATTATAAATAGCGCGTTTCTATAATTTTAAAATGAATTAAATCTATATTCCAAAAATTCTAAACACAAATATAGAAATTTGTATGGGCATTTAAAGAATACATTAAATATATAAAAAATGAAACACATAGAAAAAAAGAGAAAAAACGAGATATATGGAGTAAAAGTGTCATAAATTGAATACAACACGAAAATAAATACTAGCATATACGCTAGTATTTATTGTATAATAATACAAAATAAACTTATTAGTTATATTTTGATTAAACAGTTTTTATATCACGACTTTTTTTCAATATCAGGAACATACTCAAGCAAATCGGATATTTCACAATTAAAGACCTGGCAAATGTGATTTAATTGTGAAATATCGAGTCTTTTAGATTCTTCATAGTACATTTTTGATATTGTAGCAGGTCGTATATTAGTAGCTTTTGCTAGTGCTGATTGAGTCATCTTATGCTTACCTAATAAATCGGATAGTTTAATTTTGATCATAAGCCACAACCTTCCATTAATTAATATACAAATATGCCAAGTCGAAGTTTGTCATATTTTGTCAGATACTTGTATTTTATCACGCAATGTATTAAAATTACACATACAAACAGAAATATAACGATAAGAGTAATAAAAAATATGGTAAAAGTAAAGAAAGAAGAGGGGACAATGTTTAAAAGTTTAAAGAAACACATAGATACTAATAAAGGCTGGAAAGAAAATAATAAGGTTTATTTAAAGGAAATACAAAATTTTCTAGATAAGGCGGATAATATACAAGACAATGAATTGAAACAAAAAATAGTAGGACAAATGCTTAGATGTGATAATATACTAACACAAATGGCAGAAAATAGATTTTTAGAATTTTATGAACTTGGTTATAAAAATGCAAAAAAGGAATAAAAAAATTTTTTGTATACATACTAATTTAGAGAGTGTGTATAATGAAAAAGATATTTATTGGAATTATTGTTGGAATTATAAGTGGATTATTTGCGTCTGGAGGTGGACTAATCTTAGTTCCTGTGTATACGTATATGTTTAAATTAGATGAAAAAGATGCTAGGGCAACATCGCTTTTTTGTATGTTACCAATGGTTATAACTACCGCAATTATATATGGTAGAAATAATTATTTAGATTGGTCACTTGGAATAAAGTGTGCTATTGGAGGAATTGTTGGAGGAATACTAGGAGGAAAATTGCTAAATAAAATACCGGATAAATTTTTACAAATAATATTTATTATCTTTTTATTTTATGCAGGGATAAATATGATTATGAGGTGAAAATGAAAGAAATCGTAATAGGTTTAATTGCTGGAATAGTTGGTGGCCTCGGTATGGGCGGAGGAACGGTACTTATATTATTACTTTCAATAATATCTAATGTAGAACAGCATATTGCACAAGCGACTAATGTTATATTTTTTGTTCCTATGTCTATTGCTGCAATTTTTACATTTATAAAAAATAAAAATATAAAATTTAAATTGGCTATTCCAATAAGTTTACTTGGAATAGTGGGAGCTAGCATTGGTGCAATTATAGCTATAAATCTTGATATGCAAGTTTTAAGAAAGGTTTTTGGAGCCTTTTTAATCCTTATTGCAATTTATCAATCATATTCTTTATATAAAAGGTATAGAAAACCAAAAAATAGGAATACTAGTACTAAACAATATAAAGGAGGAAAAATATGAGTATGAAATTTGTAAAAGGAATGATCATTGGAGGATTAATTTCAGCAGGAGTAGCTATGATGTGCTCAGAAAATATGCAACCAAGCAGAAAGAAAATGGTAAAAATGGGTAAACAATTTGCAAAAAAAATGGGAATTATGTAGAGCAAAGAAATTTATAAAATATATGCAGCTGTGAATCATAGCTGCATATTAAATAAAATAGTTTTTTAAAGCTACAAATTAGTTAAAAGGTCTAAAGCAAGGTCTCATTGGTCTTTCGCATTTTTTTTCACATTTATCTTCGTACTTATCTTCACATTTTTTTTCACATTTGTCTTCGTACTTATCTTCGCACTTGTCATCCTTATACTCGCATTTTTTGTATTCTTCTTTTTTGCAATCTTTATCTTCTTTGCAGCACTTGTGCTCTTTACAATCTTCGTATTCCTTATATTCTTTGCATTTGTCTTCATAATCGTCTTTGTGACAAGGCTTTTTGCATTCATTTTTGCAATCTAATTTCACACCTTTTAAGCATTTTCCTTCACGTTCAGCTTTAGTGCAAACTTTACAATGTTGTACTCTGTCAACCCAAATTTCTATTTCATAAAATCTGTTAGCGCAAAGTGGTCCAAATACGAATTCTCCGCTTTCGTCGGTAAACGTGTGGCTTACTGGACGTCTCTCTTCTTTTCCACAGTCGCAAACAACTTCGATAAGCTTTACTACTGCATTGCAAACAGGCTCTTGATAACAATCTTTAACAATACCGTATATAACTGTTCTATTGTCCTCTGGAATTGTAATATCAAGATCAAATTGCCTTCCAGAAGCTAAAACTCCGTCAACTTTTAAAACTGGGCAAATATTCTTTTCATATTCCATATTAATATATCATCCTTTCTTAAGCAATTTTGCTTAGTATATCTTATGTTTTAATATAAAAAATGTGAAAAAAAGTAGAAAAAAAATGAAAAATGCAGTATAATATCGACTGTTATAATATAACTATAACAGTTATTAAAATCTAGAAAATTGCATTTTATAGAATATAAAAAAGAAAGGAGAGTATAATTATAAAAATAATTATACGAAATAAAAATGGATAATAGAGCGATAGGATTATTTGATTCTGGAGTTGGAGGTTTGACTGTGTTAAAAGAATTACAAAGATTAATGCCAAATGAACATTACATATACATTGGAGACACAGCAAGCTTTCCGTATGGAAGTAAATCAAAACAAACAATTATAGAGCTATCAAAAAAGAGAATAGAAAATTTGATAGATATGAATGTAAAAATGATAGTAATAGCTTGTGGGACTGCTACAAGTCAAGCTTTGGAAGAAATGCAGAAAATGTTTAATATACCTATTATTGGTATAATTTCTCCAACAGTAGATTATCTAAAAGAAAAAAATATAAAAAAAATAGGAGTTATTGCAACAGCAGGAACAATAAAAAGTGAAGGATGGAAAAAGCAAATTGAAAGGGACATTCCAGACGCGAAGTTAATAAACAGAGCTTGTCCTCTTTTAGCATCAATGGCAGAAGAGGGATGGACAGATAACGAAATTGCAAGACTTGCAATCCACGAGTACTTAAAAGATATAAAAGATATTGATGCATTAATTCTAGGGTGTACTCATTATCCTTTATTTAAAAAAGTTATTGAAAAAGAAATAGGAGCAAATGTAGATATAATCAATACTGGAGAAATGGTGGCAAAAAATGTACAAAAATATATCCTAGAAAATCAAAAAGAAAATGAAAATAAAAATTTGGATAAAACAGATATTTATTTAACAGATTTAGAGTGTAACTTTATGGATGTAGCTAAGAAATTGATGCAGGTAGACAACCTTGATGTGAAAAAAATAAATTAAAAACAGAATAAATAGCATAGTTAAAAAATATATTTTAATATCATAAAACTTATAGTATTTTTTGGAAATAGGCATTAATTACAAGTAAATCTTTCAATACTATTAATGTCTTCTAATCAAAATAGAAAGGATGGTATTTAAATGAAAAAACTATGCTATTTGTTTATTTCTATACTAATGATATTAGCATTAATGTCTGTAACTATAAATGCAGCTAACGAATTTGAATTTGAGCTAAACTACACAGGTGATGTAGTTCTTAATGACACAAAAGATGCAACTGTGATATTAAGGGGAACAAATGCAACCACATATACAAATGTAAGGGTAAAGATAGAAGTGGATGGACCAGCGACACCGAGTATTATTGCAACAGATTCGTTTAATCAAGAAATAGATTTAGCTCAAGAGGGATATTGGGGACCAGCAGAAGGATTTCCTGTATCAGGGACATTTGAAAACGAAACACCTGTAAAGGTTACATTTACAGCAGCAGGAACGTATACAATAAAATTAAGCTTGGTAAATATGCAAAGTTCAGAAGCGGAAATAATTAGCGAAAACTTTACAATAGAGGTATTGGAAGATGCGACAAATAATGAAATTATTGAAGATAACGAAGTTATAGGAGACGAAAATACAGAGGGGAATAATGCTATAGACAAATTACCACAAACAGGAACTAGTGTAATAGAATATGTTATATGGATTGCAGTAATGATAGGAATAGTTGGATTTGTATATTATAGAATAAATTTAAGGAGCAAATAATAATAATTTGAAAAGTGAAAAATTAAAGAAAAATATTATTATTTATCTTTTGATAACGATTATAATATTTACTTTACTATTTTTTGTTTGTATAACAAGGCAAGAAAATAATTTAGTTACTCTTTCAAGAGTTGTTAATACTCAAGCACTTGAAGTATCTAAAAATGAAAATATAAGCATTATTGGCGAAAAAGACATAAATGAAGCAAGAGAAACATTAAATCTTAAAGAATATGAAAATTTACCAAAAGAAATGTCTGGATACAAGGTGATTGGAAAGATAAAAATTCCTAAATTAGATGTAGAAAAAAATATATTGGAAACTACTACAACAGATTCGTTATTGGTGTCTGTAACCAAAATATGTGGTCCGGAAATTAACCAAACAGGCAATTTTTGTATAGCTGGCCATAATTATTGGGATACGTTTGGAAGAATAAGTTCATTAGAAAAGGATGATGAAATAAAACTAACAGATACTTATGATAGAACAGTAACATACAAAGTGTACGAAGTAAAAAAAGTCTCTCCATATGATACTAGTTGCCTATCAAATGAGACCGGTGGGGAAAGAGAACTTACATTAGTAACTTGTACTTTGGGAGCTATTAAACGAGTAGTTGTAAAAGCAATAGAAGTATATGATTGAAAAATATATACTAAATTCATAGCATATACTTTAATCTAAATAAAAAATGTACTAAACCATACCAAATTAAAAAATTAGTAATAATTATAAGACCGGAAGAATATAATCATATTATCTTAGAACTTGAGGTTTAGAAATTATTTGGTAGGAAAATCGTTATTAGCTAAAAAATAGTTTTAGATTATTTAAGCTAAACCGGTAATTTTGAGAGTAATCTATAAAATATGTAACTTATTTTAGGAGGTTTTAGTATGTTCTTTGTAATTGATAAATCTAAAATATATTCGTACATAATAGCAATATGTACTGTCGTAATACTTTTTGTGGCAGCTGCTGGACTTAGCAATAATACCAATATGAATACACAGCAAACTTCTGCAAATGCTACTACCCAACAAAATGCAATGGAATCTAATAATGTAGATAGTAATACAATAAATAATTTAATAAATTAATGGAAAAATCTTCTTTTTATGAATAAATTATTAATAATTACCAATAATATTAATAAAATAAACATTAGGAGTAAAAAATGTTTTTTATCGGTATTATAACTAATCCAAAAAATGAAAAATATATAAAAACAAATTTGTCGCCCATCTTGCCTGAAGAAAATATTATTTTCATAAATGATAAGAATATATACAATATAAAAAATATCAAGTTTGAAACTATTGTAGTAGATTGTAAAATAAAAAATGTAGTAGAGCTTAGAAAAATTATTTCAAACGCAAAGTATATTATTCTTAATGAAGATATCAAAATGAATATAGAAATAATCAATAATCTTAATTTAACAGTTATTACTTATGGTTTTAATAATAAATCGACATTTGCAGTATCAAGTATTAATGAAAATACAATAATAATTTGTTTACAAAGAATTATTTTAAGTAAGAATAACCAACCAATAGAACCTCAAGAATTTCAGATGGAAATAACCGAAAATATTGAAACTTATGCAATTATCGCAACACATATTATTAAAATATTATATAGATAAAAATAGACAAATTGGTAAAAAAACAAAAAAATTGCAAAAAAATAACATTTTATGTAGACAAAACCAAAAAAACGTAGTATAATAGGAAATATGATGGAAAAACGATTTTAATTTGTTACTACAAAAATTAAAAAAGAAACAAATGGGGGAGGAAATTTAAGTGAATACTTTGTATTTAGACAATAACCACATCACACTAGTGGGAAAGGTAACAAGTGAAAAAAAGCTAAGCCACGAAATATATGGCGAAAAGTTTTATGTGTTTAGTTTAAGTGTGCCACGTTTAAGTGGAAATTATGACGAAATACCAATTACAATCTCAGAAAGATTAATTACAGAAAAGGGATTACCATTAGAAAGCAAAATGTCTGTAACAGGTCAATTTAGATCTTACAACAGCTACGAAGGAGAGAAGAACAGATTAGTATTAACTGTTTTTGCTAAAAACGTAGAATTTTTAGAAGACCAAGAAGCTGACATTCCAGTAGGAAAAGACTATATTACAAACGAAGTTGTTTTAGATGGTTATATTTGTAGAAAACCAATTTACAGAAAAACACCTTTTGGAAGAGAAATAGCAGATGTACTTTTAGCAGTAAATAGATCTTACAATAAATCAGACTATATCCCTTGTATAGCTTGGGGAAGAAATGCTAAATTCTGCGAAACAGTTGCAGTAGGAACAGAAATTAGAGTAGTTGGTAGAGTTCAATCAAGACAATACGAAAAGAAACACGAAGATGGTACGGTAGAAAATAGAGTTGCTTACGAAGTTTCAGTAGCAACACTAGAAGTAATAGACAAAAAGACAGACGAAAATGAAGTTCAAGAAGAAAATAAGGAAGCTATATAAACTACAATATATATAGATTTAACAAAAGATTGAACATAAAAAATTCCTAGAAAAATCAGGGCAAACAAACCCTGATTTTTTGTGATTAAAAGTCTAGCTACTCTTGGTTTTCTGGAATAACTATATTATCTTTTTTTTCACTCTTTGGCTTTTCTACTTCAATATAATCAGAAACAGGAGATATATCTAAATCATTACCACCATTTATAACTTCTATTTTTTGAGGTCTTGGTGCAGGAGATTCTGTATTGTTTTCTTCTGTTTCGTTGGTGTTATTTGCAGGTGTAGCATTACTTTCACTTTTTGATTCTAAATCGGTTTCTATTAAATTGTCAAGATTGATGTCGTCAAAAGAAAAAGTATAGCTTTTGTCGTCTTTGTTATATGTATACATAATTATATTCCTCCTTAAAATAAATGTTGTTTTTGACGTAAAATTTTATTAAAACACTTAAACTATACAAATTATAAACATAAAAAATAGTAAAGTCAAGTTTTAAACTGTTTACAATAAAAGAAAAAAATGGTAAAATGTATAATGTTACTAAAGTACTTACAAATCAACTTATAAATATAAAAACTACAATAGTAACAATGAAAACATACGAGGTAGTTAATAATGAATGAAAATAAAACAAAAGGTATAATTGAATCAATCCTATTCGCAACAGGCAGAGAGGTAAGTGTAAACGAACTTATGTCTGCACTTGAACTAAGCGAAGAGGAAGTAATGAAAGCAATTCAATCTTTAAAAGAAGACTATAAAAAAGAAGATAGAGGAATAGATATTATAAAAGTAGAAAATTCATATCAATTATGTACTAAAAAAGAAAATTACGAATATATTTATCCTGTTTTTGATAAGAGAAGCAAACCAAGCTTATCTCAAGCTGCATTGGAAACATTGGCTATAATTGCATATAATCCTTGTGTTACAAGGGCAGAAATAGAATCTATAAGAGGTGTTAACTCTGATGGAACTATATACAAGCTTTTGGATTATAACTTGATAGAAGAGTCTGGAAAGCTAGATGCGCCTGGTAGACCAATGACATATAAAACTTCAAATGAATTTTTGAAATTGTTTGGAATTACAAAACTTAGTGAGTTACCAGAACTTCCAAGATATAAATTAGATGAAAACAGACAAATTGTAATTGACGAAATTTTGGACAACGACGTAAATAGCGAAACAAATGAAAAGTTGATAGAAGCGGAGGCTCCAATGCCCGAAAGGGAGGAAGAAAGTAGTTTAAAAGAAGAGGTAGAAAATCAAAAATAAAATTTTCGAAAATTTATTTTATAAAATATATAACGAAAATAAGGTTTATAGGTAAATCCTTTGAAAACCTAAATATAAAAATAATGGATAAAGAGTTGAAAAAACAACTAAATTTATGCATTAGGAAAGAATTGAGTAAAATGAGTAATGATAATTTTGTAAAAGAGATAACAAATATAGAAGAAGATTTTGCACAATGGTATACAGATATTGTGCTTAAGGCAGAACTTGCCGATTATACTTGCGTAAAAGGATTTATATCAATACGCCCTTATGGATATGCTTTATGGGAAAATATTCAAAAATATGCTGACGAGAAATTTAAAAAATGTGGAGTAAAAAATTTGTCTATGCCAGTATTAATTCCAGAGAGCTTATTACAAAAAGAAAAAGATCACGTAGAAGGTTTTGCTCCAGAAGTTGCTTGGGTTACAGAAGGTGGAGGAGAAGAATTAGAAGAAAGATTATGTGTAAGACCTACTTCAGAAACTATTTTTTCTACAATGTATTCAAAATGGTTAAAATCTTGGAGAGATTTACCATACCTATATAACCAATGGTGTAATGTACTAAGATGGGAGAAAGAAACAAGGCCATTCTTACGTTCAAGAGAGTTCTTGTGGCAAGAAGGTCATACAATACACGAAACATCTAAAGAAGCACAAGAATTCACATTAAAAATGTTAGATATATATGCTGATATAATAGAAAATTTATTAGCTATACCAGTTCTAAAGGGACAAAAAACAGAAACAGAAAAATTTGCAGGAGCAGAAGCTACATACACAGTAGAAACGTTAATGCACGACGGAAGAGCATTGCAAGCCGGTACTTCTCATTACTTTGGACAAAACTTTTCAAAACCTTATGATATAAAATTCCAAAATAGAGAAGGAAAAGAAGAGTATGCATATCAAACCTCTTGGGGAATTAGTACAAGACTAATAGGAGCAGTTATTATGGCTCACGGAGACAATAGAGGTTTAAAACTACCACCAAGAGTAGCTCCAATACAAGCTGTTATTGTGCCAGTAGCTATGCATAAAGATGGAGTAAAAGAAAAAGCAGAAGAACTATATAATCTATTATCAGACAAATATAGGATGGAATTAGATACAAGAGAACAGTACTCTCCTGGTTACAAATTTAATGATTGGGAAATGAGAGGAGTACCAGTAAGAATAGAGTATGGACCTCGTGATATAGAAAATAAAAAATGCGTAGTAGTAAGAAGAGATACAGCAGAAAAGATGGATGTTAGTATAGAAGAATTACCACAAAAACTTGGTGAAATTTTAGAAGATATTCAACAAAATATGTATAACGAATGTGCAAAAAGAGTTAAAGAAAAAACAACAATTGCACATAATATGGATGAATTTACAAACAACTTAAATACAAATCAAGGATATGTAAAAACAATGTGGTGCGGAAGTAGCGAATGTGAAGAAAAAATACACGAACTTACAGGTGCAAAATCTAGATGTATTCCTTTTGAACAAGAAAACATTGGAGATAAGTGCGTATGTTGTGGAAAACCAGCAACAAAAATGGTAACTTGGGGAAGACAGTACTAATGTGAGTTGGAATTTTATTAATTAATAAAAGTGGAACCTATGTATTTTTAGTTTTATTGAAATACATAGGTTCTACTTTATATAAAGTTATTTCTTATTTGCCTTATCCATCATATCAAACAAATTAAGATTTCCATCTATAACATAAGAACTAGAAGCTGATTGAGTTGAGTTATGATTTGCATTTTCCTCAGAATTATCAGAACTAGAATCTGAATCAAAATCATTATCTGGAAGATTTGTTCTATTTATTACATCATAATTATATACATCCCTTAGAGAACCGATTATTTCGTCTGAAGAAGATGTTTTATTTTCCTCTTGAGAATTCTCGTCTCCGAAATCCTGTGTTAAAATATTTAAAAGAGATGGATAAATTGTATTAGCGTGTTTTTTCCAATTTTCAACTATTTGTTTTGCTTGTTCTCTAGAACCTGCAAAAGTTTTAACTTCAAAAAGACATTCATTGTTTTCCATAATTTTACAAGTTACATTATAATAATTTTCGTTTACTGGTGTGTATTCTGCAACAATAGAATTTTCTTCGTTTACATCTTCTAAAGCATATTTTAAATTTGTATCTACTTGTAATTTTATAATTCCTGGTAAAATGTCCTCAGTCAATTCTAGAGTTCTAAGGCCTTTTTCTGTAATTAAATACATTTGTTGATCTTCTTTGTCATAATTAAGAACAAAATCGCTTTTTACCAAATCTAATAAAAATTGTTGAAAATAAAAATAGTTCATATCTATTACAGAAAGTACAATTTTGTATAAAGCATTGTTAGTTATTGCTTTTTTTACATTACTTAAGATATACAGAATAAGCACTTTGCTTTCTGCTAAAGTCTCTTCGTTAGATGTCAATTTCAAAAGTAATCACCTCACAAAAATATTTGAACAGTAATAATTATATCATAAATCTTGTTAAAATTCTATTTTTTTATTATAATATTGGTAGAAATTTTGAAGCAAGGGGAGTTAAATGAAAAATAGTACATATTATGAAATTTTGGAAGTTAGTGAAAAGGCTTCAAACGAAGTAATTGAAAAAGCATATAAAGTTTTGGCAAAGAAGTATCATCCGGATTTATACACTGGAAAAGAGAAAAGCTTTGCAGAAGAGAAAATGAAAGAGATAAATTATGCTTATGATGTACTTGGAAATGAAGAAAAGAGAAAAGCTTATGATGCAGAACTAGCTAGAAAGAGAGAAGAAGAGCAACGTAAAAGAGAAGAGCAAGATATAAGATACAGCCAAGAAACAAGAAAAGAACAGCAACCTGGAAATTTCTATCAAGAGCAAACGCAAAATCAAAATGTAAATGGACAAGCAAATAGCGGAAAGCAATCAGAATATTATAACTATCAAAATAATATAAACAAGGCATATGAAAAGAAACTTCAAAAAGAAGAGTTAAAGCAAAGAAAAAAGATGCAAGAAAATCTTAATAAAGAATATAAAAATGCGTATGAGGAGTATTTAAGAAATTTAGGATATAAAGTAAAACACAGCTGGACAAAAGAAAATATAAGAGATTTAATTATTGTAATTTTAATTATGATAGGAATTTTTCTAATACTATGGTTTATACCGCCTACTCACGATTGGATGGTAAATTTTTATGAGGAAAATACTATTTTAAAAACTATAATAGATATTATAGTGGCAATAGTTAAAGGTATTTTTACTGGCATTTTTGAATTCTTTAAAAATTTATTTAATTAAGTTGTATAAAAATAAAATTTAATGATATAATCTACATATAATTTTTTGAAAGGAGAGATAGTATGGACAGAAAAGTAAGAGTTGTACAATATGGTACAGGAAAAATGGCTGTATATACAATGCGCTATGTTTTTGAAAAAGGAGGAGACGTAGTAGGTGCAATTGATGTAAATCCAGCAGTTATTGGAAAAGATATTGGAGAAATAATTGGAGGAGAAAAAAGAGGAGTAACTGTTACTGATGCAAACAATGCAGAAACATTACTAAAAGATTTAAAGCCAGATATTGTTATTGTTACAACAATGAGTTTATTAAATGATGTAAAAGATGCGTTGATGCTATGCGCAAAGCTTGGAATAAATGCAATTACAACTTGTGAGGAGGCTTTTTATCCATTTAACTCTAATCCAACAGTTACAAACGAAATAGACAAGATTGCAAAAGAAAACAATTGCACAATTACAGGAAGTGGATATCAAGATATTTATTGGGGAGAGCTAATAAGCGCAATTGCAGGTTCTACACAAAAAATTACAAAAATAAAGGGAAGCTCTTCATATAACGTAGAAGATTATGGAATTGCATTGGCAGAAGCACACGGAGCAGGACTAACATTGGATGAATTTGACAAAAAGATTGCTTCTGTTGATAGAATGAGTGACGAAGATAGACAAAAAATAATAAATTCTGGAGAATATTCTCCTTCATATATGTGGAATGTAAATGGATGGCTATGTTCTAAATTAGGGTTAACACCAATTAGTCAAACACAAGAATGTGTACCACAAACATATAAAGAAGATATAGAATCTTCAACATTAGGAATGACAGTAAAAGCAGGAGATGCTACTGGAATGAGTGCTGTGGTTACAACAAAGACAAAAGAAGGAATTACATTAGAAACACAGTGCATAGGAAAAGTATATTCAAAGGAAGATTATGATAAAAATGAATGGACAATTGAAGGAGAGCCAAGTACTACAATAGTTGTATCAAGACCAAATACAGTTGAACTTACTTGTGCAACAGTAGTAAATAGAATTCCAGATGTAATTAATGGTAAAGCAGGATATGTTTCAACAGACAAATTGGACGAGCTAAAATATTTGGTGAAACCAATGAATGAATATGTTAGGGATTAGAAAGAACAAAAGAAGCGGGGAGGCAGAGCCTTCCCGCTTTTGGAGGTTGGAAAATGAATATTACTTCATTTTCCGAAAGTTTTCATTCCCACGGTTCTCCTTTTTCATCGACAGGTCTACCATTGATGGCAACCAAGCGCCCCTGCCTTTCATAAGCCTGTCTACCGAGAACCTTCAACAGGTTCATATCATAGATAATGCTGTCGGTTCCTGTTACAAGAATTCTTGGCGGAAGTTTCGAACCATCAGAGTAAGTCACTCTCTGAGCAAGGATCCGATGGTCGAATCCGGTGCCAGCTTCCTTACGGAAGGCTTCGGCCTTGTATTCGTCGCTGAATTCGAACGTGTAGGTCTTCTTTTTCATAGTTTTACCTCCATTTTGGTAAATGTGTGTAACAACGTACAAGTAAGATTATATCACAATATGAGAAATAAGTCAACATAAAATGGAAAAAATTTTAAAACTTAAAGTATGCAAAAATGTTGTACGAATAGCATTATATATAATATGTGTAAAAATAAAAGCACAGTTACTAAGTTTTAGTAATTAAGATATTATTAATTATTATCTTAAATTGCATAAAATTATTATGAAAAATTATAGTAATATGAATAAACTTGTGTTATGCTATTATTAAAATTTTACGAAAGGAGAGCTGGTATGTCAAAAATTAATGATAATTTCATAAAAGCTATTGAGTCATTACCTTATGACATTGATGAAGAGCTAAAAACAAAAGAAAGTATTATCATTCTTCAAGACGTAACAAAAAAATATGTTGAGCTTTTTGGAACCGATGACTTGAATGAAAATGATAAGATGTGTATTCAAAGTATTTTATCTGCACGCACACCACAAAAGATATTTCAAGAAAAAAATAATTAGAAAGGACTGAATTTATTATGGAAGAACAAAATGAAAAAATTGAAATTGAAAAAATCGTTGAGTTACTAAAAAAATCTAAAGACAATGAAACATTTTATGACTCTATGTACAATTTGTATGTATTATTAGGTATAGCTAAAGGTGTTAATGAAATAAACCAAGGGAAGGGTACTCCTCTAGAGGAACTTTTGAAAGAAAGAAATTCCTGGAGAAAACAAATATAATGTTGACTATAACACAAAAAAGTAGTAATATATACTCTATAAGTACTGATTAAATATATGAATTATAAACATTTTATTGTGAATGGGAGTAAATATGTGAAACTTCTGATTATAAAAACAATATATTTGAAAAATAGGGGGCCATTTCTTATATATAAATTCAAAGATAAAAAATTATGTAATTAAAGGAAATATAGAATTATTATTAAAGGAGAAAAGCTGATGCAAGTATCTAGTAATAAAGAAACAATATATCCGATAGGTGTTATATGGAATATGGGAAATAAGTTTGCAAGAGAGATAATGTTAAAGATTGCTATAATTCAAGACGTGATACAAGTTAGAATTTATGATTTAAAAGAAAAATATGACAGCTTTGTATTAGACTGTTATAATGGAGATGATGAAGCCTTTTATGGTGGATATATATATGAAAAAATAAAAAATATGAAAAAATCAAGTAATACAAAAGCTATTGTATTTATAGTAAAAATAGATAATCCAACTTATAGTTTTAATAAAGAAAATGGAGTTAATCAATGTGTAGAATCGAGAGCAATAAAACAAAAAATTAGAGAAGAATATTCGAATAAAATAGATGGCTATTTTTTTGATACTTTAATACATATGTCAGATAATGAGGATGAAGCACAAAGAATATTAAAAATATTAAATGAATATGAACAATATGTTGAAGAAGATTATATTAGAAAAGGATACCAGCCAATAATTACTAGGAAAATTGTTAAAGAAGAGAGTAAATCATATACACAATTACTAAAAAAATAAAAAGGGATGAAGAAAGATAAAATGAATAAATATGTATTAATTTTAGCAGGCGGAAATGGAACACGCCTATGGCCAATTAGTATAGAAAGAAAACCTAAACAATTCTTGCACCTATATGGAAATGAGATTATGATTAATGAAACTATACAAAGAGTGGAAAAAATATTTAACTATGAGAACATTTTTATAATAGTTAATGAAAAACAAAATGAACTTGCTAATAAATATATAGACTTTAATATACCTAGACAAAATATTATTAGTGAACCAGAAACTAAAAATACAGCAATGTGTATCTTTTATGCAACACTAAAAATAAAAAAAATGAAAGGAGATGGAGTAATAACAGTTTTATCATCGGATCATTATATTGAAGGAAATGATAAATTATTACAAAATATAGAGGATGGAATAAAACTAGCCATTAATACGAATAGTTTAGTTACAATCGGCATACAGCCATCATATCCAGCTACTGGCTTCGGCTATATAAAATATTGTACAGATTCTAAAAATAATTGCAATACTGTAATTGAATTTAAAGAAAAACCTAGTTATGAAATGGCTGTAAGATATTTACAAAGTAATGAATATGTTTGGAATAGTGGAATGTTTATATGGCAAGAAAAAACAATATTAGAAAAATTCAAAAAATATATGCCGGATATTTATAATGAAAAACAAAAAATATATAATGCAATAAATACTGAGGACGAAAAAGAAGTTATTAAAGATATATATAATCATATTCAGCCTATATCGATTGACAAAGGAATACTAGAAAAAGCTTATGATATAAAAATGGTTAAAGCAAATTTTAAATGGATGGATATAGGAACAATAAAAGATTTCTTTAAAATCTATCCAAAGGATGAATTAGAAAATACATATATAGGAGAAACTATTACTAAAGATGTAAAGAAATGTAATATACTAAATAACAGTGAAGAATTAGTAGTAGCAATAGGAATTGAGGATATAAACATTGTGAAGGCCAATAATGTATGTGTAGTTTATAATAGAAAAAAAGAAGATTTGCTGGCAGAAATATTACAAACAATTAAACTAAATCCAAAATATAATAAGTATTTGTAGTTGAAAATGAGTTATAATGGGAGGAAAAATGATTATAATAAATGATTTCTTTGTAAGACATAAAGAAGCTGTGTCAAATCAAATGGAAATAATATTAAAAAATAATAAAGGCAAGATAATATCGGCAACCAGATTTATGGGACAGAAACCTTTACAAGAAGAAGATATAAAAGATAATATTTATGTTTACAAGCCAATAATCTATTTTTTTATGGTAATCAAAGAAATAATAAGTAATCCAAAAGATATTGTGCATATATTTGAAGAAGAAGTGTGTGTATGGAAAAGAATATTATTAAACTTATCAGCTAATCCTGTTTTTGTGTCAATGTATAGAAAACCAGATAAAAAATATGCTAATCACTTGCAAAAATATAAAAATTTAAGAATGGTTTTTGTAGAGCTAGAAGAACATAAAAAGTTATTAATAGAATATGGTATTTCAGAAGACAAAATAAAAGTTTCTCCAACCCCAGCAAAAATAAAAAGAGAAAAGAGTAAGAAACAATTTAATCCTGATAATGTTAATATACTATTTGCCAGTTGGAATAATAAAGAAGGTAATGCAATTTATGATAGAGGATTAGAATATTTATTACAGGTGCTGAAAGAAAATACAAACTGTTCTTTAACTATTCCATTAAGAGATAATGACACGGAAGAGTTTGAAAAAATGGCACGAAAATTAAAGGTTTGGAATAGAATAAAACTCCTAGAAATACACAATAATCAGGAAGTATTAACGAAACTATTTGAGGAAGCAGATTTTGTAGCATTTTTACCTCAAAAGAGAATAGTTAAAGATGTTCCAAATTCGTTGATTGATGGATTAGTAAGAGGTAAACCAGTAGTTTTAACTAATATAATAGATTTTTCGAATATTGTAAAAAAAGAAAAAATTGGTTATGTAATAGATGTAGGTGAAACTGCTAGAAAAGTAAGAATATCTATTGTTGAATATAATGCAATGAGTGAGAGAGCATATAAATATTCTATTATTCATTCACCAGAAAACTATGCTAACATTATTAGTAATTGCTATAACGATATAAAAACAATATAGATTTTTATTTATATTTTGAATTAGATTTTATATGAAAGGAACGGGATAAATGGAAATACGAGATTTATATGATGAGAACAAAAGAATAACAGGAGAAACGATAGTAAAAGGTGAAGTTATTCCAAAAGGCAAATACTATATTACAGTAGTAATATGGATCCAAAATGAAGATGGAGAATTTTTAATACAAAAAAGAGCATTAAGAAAAGACGGAAAATGGGCAACAACAGGAGGACATCCAGTATCTGGTGAAACAAGTGAACAAGGAGCTTTTACAGAAATAAGAGAAGAATTAGGATTAAATTTAGAAGGTAAAAAACTAACATTATTTAAAACAATCAAAACAGAAGATGACTTTGTAGATCTATATTATATAAAAGTGAAAAACATAAATATTAAAGATATAATAATTCAAAAAGAAGAAGTAGAAGATGTAAAATGGGCATCAATAGAAGAAATAAAGAGACTAATAGAGAAACATCAATTTTCAGAAAGTCATACTAAATTTTTTGAAGAATGTATGAAATTTATACAAAAATAAATAATGTAATAGAAAGGGAGTATTTTTATGAAAAATTTTATGGATGTTGTTTTAAAAAAAGATATTATGGAGTATTTAAATGGAGTAGATAAAAAATCATTATTAATATATTCACCAACATCAGCACAAAAAATAAATCTATTAGAAAAAATAAATAATAAAAATTTGATATTGTTGGATACACACGTTACAGATATTGACATAGACAAAATAAACAATTACTTAAAAAATGATATAGAAATCGAATCGGTTATAGGATTTGGAGGAGGAACAGCGATTGATATAGCCAAGTATATTGGAAATAAAATGAATATTGAAATAGTTGCTATACCATCAATGCTTTCTACTAATGTATATTCAACGGACAAGGTTTTAATGAGTAAAGATAATATTGTCAGTACATTAGATTCAAAGTTACCAGACTTAATTATATATGATGAAAATGTTTTAAAGTTATCGCTTATAGAAAATTTATATGGTTTCGCAGATGTGCTAACTATTTATACAGCTTCAAAAGATTGGTATTTATCATATAAAAGTGGATTTGATAAATTAGACGAAGAGCTTTATAAAATGGACTTGGAATTACTTAATGAAACAATGGATTATATATTAAGTCATACATATGAAGAAATTAAAAATAATTTATTTGAAATGTTTAATTTTATTGGGAGAGTAGGATTAATCACTAATTTGTACGGATGTGGAAGACCAGTAAGTGGCTCAGAGCATATTTTTGCCAAAGCGTTAGAGCAAAGAATATTAGTTCCTCATGGAATTTCAGTTGCATTAGGGATATTAATAATGTCGCTATTTCAAAATAATTTCTCAAATGACATAGAAAAATGTTTTGAAAAATTGAAAATCTTTGATTTTGCTTCAAAATATAAAGTAACTAAAAAATTAGTGAGAAAAAATTTAGATGAATTAAAGCCAAGAGAAGGAAGATATACAATAGTAAATACATTCAATAAGAAAGATATTGAAATAAATAATAAAATTGAACAAATATTAGATAAATTTAATATAGATGAGGGAGAATAATAATGAAAATAGCAATAGTTAGTCCTTGGACTATATCAGATACTGCTGTAGGAGGGACAGAGAGGTTTGTAATAGATCTTGCAGAGTCATTGAAAAATTTGGGAAATGAAATAGATGTTTATATGCTTTCTGGTGAAAGTTATAGTAAAAATGAAATAAATTACATTAACATAAATATTCTTGGAAAAGATGGCTATATAGAAGAAAAAACTTTAATAGATATGTATGGAGATTTTTCAACTGAAGATTCTTATATCAAATTAGCAAATTCATTAGAAGAATTAATCAATGTAGAAAAATATGATTTGATACAATTAAATTCTCAATTATTTTTGAAAGCTTTTAAAAATAAAAAAAGAGTATTTACAATACATACAAACCCATTCGAATTTCGTATGGGGTTTGGGAAAAACTCTTTTGAAACAATGATAAATATAATGAAAAGCGAAAAAGACGAATTTACTTATTTTGTAACACCATCTCAATTCTATAAAAAAAATTATGAAGAATTAACTGATTTACATATTGATTTTATACCACATGCAATTAATGTTAATAGAATAAAAAAAGATATTAATATAGATGAAATCTATAAAAAATACAAAATAAATAAGGAATTTAAACATATTCTTTTGCCAAGTAGATTAGAGCCAGTACAAAAGAGACCTATGCTTTTTATGAAAGCTTTTGCTAAAATAGATATAGAAGAAAAAAATAGATTTGAAGTTATATGTACTGGAATAGATGAACAGTACAAAATATATGTGAATGAAATAGAAACATATTGTAAAGAAAATGGCATTAGATTGAAAATGATAAGATTTGATTATATGTATGAGGCATATTCTATTGCGGATTTAGTAATATTACCAAGTCAGTCAGAAAGTTTTGGCTATTCAGCTTTAGAAGCATTAACATGTGGAATACCAACGATACTTAGTGCGATACCAACCTATATTGAAATTTCAGAAGGAAGTAAAAATGTCTATATATTTGATAACACAGAAGAATCATTATTGAATGAATTGAAAAAAGTAATTAAATCAGATTTAACAAGAACGAGCCAATCAGCTGAATGGCAGAATAAATATGATTTGCAAAAGTTCGGTGAAAGATATTTGAAAATTTTAAATACAGAAAGTGAGAAAATAAAAAAATGAGTATTATAAAAGTATATAAACCATACGAAAATTGGAAAGAATTTAATATTATAGAAGATGATGGAAAAAAGTTTTTAGAGCTCTATAATTATAAACTACAAATTGATGAAACTAATTATATTCCAAAAGCAGGCTTATTATTTGAAGAAATATTAAAGAATAAATCAAATGGAAAAAATGTACTTGATTTAGGATGTGGACAAATGGGAATTTTAGGTTTAATTGCACTTCATTATGGAGCAAAAAAAATATTATCTGTTGATATAGATGAAAGATGTACTAAATGGCTTAGTACTATCGTTAAAGAAAACAACATCAAAGATATAAGGGTATTAAAAAGTGATATGTTTTCCAATATTGATGAAAAGGAAAAATTTAATCTTATTTTATCAAATCCTCCTCATATGCCAATGAAAAATGGAAAACTGTGTGATAGTGGTGGCAGTGATGGAAAAAAATACATTTTAAAGATAATTAAGGAATCATTTAATCATTTAGAAGATAATGGAGAACTTAATGTGATGATGTTTGATTTTGAGGGAACGAATAAATCGTATAACAATGATAAAAGTGTTTTTGAATTAGCTAAAGAAATAGGGTACAGAGACGTAAAGACCATATTTACTTTTGAAAAAGATATTATTCCTGAAAGTGTAACATACGAGTGTTTAGATTATATAAAAACAGTATATCCTAAATATAATTTTGATATGATTAAGCCAAAATGCAATATTATTATTGATAGTTTCAAAAAGTAGGTAAAAATGAAAAAAGCTATAATATTTGATTTAGATGGTACATTATGGGATACGTCAAATGAAACTCAAAAGATATGGAGTGAAGTTGCAAAACAATATAATTTGAAAAATAGTAATTATAAAATTAACGACATTATGGGAATGACAAAAGAAGAAATAATAGAATGTTTATTTAAAAATGATAGAGAATTAGGCAATAATTTTATCACTGAATGCCAGAAAAAAGAAAATGAGTATTTTGCTATTAATGGAGGACATATATATAATAATACTTTAGCAACTATACAGGATTTATATAATGAATTTGAGTTGTATATTGTTAGCAACTGCCAATCTGGCTATATTGAATCTTTTTTACAGTATTATACATTAGGAAAATATTTTAAAGATTTCGAATGTTCTGGAAATACAGGAGAAGAGAAGTCAAAAAATATAACAAGGATTTTACATAGAAATAACATATCATTTGCTATATATGTAGGAGATACTGAAAAAGATTATTATGCATCTAAAGTTAATAATTTACCTTTTATATGGGCAAGTTATGGCTTTGGAATATGTGAAAAATATGATTGGTGCATAAATGATATAAGTGAATTAAAAAAAATAGTCTACCTTATTTTTTAAGGTAGACTAAATACACATTCCTTTTACACAAACTAAGCAACTTTATCTAATCTGTATAAGGTTAAAAAATCATCTTTTAAGACATCTTCATATTTGTAAGTATGATTAACTTTTTCTTCTAAATAATCTAGAAATTCCATAAAAAATTATAACTTTTAGAGAAGGAAGGGAAAAGACACTAAATTTAATTAGTGCCTTTTCTGCTATTAAAAGAACTATATTTTTTGTATATTTTTAAGGAAACTGTGCTTTTTACAGTTAGAAATCTTGAATTTACATAAATAAAAACAGCATATTAATTCATTTTAATAATATCTTAATTTTTTATTACTTGATAATTAAGAAATATATGATAATATACTAGTACAATAAAATTTAAAAAGTTGTTATTTGATTTTGATATTAACATAAAATCAATTTAAGCAAGAGCAACAAATAACATTTGCAACACAAATAAAAAACAACAACTTTTTGGTTTATAGGTAAAACCTTAAAAACCTAAATAAATTATAAAGGGGAATGATATTAAAGTATGTCAGACGAAGTAATATTAAAATGTGAAAACTTGCATAAGAACTTTAGGAAAAAAGAAATTTTAAAAGGTGTTTCTTTAGAAGTTTGTAGTGGCGACATATTAGGATTTATAGGACCTAATGGAGCTGGTAAAACTACTACAATAAAATTAATTCTTGGTTTGCAAAATATAACCAGCGGAAAAGTTACAATTAACGGATTTGATATAAAAAGTAACTTTGAAAAGGCTATTCAAAAAGTAGGAGCCATAATAGAAAATCCAGATTTATATATGTATTTATCTGGATATGATAATTTAAAATTAATTGCAAACCTATATCCAAATATTGACGAAAATCGTATAAAAGAAGTTATACATCTTGTGGGATTAGAAAATAGAATTCAAGATAAAGTGTCAAAATATTCTTTGGGTATGAGACAACGTTTGGGTGTTGCTCAAGCAATACTTCACAAACCAAATCTACTTATTTTAGACGAACCAACAAATGGACTAGATCCAGAAGGAATAAGAGATTTAAGAAATCTTTTAACAAATCTTGCTCAAAAAGAAAAAATGGGTATTTTAATTTCAAGCCATAACTTAGCAGAGCTAGAGAGCTTTTGCAATAAAGTATGCATTATAAAAAACGGAGTAGTAGTAGAAACAAGCAATATAGACGAGGTTAAAAAAGAAGCTTCTGAAGGAAACTATATTATAGAAGTAGATGATGCGAAAAAATGCAGATTGATTATTGGGGATATATCAATAGCAATTGATAATACTCACATACAAGTACATTGCGAAAAAGAAAATGTGCCATTTTTAGTAAAGAAATTGGTTTTACAGGATATCAAAATTTATTCTATAAGAGAAGAGATGGTAAGCTTAGAGGATGCTTTCTTAAAAAAGACAGGGGGTAATGTAATTGATTAAATTAATAGGAAATGAATTAAAAAAGATCTTTAAGAAAAAGACAATATACATTTTGCTTATTATAACTTTTGGATATATACTATTATCTAATATTATGATAAAAGCCACAGATAATGGATATTCACGTTATTACTATTATGAGGGAGATTTGGAAATTTATGAAGAAATGATGTCTGAATTAGATTTAGAAGATCCTTTAGAACGAGCACAATATATAGATACAAAAAATGATATTGAGCTAGGAAAACTTACTAAAAAATATGGAAATGATTCTTGGCAGGCATATGTCATAAACAATATGCTTACACCTTATTTACATACGATACTAAGTTATGAATATTCTGATGAGGTTTCTGAAGAAGAGTATAACGAGGCAAAAAAATATTATGACGATGCAATACAAAAGATGGATGCAGACGATTGGAGATCTTTTGTAAATGAAGATTTAGAGAAAATAAATAATTCTTTGGAGGAACAATATAAATTAAAAGAAACAGAAACAAATGAACAAGTACTGGCAAGCATAGAAAGTACAATTTATGATTTAGAAATACAAAAACAAGTGGACGAATGGAGACTAGAAAAAGATATTAGCTATGCACCAAGTTTTTTAAATGAAGCTTTGGAAACTTATTATGGTGCGCAAACAGCTTTAAAAGATGCTCAAAATGGTAACTATCCCCAAGAAATAGAACAGTACAATAGTTTATTAGAACAGGCAAATTTAAATAAGTACTATATTGATAATAATCTTTCACTAGATTCAAATAATAGAGAAATCTTTTTGAATTTATTTAGTCAATACGAACTTTTTATATTAATTATTGGAATAGTAATAGCTGGCTCAATTGTAAGTGAAGAATTTAATAGAGGGACAATAAAATTATTACTTGTTAAACCATACACAAGAGTAAAAATATTACTTGCAAAATTTATAGCAGTTATGATTGTTTTAGTAATGTCAATTGTATTTATAGCTATATGCCAAGTAATAATTGGAACATTAGTATTTGGATTTGAAGGATTAACAATTCCTGCAATAGTGTATAATTTTAATACAAATACAGTAGAAACAATAAATATTTTTGCATATGTTGCATTAATTGGTATATGCAAGCTTCCAATATATGTATTACTAACTACATTAGCATTTACGTGCAGCACATTATTTACAAATACAGCTTTAGCGGTTTCAATTCCATTTTTAGGATATATTGCAGCACCACTATTAAATCAATTAGCAATCGCATATAAAATTAAAGCAATAACATATTTTGTAACACCTAACTGGGATTTATCAACCTACTTATTTGGAGGAACTCCTATGTTCCAAGGATTAACAATGCCATTCTCAATTGCAATTTGTGCAATCTATTTGGCAATAATGCTAATACTAAGTTGTGTAGTATTTAAGAAGAGAGACATTAAAAATATATAAAGTGATTCAAAATATATAGAACTGTGAATTGTAACGATTCACAGCTCTTTTTTTGACTTTTTTCGCACAAACTCTTGAGGAATACATAGTTTTAATGATATAATGTTTATGTTAAGAAAGGAAGATATTATAAAATGCGAATACGTTTTAAGCCTTGGGCAAGAGGCGAACTAGAGGCTAGCAAGTTTTACATAGATAATCCAGAAGATTATAAAGGAAAGTGGAGAGAGCTGTTTGCAAATGACAAACCATTACATATAGAACTTGGATGTGGAAAGGGTGGATTTATTTCTCAAATTGCTGTATATAATCCAGATATAAATTATATTGCAATAGACCTTGTGGATGCGATGCTTGGATTAGCTAAAAGAAAAGTTGAAGAAGAATATAAAATGGCAAATAGAGAAATTGATAATATTTATTTAACAAGATATGATATTGAAAGAATAAATAACATATTATCAAAAGAGGATAGAGTAGAAAGAATATACATAAATTTTTGCAATCCTTGGCCAAGAGGAAAACATAGAAAGAAAAGATTAACTCATACAAGACAGTTAGAAAAATATAAAGAATTTTTAGTAGATGGTGCAAAAATTTTCTTTAAAACAGATGATGATGGATTGTTTAATGATAGTATGAATTATTTTAAAGAGACAGGATACACCATAGAAAAACTTACTTATGATTTAGAAAGTGAAGTAGATTTTTGGGATAATATAGAAACGGAACACGAGAAGATGTTTAAAGAACAGGGAATTAAGATTAAGGCGCTTATTGCAAGGCTATGAGGTTGAAAAATAATTACAATTTTGGAGGATAACGAACTTTATTTAAAATTTAATCAACGTACATAGAGTACGCCTTATGAATTTTAATTCTTTTCCAATTAGAATTGTGCATTTAGAAAGGAGTAGAAAATGGAACAGATAAATAGCTTTGTAAAATTTTTTCAAGAAATAACACAGAACAAGTTAGTAGATTGGGCAATTGCTCTAATAACTTTTATAATTTTTGTACTATTAAGTCCATTACTTTCATACATAATAGTTAGAATGTTTAAATTTAAAGAAAAAGATAAGAAAAAAATAAAAAATAATGCTTTTTATAAACCATTAAAGGCGTTATTCATAACTATTGGTGCGTATATAGGTGTACTTATTATCAATCCAGAGCAACAAATAATGATTAGATGCCAGCAAATTCTAAAAATAACTCTAATTTGCATTTTGGCTAAGGCTTTAATAAATCTAGTTGATCCAAAATATGGAGTGGTTAAAAAGCTAAGAAATAATGATATGCCTGATGGAAACAAAACAATTGCAAGTTTTACTAGTAAAATACTTAAATATGTGATATATATTGGTGCTGGATTACTAATATTAGCTGTTTTTGGCATAAACCCATCAAGCCTTGTTGCAGGTCTTGGAGTAGGAAGTGCTGTGGTGGCTTTAGCTGCACAGGATTTTGTAAAAAATCTTATTTCAGGATTTTCAATTATGTCTGATAAACCATTTTTAGTTGGAGATTGGATATCAGTTGGAACAAATGAGGGAGAAGTTGTTGAAATATCTTTTAGATGCACAAAAGTCAGAACTTCGGACAACACAGTAGTAACTATGCAGAACTCAATTTTTAATACAGAGAATATAGTAAACTGGTCAAGAATGACTCAAAGAAGGTATCTATTGGACATAAAACTTCCATTAGAAATTAATTCTGATAAAATAGAAAAAATAGTAAATAGAATAAAATTTGTATTAGATAATGACGAGGATGTAGTAAAGGAAAGTGCACAAGTGCATTTTAATACCATACAAACAGATGGTATTAACCTAAATATATATATGTATACAGAGCTTGTAGGATATGCAGATTATTTAAAATTTAGAGAAAAAATAAATGAAAAGATATTAAAAGTGCTAGAATCTGAACAAGTAAGTATAGCATATCCAGGACAGAGTGTTTATGTACATCAGCAAGAAAAAGAAGAAAACAGTTAGAAAAAATAAATGCAAAACAATGTATGTTTTTTATAAAAATATACATTGTTTTGTAAGATATATAGAAGTGAATATTTTGTATATAAAAACAAAAAGAATTCATATAAAGGACACAAATTTGTACTATAATATAAAAAGATTATGTAATTAAAACTTCTTTAGTAAAAAAACAAGAAGTTTTAATTAAATTTTGTTAGAGCATAAATTGCTCAAATGGAGGTTTGTATGGGTGACGTAACAGTTCTTATAGTAGATGATGAGTCAAGAATGAGAAAATTAATTAAGGATTTCTTAGCTCAGAAAGGATATGGAATATTAGAAGCATCAGATGGGGAAGAAGCACTACACGTATTTGAAGAAAATCAAAATAAAATTAATCTTATATTATTAGACGTAATGATGCCAAAATTAGATGGATGGTCAGTACTTCGTCAAATTAGACAAAACTCAAAAGTACCAATTATAATGTTAACTGCAAGAGGAGAAGAGCAGGACGAATTATTTGGATTTGAGCTAGGAGTTGACGAATATATATCAAAACCATTTAGTCCAAAGATACTTGTGGCAAGGGTTGAAGCAATATTAAAAAGAACTAATCCAGAGGCTAAAAAAATAAAAGACTATGGTGGAATAGTAATTGACCCAGAAGGCAGAACTGTTACAGTAGATGGAAAAGAAATAGAATTAAGTTTAAGAGAATATGAGCTTTTAAAATATTTGGTAGACAATGAAAATATAGCATTATCAAGAGATAAAATATTAAATAATGTATGGAATTATGACTATTATGGAGATTCAAGAACAATAGATAGCCATATAAAAAAGATAAGACATAAATTGGGAAAGAAAGGTAAATATATAGAAACAATTAGAGGAATTGGATATAAATTTGAAGTAAAATAATCATAACATTTTTCCTAAAAGGTGTCTTAGGAGGGAATGAAACAAAAAATTGGAAAAATTAAAGAAACATTTTAAATCAGTAAGATTTAAGCTTTTTCTTACAATATGTATAATAATTGCAGTTATAGTATTATGCTTAGTAATGATAAATAGCATAGTCTTAGAATCTTTTTATTTGTATTCAAAAACTAAAACTATTAAAGATGTGTATAACAAAATAAACACTTATTATAACTCAAACGGAAATGACAATAATATACAAGAAGAGTTAAGACGAATAGCGTTTAATAATAATTTTGATATATTTATAGAAACAGAAGAGAATATAATTGTCTTTAGTACAGATAGGGATTTATATTCAACATTTGATTTGTTTACAACTGCAAAACAGTATATGGATAGTGAAAGAGTAATCTATTCTGATGAAGATATAGAAATAGCTAGAATAAATGATAGAAAAAATAACATTAGTTATATACTACTGTCAGGTAGCTTAGATAATGGATACAGCTTATATATAAGTATACCAGCAGTACCAATAGAAGAAAGCGTACAGATTTCTAATCAAGCATTAATCTTAATTGGTCTAATAATATTATTAATTTCTGCATTTATAGCATCGTATTTCTCTAAAAAATTTACTGAGCCAATTGTGGAACTAAATGCAATAACTAATAAAATGGCAAGATTGGACTTTTCTCAAAAATATAAAATTGCAGATGCAGATGACGAGATTAATGAACTTGGAAAAAATATTAATACTATGTCAGATAAATTGGAAGCAACAATTAAGCAATTAAGAGAAAATAATTCAGAATTGGAAAAAGATATAGAAGAAAAATCTAAAATTGACGAAATGAGAAAACAGTTTATTTCTGATGTATCGCACGAACTAAAGACTCCAATAGCTCTAATACAAGGATATTCAGAAGGGTTAATAGAAAATGTAAACAATGACGAAGAATCAAAGAACTTCTATGCGCAAGTTATTTTAGACGAATCTAACAAGATGGATTTACTTGTAAAACAATTATTAGAATTAATGAAATTGGAATATGGAAAAAGAGAGTTTAATAATGAAAATTTTGATGTGGTAGAGTTAATTAATGAAGTAATTAGAAAATGTAAAGTAATGATAGAAGAAAGAAATATAAGCATAAAATTTGATTATGATAAACCAGCAATGGTGTATGCAGACGATTTTTATGTAGAGCAAGTTGTAACAAATTATTTTACTAATGCAATAAAACACGCAAGAGATGTAGATGGCAAAAAAGAAATAGAAATAAGAATAGAAAATAAAGAAAACAAAGTTAGAGTTACTGTATTCAATACTGGAGACAATATAGCAGAAGAACATCTAGAAAAAATCTGGGGCAGATTTTATAAAGAGGATACTTCTAGAAATAGAGAAGATGGTGGAACAGGTATTGGACTAGCATTAGTAAAGGCTATAATGAATAATTACAAAAATGATTATGGCGTTGTAAATAAGGAAAATGGCGTTGAATTTTATTTTGAATTAGATTGCGCCAAAGAATAAGCTTAAAGAACTTTTTGTCGAATTTTGTCGACGAAAAGTTCTTTACAAATTATGGAAAATGTAGTACAATAATTTTGTCATAAAAAATTGCAATTTTTATTATGAATTTTATCAAAATTAATTTTTTTATCTTATTCTAACAATTTTTTTTCGGAATACTAGCTTAAATCCAAAAAAATAAATCAGAATAATTTAATTAAATCAAAACACAATCCAACAAAAAAAGAACCATGTTTTAATCAACAAATTTATAAACTGGGGGTGATAACAGTTTATGTGTTAAAGTATTGCAAAAGAAATGTTAATAAAATTATAGTATGTTTTACAGTAACATTAAGCATAATACTCTTTATTATTCTTGATTATAGTTTGCTAAATGCAACTAATAATACTAACTATAAAAGAAATGTATATACTGCAACGCTTGAAATTCCAAGTATAGAAACTTTTAATTCTGATTCTAAAAGTAATCGAAGTACTAGCATAAATAGAGCAAGTTTTAGAGCAACAGATTTAAAAGATACTTTATTAGAGACAATGCAAATTGCAGATATATATGACGAAAATACAAGAATAGAAGAAGTAGAAGGTACACAAGAACAAAGTGAAGATACAGAAGAATTAGATATTTCAGAGATTTTAGATAAAGAAAATCCTTGGAGAGTAAAGATACCAAAAATAAATATTGATGCACCGATAAAAAGTGGGACAAGCCAAGATATTTTGGCACTAGCAGTTGGACATTTTCCAGAAACTACAAAGTGGAATGGTAACGTGGCACTTGCAGGACACAATAGAGGATATAGATGTAACTTTTTTCAAGAAATAAAAAAATTAGAAGAAGGAGACGAAATAATATATTCAACAGATTACGGAGAAAGAAAATACAAAGTTATTGTAAATAAAATTATACATCAAACTGATTGGAGTTACATACAAGATACAGAAGATAATAGAATTACATTAATAACTTGTGTAGAAAATATGCACGATTATAGGAGGTGCGTTCAAGCGGTTGAAATTTAACAAAATAGTTTGAGTTCAAAAAAATTATTAATTGGACAACAAGAATAAACAAAACAACTAAAATTGATGTTGATTTTAAGATTTTCTCTTTTCAGTAGGAAATTTTGGATTGACACGAACAAAACGGTTTATAGGTAAAACCTATTTTAAAAACCTAAATATATTTACAAGGAATGATTTTAGACGTGAAAATAAAAAATATTATATCTATAACGCTAGTTATGATTACATTACTTACAACTTTTTGTATATTTACAAATACATCAAATGCAGCAACATATATAATTGACGAAGCAGATTTGTTCTCAAAAGGAGAATTAGTATGCTTTAAATATCAAGGAGCTCTTGTAGGTGTAGAGTATGTAGTATATGAAAAGGACGGAGTGGAGTATCCAGCATATTGCTTAGATAGAACCTTACCAGGAGTAACACAATCTGGAGGAGGCTATACTGTAAGCGTAGATAAAATAGTAAACAACAACCAGATATGGAGAGCAGTAACTAATGGATATCCATTTAAAACACCAACACAGCTTGGAGTGGTTGGCTCAAAAGAGGCATTTGCAGTAACAAAAATGGCTGTATATGATGCGATGTATCATTATGATTGGGACGACTTTGAAGGAATAAATGAGCAAGGAGATAGAGTTATAGCAGCAGCAGAAAAACTTTCTCAAATAGCTAGAACTTCAACTGACACTAAACCAGTTTCAATTGTAAATGTAAAAACAAATGACGAAAAGTGGGAAATGGATGAAATAAATCCAGAGTATGCTTCTAAAACATTTTATGTTACAACAAATGTAAGTAGCACTAAATATAGTGTACAATTAAATAATGTTGAAATAGAAAATGTTAAAGTAACAGACGAAAAAAATGTTGAAAAGCAAGAATTTAAAACTGGAGAAAAGTTTAAAATTTTAATACCTATATCAGAAATGGACAAAGCTGGAGAATTTGAAATAGAAGTAACAGCAGATATGAGAACAATGCCAGTTTTATATGGAGATTCAGGAGATAGTTCAAAACAAAGTTATGCATTAGTAGCAGGTTTTTATGAATTCGAAAATGCAACTTTAAAAGCAAAATACTTAGCAAATACAACAAAAATTGAAATTGTAAAAAAAGATGCAGAAACAGCTGAATCATTAAATAATGCAAAATTCAATATATTAAATGCAAATAAAGAAATTGTATATTCTGATGTAACAACAAACGAAAGTGGAATAGCAACAGTAGAAAACATCTTACCTGGAAAATACTACATACAAGAAATAAAATCTCCAGATGGATATACAATGTATGACGAATTAATTGAAATAGATGTAGAACTAAACCAGAAATATGTTGTAAATGTAAACAATTATAAAGAACCAGAAGATGAAGAAAAGCAAGTAGAAGATGCAGACAAAACAGTAGTAGGAACAAAAGAAGTAAATCTACCTAGAACAGGTTTTTAAAATAAGTTTAAAACAGACATAAAGTCCTTTGAAGAAAAAATTTTAATTTGCAAAAAGAAATAGCTCTTTAGCTATTTCTTTTTGTGACAATTCATAGTTTATTTTCTGGAATTTCTTGACATTGTAAACCAAATAAATTATGATATTATATGTAAAAATATAAATTTAGCACATAATAAATATTATGAAAATTTTATAAAAGAAGGGAATTTATAAATGTTAGGTCAAATACTGGTTTTAGTAATTCTGATTTTATTAAATGCATATTTTGCTGCCACAGAAATAGCTTTTATATCTTTAAATGATACAAAAATTGAAAGAGATGCTAAAGAAGGAAATAAAAAATCAAAGCAAATTTTAAAAATGTTAAAATCTCCAAGCAAATTTTTAGCAACAATACAAATAGGTATAACTTTTGCAGGATTTTTATCAAGCGCATTTGCTTCAGATGCATTTGCAGACAAATTAGCACCGGTACTTAATGAATGGATGCCATTTATTAGTGTAGAAATATGGAATGGAATTGCAATAGTTATAATTACAATTATTTTATCATTCTTTACACTAGTATTTGGAGAATTGGTACCAAAAAGATTAGCAATGAAATATTACGAAAAAGTAGCATATGGAACTATTGGAGTTATAAGAGCAATATCAATAATTACAGCTCCATTTGTAAAATTACTAACATTTTCAACCAATATGGTTTCTAAAATTTTTGGCGTAGGTGAAGCGGAGGAAGAAGTTGTCACAGAAGAAGAAATAAAAATGATGATTGACCAAGGGGAAGAAAAAGGCACAATAGAAAAAGGTGAAAGACAACTATTAAATAATGTTTTTGAGTTCAATGATATTATTGTTTCAGAAGTAATGACCCCAAGAACAGCTATTTATGCAATTGATATAAATGACAATGTAAAAGACTTATTAGACGAGATGGACGAGTTTAAATATAGTAGAATACCTGTGTATGAAGAGAGTATAGACGATATAAAAGGGATTTTATTTATAAAAGATATAATTAAACCTTTAAAAAACAAAGAGCCGATTGATATAAAAAAAATAATGAGAGAACCATATTTTGTTCCAGAGTCTAAGGATATTGACGAATTATTTAAAGAAATGCAACAAAATAAAGTTCAGATGGCTATCGCAATCGACGAATATGGCGGAACAGCAGGACTAATTACGATGGAAGATATTATAGAAGAGCTTGTTGGAAACATTTTGGACGAATACGACGAAGAAGATCCAGATATTAAAAAAATTGACGACAATACATTTATATTGAGTGGGACATTAACTTCTTATGAGATAAAGAAATTGTTTAATGTGGAAATACCAGAAGGAGATTATGAAACATTATCAGGATATTTGCTGGATAGATTAGGCAGAATTCCAGACGAAAATGAACATCCTGTAATAGAAGACGACAATCTAACATATAAAGTGGAAGAAATGGAAGATAAGAGAATTAAATATGTCAAGGTTTGCAAGAATATGAATAAAGAAGAGGATGAGGTTGAAAAATAATTACAACTGGTGGCTAACAAACATCATTTGAAATTTAATGAATGTATAAAAAGTATAACAAAGGAGCGAAAAAATTAATGAATAAAAAGAAATTAGTAATATTAATTGTTGTAATCTTAGTAATTATTGTATTGGCAACTATTTTAACATTATGGTTAACTAAAAGAGCAAAGTATGTATATGATATAGAAGAAGTGTCTCATATTGAATACAATACAATAAATATTGATAATAGATATGGAATAATAGATGGAAGCGGAAATATAATAATAGAGCCAAATTATGATGTTATACAAATACCAAATCCTGCAAAACCAATTTTTGTTTGTATGTCAAATTATAATACAGAAACAAAAGAGTTTGAAACAAAGGTTTTAAATGAAAAAAGGGAACAAATATTTACTGGATATGAAAGCGTACAAGCAATACCAACAGCAACAACAAAAGACGGAATTCCATTTGAAAAAACTGTATTAAAATATAAAAAAGATGGAAAATACGGATTGATTAATATAGATGGTAAAGAAGTTACAGATCCAATATATGACGATATATCAGCCGTAACATATAAAGAAGGTATGTTTTTAGTAACGATTGATGGCAAGCAAGGAATTATAAATCTAAATGGCGTAGAAGTAATAAAACCAGAATATGATAATATAGCAGTAGATAATTACTATAATGTGGATACAAAATACCAAAAAACGGGATTTATTGTATGTACTAGAGAAGAGGAAGGGTATAGATACGGATATATAGATTACAAAGGAGATACCATTTTAAAGACAGAATACACACAAATAGAAAGAGTTACAGAAATAGAAGACGATAACAATATCTACTTAATTGCATTCGAAAACGGACAAGCAGGATTGCTAAGGAATAAAAAAGAGATACTAGATTTTGCGTATGAAGATATACATTATAATGCATATAATAATGTGTTTTTAATACAACGTAATGGTAAGCAAGGCATTGCTGACGAAAAAGGAAACATAGTAATAGACACTGTTTATGACGAAATTACATTTGGTGGAATATATTTGGATGTGGTAGAAAATGGAACAAATAAAGTAATAGACCTAAATGGTAATGAGGTTACTGACGGATATATTGCTAGAATGCCAACAAAAGACGGTGAACATAGCATTGTTTATGATAATAGCGAAGATGCAATTTATAGAATTATCGACAATAATGGAAATGTTGTAATAGACAGAAGTTACACATATATAGAAGAATTAGACAACAACTATTATATAGTAGCAAACTACAATAATAACGGAATAATAGATTTATCTGGCAAATCCTTGGTAGAATTAAGATATAATAGCATATTTAAACTAGATAATACTGACTTAATACAAGCTAATATTTCAAGTACAAATACAATAAGTTTAATAAATAAGGATATGCAAATTGTAGCAACAATGGATGAGGCAGAAATTCAAATAGCAGATAACTACGTAAGACTATATTCAGAAACAGAAAATAGATATTTTGACTACTCTGGAAATGAAAAGACAGCACAAGAAATATTCCCTAATAACACACTATTTGCAAAAAAAATTAATGACAAATGGGGATTTGTTGATAAAGATGGTAATGTAGTAGTACAAAATACTTATGATATGGTTACAGAATTTAATGAATATGGATTTGCGGGAATAAAATTAGACGGTAAATGGGGAGTAATAAACTCAAATGGAGAAATAATACAAGAGCCAATTTATGAGTTAGAAAGTGCAAGCCCAACATTTATAGGAAAATATTATAGGTCAGAAGAATGGTATGGAAATGACTATTTTACTGATAAAGTAAATGAAGAATAAGTAGGAGGAGCAAATAATGTATAGCAAATTTGGAATATCTGATAAAATAATTAATTTAGCAAATGAAGTAGAAAAAGAAATAAAGCCAGTATTTGAAAAAATAAATGAAGTATGTGAATATAATTCATTAAAAGTACTAATGGCATTTCAAAACAATAACATTTCTGATATGCACTTTAACCAAACAACAGGATATGGATATGGCGACATAGGAAGAGACACAACAGAGAAAGTATTTGCAGAAGTACTTGGAGCAGAAGACAGCTTAGTAAGAGGACAATTTATATCTGGAACGCACGCGCTAACAGTAGCATTATTTGCATTTTTACGCCCAGGAGACACAATGCTTAGTATTACAGGAAAACCTTATGATACTTTAGACGAAGTAATAGGAATTGCAGAAAATCCTAGTTCTTTAAAATCTTTTGGAGTAAATTTTGAAAAAATAGACTTAGTAAACAATGATTTTGATTATGATGCAATAGAAAAAAGATTGAAACAATCTAAAGTAAAACTAATTGAAATACAACGTTCTAAAGGATATAGCACAAGAAAAAGCATAAAAATAGGTGACGTAGAAAAAGTAATAAAACATATAAGAAAATTTGACAAAGACGTAATAATAATGATAGATAACTGCTATTGCGAATTTGTAAACAAAAAAGAACCATTGGAAGTAGGGGCAGATGTAATAGTGGGGTCACTAATAAAAAACCTTGGTGGAGGAATTGCACCAAATGGAGCATACATAGCAGGAAGAAAAGACTTGGTAAATTTAGCAGCAGAAAGACTAACAGCTCCAGGAGAAGGAAAAGAAGTAGGACCATCACTTGGAATTACTAAATCTATATTGCAAGGATTGTTCTTTGCACCTTCTGTGGTAGCGAGTAGCGTAAAGACAGCAGTATTTGCAAGTAGAATGTTAGAAAAATTAGGATACGACGTAGAACCAAAATTTGACGAAGAACGTGCAGACATTGTGCAGAATATAAATTTCCAAGACGAAAATAAGCTTATAAAATTTTGTCAAGGAATACAAATGGGTTCACCAATAGATTCAAATTCAATTCCAGAACCTTGGGATATGCCTGGCTATACAGACAAAGTAATTATGGCAGCAGGAGCATTTACACAAGGTTCTTCAATAGAACTATCTTGTGATGGACCAATCAGACCACCGTATACAGCGTTTATGCAAGGTGGACTTACTTATGAGTATGGAAAGTTGGGAGTTTTAAAAGCAATACAAAATATGGAGTAGTAAAGGAAAACGTAAAAATGGGGAAAAAATTTATAATAATCATATCAATAATTATAATTTGTATAGTTATATTAGCTGGGATAATCTTTATTAAAAAGTCTAATACAGAAATTAAAAATTATCTTATAAAAGATGAATATGATAGTATGGCCAGAGGACATATTTATTTAGTTGAAATTGATAAAGATATAATAGATTTTAATATTAATAGAAGATATAGTTAAAATTGATATAAAGATGTGATAAAAACAGGAGTAAAAAAATGAAAGTACTAGTAATTGGAGGAGGACCAGCAGGAATGTTAGCCGCTATTTCCTCTGCACAAAACGGAAACGACGTAACCATTTTAGAAAAAATGAATATGCTTGGGAAAAAACTGCTTATAACAGGAAAAGGAAGATGCAATATAACAAGCAGTTTACCAATTGAAGATTTTATAAAAAACATACCAGGTAATGGTATGTTTATGTTCAGTAGCTTTAATAATTTTAACAACCACGATATAATAGAATTACTAGAAAAAGAAGGAGTTACTACAAAGGTAGAAAGAGGAAATAGAGTATTTCCAGTTTCTGATAAATCTCAAGATGTGCAAAAAGCATTGATTAGAGTTTTAAAAAAGCTAGATGTTGAAATAATTTTAAATGCAAAAGTTGAAGAAATATTAGTAGATTGTAAGGATATAGACGAAAATAAAGAAAATGAGAACGGAAAAAAGCAAGAATCATTTGTCTACGGAGTAAAAGTCAGTATAGATGGAAAAACCAAAACTATTTTGGCAGACAAAGTAATATTGGCAACAGGCGGAAAAAGCTATCCAGGAACAGGCTCAACTGGAGATGGATATAAATTAGCAGAAAAACTTCGGACATAGTATAAGTAAAATAAGACCGTCACTAGTTCCACTTACTGCAAAAAGAGGAGAAGGACTAGAACAATGCAAACAAATGCAGGGATTAAGTTTAAGAAATGTCAAAATAAAAATAAAAGATAGTGTAAAAAACAAAGTAATATATGAAGACTTTGGAGAAATGCTATTTACTCATTTTGGAGTATCAGGACCAACCATTTTAAGTGGTTCTGCACACTTACTTAGGTATAAAAATGTAGACGAATTGCTAAAAAACGGTAACATTGTTTTATCAATTGACCTAAAGCCAGCTCTTACAGAAGAAAAGTTAGACGAAAGAATTTTAAGAGACTTTAGCCAAGAGAAAAATAAACAATTTAAAAATAGTTTAGAAAAACTATTGCCACAAAAAATGATAGATGTAGTAATTAGTTTATCTGGAATTAATCCAAACAAAAAAGTAAATGAAATAACCAAAAAAGAAAGAGAAAAACTTGTAAAAATATTAAAAAACTTTGAAATAAAACTAGACGGATTTAGACCAATAGAAGAAGCAATTGTGACTTCTGGAGGAATTAATATAAAAGAAATAAATCCTAAAACGATGGAATCAAAACTTGTAAAAGGACTATATTTTGCAGGAGAGATAATAGATGTAGATGCTTACACGGGAGGATTTAATTTGCAGATTGCGTATTCTACTGGATATACAGCAGGAATGAATAGCTAGAAAAATAATACTTATAAGGAGACCAACTATGAAAAGTCAATAGATTTTTGAAAAAATTAAAAAAAA
>CAKNRV010000009.1 GCA_930991035.1 uncultured Clostridium sp. | reverse complement strand
GAAATTTTTTTTAATTTTTTCAAAAATCTATTGACTTTTCATAGTTGGTCTCCTTATAATAAATTTCATTAAATTATACTCCATTATTTATAATGATGTCAACTTATTCGCAAATGCGTGAGCAATTTTGTCTGCTAATTCTTCAATCATTGTAAATTCTGGTGGATTTATAGCCTGGAATATTTGCATTATTATCTCATTTACAAAACTAGAGTCTTGCTCTAAATAAAATTTTGCGAGTTTGTATAATTTTGTATTTGCAGAATCACTGTCTACAATGGTATCTGGATAAGCTCCATATGCCATTCTTCTGTTAATGAAATTATTGACTCTATTAGTATTATCACTATTATAATATTCTTCTATTACTTCATTTATAGGCCTGTCATTTAATAATTTGAATAGACTCCATGCATCAAAGTCTTGAACTAAATCTTCTAGTCCAAAGCTTAACTCATTGTCATCAATTATTAATTCTGTTAATTTATCAATACTACAATCTTCCTCTTTATATTTACCATCCTTAAATGCTTTTTCGAAACTTCCAGCAAATGTTAAAAGGTCTCCTGCCCAACTACATAAATCTACTATTATACCGTTTAAAGTAGGAACTCCTATTTGGTTTTTTAAAAGCATTAATGTCGAAACAGCCAAATGTGGTAATGTAATATATGTATTATAGTCTTTAGAGTAAATTAATAAATTTCTTTCATCACCTTTGTCAATAAGTCTTTCCTTTAATTTCTTAATGAGACTTGTATCATAACCTACTAGTAAATCCCATGCATAACTGTCATATGTTAGATACGCTAAATATTTTAATGTTTCCAAATTTGCTCCCATTATTCCTATGTTTCCTTTAATATTAATGATTTCATCATATATTCTTTTTATAAAATTATATGTTTCTTTATTAATATTACTTGTACTAGAAGTATCATCGCCAGAAAGGCTTGAAGTTGGTTCTATTCTTCCACTATATGTTACTTTATCAATATCCATATCTCCATAAATATCAGCTATTTCTTTGTATTGGTCATAATTCCAATTATCCGGAATCTTTCGTCCAATATTACAACTATATCCAGATGACATATCAGCCACAAAACTACTTACACATAATCCAGCTTTTTCTACTCTTCTACAAACTTCTCTCGGTCCATAAATTCCCACTCTATATTTTTTATCTATATAATCATTTATAGCTTGGAAAAAGCTGTTTTATTTGTGTAAAAAAAGTGTTTATAGTCTACCTTGTTTTTATAAGGTAGGCTATTTTTTTAATCTTTTACATCTACGTTTTCAAATACTTCATCATCAAAAAAATCTTTCAAAGTTATGCCTAATGATTGGCAAATAAGAGTGATACTTTCAATAGTTATAGACTTATTTTTTCCTCTTAAGAATCTCTTAATATTAGAACGATTAATTCCCGAATTTAAAGCTAATTTATTTCCATTAATATTATTCTGTTCAATTAACTTCTTTATTCTTATACGCATTGCATCAGATAAATACATCTTATTCTCTCCAATTATACAAATTTATTTATAATATAGCAAAATTCATAATTTCAAGAGGGGATTATACGCAACTTTTGTTTTGTAAAGTATTGAATTTTTTAGTAGAAAGTAATAAGATACTCTATACGGAGGTATTTATGAAGTTAGAAAATATAGTAAATCAGGAATTTAATATACCATATTATTTATTTGAAGAAATAGTTGACTATGTGGAATTAAGTGCAAAAGGCGAAAATAAAACAGGCAAATGGAATAAAATAGATTCACTTATTGGCTTAGCAGTTATGAATCAAAGATTAACTTCTGAACAAGCAAATAGTTTGAGAAATACATATTGTCGAGAAGATTAACATCTATTTTTTTGCTTTCAAATATTGCTAGGAGCAATATTTTTGTTCTTTTGTATTTATTTTAAAAAATAGTCCAAAATATTATCATATTTATAGTTTTGTAAATGAGGTAATATTATGGATAATAAAATTGGTGATAGAATATTAGAAGCAAGAAATAGAAGAAATCTAACACAAGAAGAACTTGCGGAAAGAGTTGGAAGTGTTGCAAGTTATATTTCAAACATAGAAAGAAAAAACAAATTGCCATCTCTGACTTTATTACGAAAATTAGTAAAAGAATTAGATACTTCTTACGATTATCTATTAATGGATGATTTTGAAGTGGATAAACAATTAGAAATTAGATATAAGGATATTTTTAAAGAAATAAAAAAGTTAGACTCTAAAACACAAGAAGAGTTTTTTAATGTTGCAACTCAACTTATAAAAAGCTTTAAAAGTATAGAAAACGAGAAAAATATATAGTAACTAAAAACTTTTTTATAAATAGTATTAGTTATATTAATAAAATAGTTATCAAAAACAATTTGATTTCAATATCAGAAGTAATAATCAATGTAATTTATAAACAAATATTAAATATGTTTATTAAAATTTTAAAAAGCAGGTTTAACCCTGCTTTAATTTAGTAATAACTAATAAATAACTCTAACTTATATCTATGCAGATATTTAACAGTTGTAGTTAGTATATTAAGCTGTTTTACTTTTTATCATTATAGCAATTAGTATAATGTTTATTCCACCTATTATGGTATATGGAATTATAGATTTTATTATTACTTCTCCTGTATTATTATTTTCTCTAACATATTCCCCTAAAGTTGATGATATTTCTATTTTCTGTCCTAGTCCATATGGTAATTCTTTAATTTTATAAGTTGTCATTTTTTCTCGATTCCAACTAACTTCACATACAATAATGTTATATTTTCCTTCTATACCATATCTTCCTTTTATGTAATCTCTTTCATTTGCATTACACCACAAGATATAATCATATTGAAGGGGCAAAATTATAGAATTATAAAATATTTTTTCTATACAAAATGATAGTACTATAATGTTAATTGTAATACCTAATATCATAAGAAATTTTTTCATATTTTACACCTTTAATTTTAATCTTCTATGCAATTATATCATAGAAGTAACTTTATTTGCAAATGCTTGGGCTATGCTTTCTTGGAGAATTTCCATAGAGCATCCAGATTTTATTATAAGTGCTTGAAATGCCAAAGCAGCTAAACCTTCAAGAGTACTTACATCCATAGTTAAATACTGTTTTGCTAATTCATAAATTTTTTTATAATTTGTATCGTTATCCGATACATTATCTGGCATATTTCCCCACTCAGCTCTATTTTCTACAAATCTATTTCCTCTGTCAATAACAGCATTTCTATAATATCCTTCGAAAACAGCGTCTATTCTTATCGTTTTTAAGTTTTTATATAATGACCATACATCAGTATCTTGTATTAAATCTTCTAAGTCAAATCCCAATCCTCTTGCACTATCGGATTTTGAACCAATTATTTGTTCAATATATTCTGGCGTATACATTGGGTGCTTATTCTCTTTAAATTCTTTTTCAAAATTTGCTGCAAATTGTAATAAATCTCCTGCCCAACCAGTTAAATCTGCAATAATCGCATCAGTAGCTGGTATAAGAGTTCTTTTGTTTAGTACACAATATAAGGAAGAAAATAGATGTGGTAAAGATATTAATTTATTATATCTGAAGTCATACAAACTCAAGTCTCGTCCCTCTTTAGATATGTTATTTTTTATGTAATTAACTCCAGCTGCATTATGGTCTAATAAAGTATTCCATGCTGAACTATCATAGTCTCTATAAGCAATATATTGAATTACTAAAGAATTATTTTCCATAACAGTTGCATTTCCCCCATTATATTCACTAGCTAAATTGTAAGCTTCTCTTAAGAAATTTATTACTTTTTTATTTACTTCACTAGCATCCCCAGGTTCTTCATCTATGCTAGAAATTGGTTCAATTTTTCCTGCAAAATTCACTTTATCAATATCCAGTTCACCTTGATAATTTGAAATTTCTTTAAACTGATCGTAATTCCAATCATTTGGTATCTTTTGCCCTACATTGCAAGAATATCCTGATGACATATCAGCAACAAAACTACTAACCGATAGTCCAGCTTCTGATACTCTCGTGCATACCAAGCGAGGTCCATAAATTCCTACTCTATAGTCATCTCTTATGCTTGCATTAATTCCTCTAAAAAATGGAATTATACTATCATCTATTTGCTCTTCATAAACATCCATGTCAACGGCAAAGTATATTACTGTATCTTTTGGAACCTTTTTATTCATTGCTGCTTCTGATGCTAACAATCCTGCAGCCTTGCCTGATGCAAAACTAAAATCTTCGATTTGTCTGTTATTTTCTTGATATATTAGAAAAACTTTCAATCCAGAATTTAAAATTGTCTCTAATTCTCCATCCTGTAAAGCTTTTGGTCTATCTTCTCCAATGTATCCAGTTAAGTATCTTCCTACTACTTCAAATCCATTATTTTTTAATAATTGTGCCCTTGTTGCAGTAATTTCAAAGCAGGTGTCACAAGCATTAGCACTTCTAGTTGTATCTCCACAACTTACTACTAATGCAGACCAAGCCTGTCGTCCACAATATCCATCCACATCTAATTTCATTAGTTCTTGAAAATTCTTTAATGCTGTTGTTACACCGTTACCAAATCCACCATCAAACCCATTTGGGTCAAATCCATTTAAATATAATAAATATTGTAAGATATACACTAAATTTTTTCTACTTGAACCTGGTCCTAATACTGGTAGACTACTCATAGTGCCTTCTCCCCAGCCGCCATCTACGGTTACTCCTATTTCATATTGTATCATTTTTATAAGTGCATTATTCATATTCCTATCATATAAACCATTAGTTGCTATATAATTATCTAACATATCACTATATTTCAAGTTTATAGCTTGCTGTATTTCTCTAGTAGTCGCATCACCACTACTTATTAAATAGTAAGCATCACTTGTAAAAAGAGCCTTTATTTCCCTTGCTCTTATTCCTCCGGTATAATTATCTATTCCTAATTGAGACATCGTACTAGTAATTCCTTGTCGTGTAGCTTCCGAGAATATTGAAATATCATCTGTATTAGATACTTCTATTCTGCAAAGCAATGCTAAATTAACTAATGATATAATCATTTTTACTGTAAAATTATTGTCAGCATTGTTTATTTCACTTAGTCCATCCCCAAAAAGATTATTATATGCTTGCTTTGTACCATTTCCAAATCCTCCATCTACATCTATTCTAAGTAAAATTTGCAAAGCCCTTACAAAGGCTACCATTGTATTATATCCTGCTACGCCATCCTCATCAACTTCTACCCATCCTGCTGAACTTCCAAAATTGTCGTTTAACCACTTTTGTGCATCTTTAACATTCATAAAATCACCTCTTCTTTATATTTTTCAAATTATAAATTTAATTTACTAGTATTTTACTTTTTTCTAAACAATTTTCTTTAAAAGTAGAAAAAAATGGAAGGTTTCTATTTTTTTCTACTTTTCTAAGATTACTATTATATGTTTTTATAATTTATATAGGTGATAATATGAAAAAAGGAATAGATGTATCTGGATATCAAGGAGATATAAATTGGAATAAGGTAAAAAACGATAATATAGAATTTGCTATACTAAAATATTGTAATATATATGACGATGATCAAATTCAATATGATTCAAAATTTGAGAATAATTATAAGAACTGTAAAGAATTAAATATCCCTGTTGGAATTTATATCTATAATTATTGTAATTTAATAGATAATTTAGAAAAAAACATTAAAGAAATACTTTCTAATTTAAGTAATAAATATTTTGAACTTCCAATTTTCTTAGATATGGAAGATAAAACTATATTGCCTGAAGGAAAAGAATATTTAAGTAAAATGTGCAATCGTTTTTGTGAAATTATATCTGAAAAAGCATTTATTCCAGGGATATATGCCAATTTGAATTGGCTAGAAAACTATTTAGATATTTCACAGTTTTCCAATGCTAAAATATGGATTGCTCAATATAATTCTGAATGTACATATAAAAAACCATATATGATTTGGCAATATTCTAAAACTGGTAAAATAAATGGTATTTCCGGAAATGTTGACTTAAATTATTTATATATTCAAGACAAAATTAACTATACTTTAGAATGGCAGATGGTGATGAACAAAACATATAATTGCAATTTAGAGGAAGATGGAATCTTTGGGCCTATGTGCAAATCAATGGCACTAAAACACTATCTATATTATAAGACACCTATTATTAGTAATGACCATGTATTATTTATTCAAAGATTATTTAATTTACGAGGCTATGCATTAGTAGAAGATAGTATGTTCGGTCCTAAATGTAATGAAGTTACAATATCATTTCAAGAAGAAAATAATTTAACTGTAGATGGTTGTGTTGGCCCAGATGTAACTGAATTGTTGTTAAGTTAAATTTTTCTATTTTATTCTGTTTTTATTTTTTTTTGCTTAATATCTTATATTATATATCTAAGGAGGTGGTACTATGGCATGTTTATTATGTGTTAATAAATCAGGAAAGTCCATCAACGTCTACAAAGAGAACAGATTAATTAATAAAGTAGGAACTATTGGAAATCGTGAAATTTTTGTTGTTACTGGTGTTGAAGGAGGATATTACATTCAATTTAGAGGTCCAAATTTAAAATTAACAGAAGGATGGCTCGGAAACCCTTCTGGAGAAGATTTTGAAATGATGATTCAATATTATCCTTATGGTTCTGCTACAATAAATGGTACTAAATATAAAACTTACATTATGAAAAGAACTATGAACGTGTATACTGCTGCTGCTAATTATTGGGGAAAGGTTGCTGCTGGTATGTTAGTTGCGACTAATAGTTCTTATTGTGGAGATACACACCCTACTTGGAAATCTGTTGACTATGTAAAGAGTACTGCTGGAAATTGGGTTAAAGTAGATGGTGACGGCTATGACCATGGGTTTGTAGACTTTGACTTAGGAAACGGTTCTATGCCTAGCAATGTAGCCATGTATGGCTCTTGGTAAAATAAAAAGGAAGATTTATTCTTCCTTTTTCTACATTGTAGTACCAAAGTATGTTTCTATTCCTTCCCAATCTGGTGCAGGAGCAGTATCATAATGTGCTGGATAGTTAATTATCCAATAATCATAATCATGTATTTTTTCATGCACTTCAAATATTTCTCCTATATCTTTATATTCCATTGCTTTGTTTAATTCTTCATAGATACTATTAAATAATTCTACTGTCTCTTCATCTTTTATTATATTAACAATATCCATAATATTATTTGCTGTAGCTCTAAAGCAACTATTTTTTGAAAATTCTAATTCTTCTCCAGTTGGTTCTGTTATAGCTTCTGCTTCATTATATAAATTCCAATATATGCTATTTGATTGCTTTAAGTTTTTTGTTCCATTAATTAGTAAAAATTCCATAGTTGTATGTGCTTCTCTTAATTTTTTACTTACCTCTTCAGTTTCGCTTTCAGTTAACCCATTTAGAGATTTTTTCTGCATTTTCTTACAGGTATCCTGGTTTGGTAATTCCAAGTCACTATTATGCAAATAATATGTTGGGTTTAATATGTTTACTAAATCTTTATATAGTTCACTATTTATTTTATATTTTTTCTCATCTAATTTTATATTATTTTCATATATTGTTAAATGTTTTTCTTGCTCATTATCATATATACTTATTTCTATATAATTTTGTTCGCTCGTTCCCTCATATAATTCATTTAATTCTTGATTATTTAATAGTTCTACAATTTTATTAATTTTATCTTGATTTATTATATTGTATAAGTCTTCTTTTTGGCTTGCATTGTCTTTATAAATATTTTTACAAATTATTTTAGTTGCATTTTCTATAATTATTTTATCTTCTATACTGCTCAAATCATCGTTGATATTTTCCATATTCTCACCATTTCTTCTTAAAAAGAATATCATAGTTCCTAATAATATAACAATTATAATTGTAATAATTCCTATTACTAATCTTTTCATATAATCCCCCTATTTGTAATAATGTTAAATTAATATTTTCTAAAATATAATATAAATATTATTTTTAACTGTAGTATATAATATCATATTATATGTAAAACTTCAATATACTCTCTTTATCTAAAATAGTTTTCTACTATCGTTGTTATAAATAATTTAGGGGTTACTTTCTCATATTCTTCTATATAAAAATAATTAGTAACATATTTTATATCTGTATTTATGAACATAGTTTCAATACTCTTTTCGATGTTCCACTTAATCCTTTTCTTATCTATCATTAGTTCTTTTTCTATCTTTTCATATAATCTATTAATTAAGTTCTCTATTAATAAGTCATCTTGTATTCCATATTTTATTGCTATTTTTAAATATCTATATCCCAAACTTGTTTTATTAAATTTAAACTTGTTAAGCTCTGTATCTATGTAATTGTCTATATTTTTTTTACTCATATCAAGCTCACATCCTATTCTTATTTATTTTCATCATCTTTTTGTTTATCAATTTCTTCAGTTTTCTTGTCGATAATATGTTGGATAACTTCTAATCCTTTTATCAAAAAATCCGGCAATTTAATTCCTAATTCACTTAAGTTCTCTAATATACTTCTAAATTCATTTATTATTAAACAGCCTAATGTAAACCATCCAAAAAGAACAACAAATTCAATATTTATATTAATTAAATCTCCTAAGTTTGATAACATATATGATGCTAAGAATGTTATTAATATTAATATCCAATATCCCACTTTTTTTATTATTCCGGTTAATCCTTTTGACGAACTTTCTGTTTTAGTTATCCTTGCTTTAATTGTTCCAGTTATGAAATCTACTACATTAAGAATTAAATAACCAAAAAAAAGAACTCTTTGACCACTAAAGAGTTCTGATATTCCAACAATGATAGCACTAAAAATCGAGTTTACAATATTAAAGAATTTTAATATATTATCACTCATACAATTCCTCCTCTCTTATATAAAATAATAACTATATCCTTTTATATAATGATTATTTTTTATTTTTTTGAACTATTTTTAGTTCTGGATATACACAGTAAGCAAAAGGAGTTTTGCATTCCACTTCATTGAAACAGACTTCGTCTTGAAACAGCAGAATAAATCTATCTGCTTCTGGTATCATAGGAGAGCTTATTCGTAGTAGTTTTAGTACTCCTTTTTCGCTTGTTTTATCTGTAACAATTATATTGTATAGCATATTATCAGTTGTAAGAAATGTAATATATGTTGGATCATATCCTTTATGATATTGTTTTAATCTTTTTTTATACCTACATAGTACATCTAAAGCATATATCATTTTCATATCAATAGTAGATTTATTATAAACAAAAATGTCTCCTTTTCTATTCACAAAGTTACCTTGCAAAATATCCTTAAAATTATCATTTGGCTTATTAAATAATATCTGTAGGTGCTTTAAAGTACAGCAACCAAAGTCTTGTATAAAATTTATTATCTTTATTTTTTCATTTTCTAACATATAATCCTCCTAAATAATTCTTACTAAATAACCATATATAAATTTCTTATCTTCTTTAATTTCAGTTATCTTTATTAACACTTTACTCATATAATGTGGAAAATTATTAAATTTAGCTGGAACTCTTGTAAGAACAGTTACTTCTGTATTATCTAATTGTATCAATACTCCAGAATTACTTTTAGGAAAAGCAATTACAGTCCCTGTATATTCTCCACCAACAGATATGTATTTTCTTATGTTTTTAAATGGGTTTTCTTCAAACTCTTTTGCTGATAGTTCAAATGTATTATTTTCTATATCTATTTTCTTAACTCTTACCTTTAAGTAGTCTCCTACTTTATACATATCTTTACAGTTTACTATAAATGTGTGTTTTAGTTCTTCAGCTTTTATTACAACTTCCTTTCCATACAGATCCACTACTATATGCTTTATCCCTATTCCAACGATACGAACTCTAACTGTATCATTTTTCTTTAGTTTTGGCAGTTCTAATTTTGAGCGCAGTTCCATTGCCTCTATTCTGCTACCTATTGCTATACTGGCCACTTCATCGTACTCTAGCACAACAAAATCAACTTCAGCACCTAGCATGCCACGAATTATGGACTTGTTTTCTTTTCCATTTACTAAATGAGTAATCGGCACTAAAACCTTCACATCTCCATACCATACAATGGCACAAGGAATGTATTTTCCTTTTAGCTTATAATATTCATCTTCTATGCCTGTTATAGTACCGAGTAAGTATTCGCTTTTCTTCTTTACTTCTCATTATTTCTTTTATACTTATATTTTCCAATTTTTCACCACCTAAAAAAGCATCTACCTATTTTTTAGGTAAATGCTTATATATTTTATAATGTTACATAGTAATTGTAATTTATCGTTCATTTAACTTTAGAATTTTTATAAGCTTATTTATTATTAGTTTTCACTTGCTTCAATTTTATTTTCTATCTCATATTGATAGATATCTTTTCTTCTATATACTGAAAATATAATAGCCCTACTTAAAATGCTTACTATAAAATATATTCCTCCATAAGTAACAAATGGTAGATTTACATTTGTTTGAACTCCCATATTTACATTCATAAGTATTGTAGCAAATGATTGTAATATATATAATGAACTTAATCCTATTATTAAAAATTTTCCATATTGCTCTTTAATGTTTTTAGCATTTATAATTAGTTTTACTGAAGCTAATATTATAGTACAAACCAGTAATCCTGCTACTAATATTCCGGTTTTACCTAAAAGATATATAAATGTATAATTACTTTCAACATTTATAATAGATTGACTATTTGAAATAGGCATCGTATCTGCTTCACCTATTATCTTTGCATTTTCTAAAATCTCTTTTTGTAACATTCCTACATATCCAGAACTTTCTGGATCTACTTCTGGATTAAATGATGATATAATTCTTTCAAATCTATATGGACTTTTTACTAACATTAATATTAACAATAATCCCATAAAAACTGGAATTACATATAATATTATTAGGTTTTTTATGCGATTTTTTTTATTTTGAATAATCTTTGCCGTAGATATTATTAAATATATTATTCCTAATATAATTGCATTTGTAATTGAGGATATATATTCCATTAACATTAATGAAGCTACACTACATATAATTATTTTTACCATATCTTTATTAATTTCTATTTCTTTATTCAATATAGTCATCTTAAAATTGTTTGTTTTATTATAATTAAATATAAATCCTATAAAAGAAATTAAATATAATGGAAGTGCTATTGTAGATGGAGAAATGGTAATTTCAAATAATTGTATGTTATATACTCCTCTAGGGATAAATCCAAATTGTATCATAGGTAGAATCATCAAAATTGAAGCAATAATATATATCACAGTAGAATATTTTTTTAATAGCTTGTAATCAAAAAAATAAATTCCAATACTTAATATTACACCTATTGTCATATAAATGATTGTACTTCCTATATAATTTTCGTTCATAATTGGTTGTTTTAATATAGCCACAAAAACTCCAAATCCCATTAAAATAACCATCAGCAATAATAATTTCCAATCTAATTTCGGCTTATGAATTTTATTTAATTTTCTTCCTATTTCTTCAGGAACCCCCATTTGAAACACAGCCTTTTCTTCTGCTTCATTCTCTGGAATACCTTTATTAGTATATTCTTCCTTTATTTCTTGAATATGGGATTTTAATTCTTCGCATATTCCTTTTCTTACAGGTCTATATTTAATTTCTCCACATACCTTATCTAAAAAATTCTTAATATCCAAATAAAACACCTCCTACAACTTGATTAACTCCATCTCTAAAAGTTCTCCATTCTTCTTTCTTTTCTTTTAAGAGCTTTCTTCCTTCATTTGTTATAGAATAATATTTTCTTTGCTTTGCTACTGTTTTATCCCAATATGATGTGATATAATTTTTTTCCTCTAAGCTATGCAATATTGGATATAATGTACCTTCTTGCAATTCAAAAACATTTTTTGATTTTTCAGTTAATCTTTTAATCATTTCGTAACCATACATATTTTCATTCTCTAGTAAGCTAAGCACTAACAAAGTTGTACTACCTTTTAATAATTCTCTACTTATTCGCATAAAAATCACTCCTTTATACCTTGTTATACTATGTATTTTTATACATTGTATTACTAGGTATAAAAAAAGTCAATACTTTATAAAAAATTTTTTTAATTAAAAGTTATCAAATGTAATCTCCTCAAATTCTTCATTTTCTTGTTTTTCCTCTATTGTTTTTTTGTCTATCTTAAGTTTGGTATCTGGCACTTTCTCTGTATTCCAATTAGGCTTGTAACTATTTACTGGTACATCTTTTAATTGTTTTGAAAGTTTGTGTTCTGTATATATCATTTTATTAAGCATAAGTGGTTTATTTCCACGAATATTAACTAATAGTTCATTATGTGGAATTCTTAATATCTCATCTGCATTTAAAAGATTCCTTTTTAAAGTAGATATATTCTTTTGTCCAAACTCTAACTCTCCTTCAATTCCTGCATCTTTCTTTATACTTTGACTTTCTGCTGTTGACACACCGTAGAAGATCACTAAAATATTGTGCTGTTAGAGTATCTGCTGCACCGAAGACATAACCTTAAATCGCAGTTACCAATTATCTCTTGCCAAGTGTCGAGAGGGTAACGGTTTTTTATCTGTCCTATATTTTGAACTATTGGTATTAATGCAATTCCACGACTTCTTACTGTACTAATTTTTCTGTTGAAATCTGGTATTTCTCCGAATATTTGCGAATTCGTCTAAAAAGAAATATACTTCATTTTCACATTTTCCATTTTCTCTACTATCTGCATACTTCACTAATTTTATAAACAAAAATGTGAAGAATAATGACACAAGGAAATCTTTGCTTGAATCTACATCGCTTGATATCACATAATAAATACAAGATTTTTGTCCAGGTAATATTAAATCTATATCTGTAGCATTAGTGAGTTCTTGTAATTCTTTATTTTGAAAAGCTTGTAGTCTAGTTCCTAAACCGTGTAAGTACAGATGCTTTAATAGTATCTGATCCACTTGCATATATATTATATGACATACGAGCTGGACTATCCGGTGGCAAGCTTCGAAACATATTATCTAATCTTCCTACATCTCCTGCTGCAATAATCTTATATATATCTGTTAATGTATTTTGCTCTAACTTATTTTCCAAAAAATAAAACTCAAATGCTTTCAATAGGTTTTCCTCTGCTCTGGGCCAGAAGTCATCTTTTCCTTTTTTCTTTTGTGTTCCGTGTAATAATTACATTTGAGCTTGTTTGAATATCTGTAACATCTTCATTTTCACCGTAGGGGATTCCACCTATCAGAGTGTTCCATATCCTTTAAATTAAACACTTTTACAACATATCCACTTTCTCTAAATATTGTGTTAGTCTTTCTGTAGATTTCTCCGTTTAGCATCTGTTACAATTATTGATTTCTTATATTGCAATAGTTCTAATAGGTTTGTTATAAGAAAGCCTATTGTTTTCATGCTACCAGAACTACCAAAGACAGCAATATTTTTGTTAAAATGGCTATCAAAAGGCAATTTTATAATGTCATTTCCTTTTTTACCTAAAATTATTCCAAGCACATCATTTTTTCCTAATATTTTATTTATTTCATTATCACTAAGCCAGTCTGCTGTACCGATATGTACCGGTCCTCAGATTTGAGTTTAATGCCTTTTATTTCCTCTTTTTTATAAAAGATAACTAATCTTATTACTACAATAAATAAAACGGTTATAAAGGCAATTATGAGGCAAATTATGGCATAATAAAAATTAGTTAATGCAATTTCTTTATTAAAGCATTTATTTAAAATTTCAATATAATTATTTACATTAGTATCTATTAAAATATTTACAATGATTAGTACAACTATTGAAGTCCAAAAGATAATTTTTTTAGTCATAAATTCTAATATCTTTATCTATGAAATCAGATAAATCTACAAGCTTGTAATTTGCGAGAGGCAATTCCTGTCCTAATCTTCGTATTATACTTTCATCGCAAATAATATCTGCTTGTTTATTTTTATTCGCTGTTAAAAATACATTGATTCTATTTATTTTTTCTGTATCAATTAAATAAAATGTTGTAATATATTTATCTTTATTATTTGTATAGTCGCAAAAATTGTATTCTGAAATATGCACATCTTTATATAGTTTTTGTACTATCTTTGGCCAATTAATTTGTTGTATATATTTTAGTTTTTGTAAATCTTCGTCTTTGTCTTCGCTAATAATTAACGAATTAAATCCAAACACAAAATTTCTTAATTCTATTTTCTTTATATCATCAACTAAAACTAATATGTTCTTGTTTCTAGTTTCTTTTTGTAGATCATATACAACGGAGTTTATATATTTTGTTGTATGCTCTTTTGATATGTGATATGTTAAATAGTTTGTACCAAATATCTTTAAAATTCCTATGTATTTTCGTGATGTCTCTGTAAATTTATTCTTATCTTTTATCTCAATAGAGGGGATAAAATCTATGTATTCTTCTTTATGATAAATTGATGCTAAATGACTTATGAATTTTAATCTATCTGTATATTTCTTGTCATATCTTAAAGGAACTGTATTTTGCCCTAATACTTTCATAAAAGCATAACCGTTTTCTGCAAGTACAAGATATTTATTATATTTTCTTATAATATTCTTTTGTATTAAATTTCTTATTCTTTTTGGATAGTATGTATCATTAAAAAAATACTCTGCATCTTTAATATATAGATATTGAAATCGCCCAATAAATTTGACCATTTCTATTTCATTTTTGTTCTTTGGAAATATACTTTTAATTTTTCCTCACCACCTTTTCAAATAGCTTTTCACTCACTGGTACTTGGCTAGGAATGTGATAGCTTACGCTCTCACACACCTATCCTACTTAGTCTTTTTTATTCTTCAATATGTCTGTAAGTGTTGATTCTACTGAATTTTGCACATATAAAAAATGTCCTATTTTTTGTTTTCTAAAACTCTGAAAAAAGGACATTTTGAACTAACATATTTTGCATTAAATTTACTGCATTTTTTTGAGTTGTAATACATACTTCTGTATGCGGAATTTCTGAAAATTCACCTTGCACACAATAAAACATTTTTTCTATATTATCATCTTCAATAATATTATTTAATATCAAAGCATCAAAGATCGGCTTTATGTATTTATTGTCTATATCCCAACCTTTTATGTTATCAAAAATTCTAATAAATACAAATACCTTATCTTTAAACAAATCATTAAAAGGTTTTGTTGCCTCAGTAATGTTTATGAGTATATTTTTAAATGCGTGTGTTTTTAAAGATTTATAAGATGGCATAGGCTCTGGAATATAAATTTTTAAAGTATTATCCTTGACCTCTGCCTTATATTCATCGCTAATATTTTTTATTTTTTCTGTGCTATATTCTACCGTTTTGTTGTATATTCTAATTTCATTTAATATGTTATATCTTCTTTTTTCTAAATTTTTCAAAAATCCTTCCATTTGTAAGTCATTTACAGCTTTATTTTGTCTAACTGTATGTATTTCATTTTCTAAATTCGTTAATTCTGAATATAATTTATCTGATAAAATCATAGATTAGTCCTTTCTTTATAATAGTAAGGGCAAATTTAAAGGAACTAAACACTATTCTTCGTCTTCTTGTTTATCATAGGTATCAAAAATTTCTTTTGTAATTAAATCTCTCACTTCTTGGTTTAATGGGTGGCATAAATCTCTATATGCTCTTTTTTCTCCATTTAATCTTCTTGAAGGCATTGCTACAAACCTTCCAATTCTTTGGTTTTCTAGTATTCTAATACCTCTCACAATAAAACTATCATTTAAAACGATATTTGCATAACCTAATAATGCACCTCTCTGTTTAATTTTAAAAATTCTTACTTCTGTAACTTTAATTTCCATAAACATATTCCTCCTATAATTTTAAATTTTGAAGGGCAAATTATAGGAATTACTAACTTATTTTATCTTCCTGTTCTTGGAAGTGTAGGACATTTTGGTTCTTCTGGTATATGCACAACTGTAGTCCAGTCGCTATTTGCTTCAGCAGTTACACCATGATACACACCAACTGTTTTTGTATGGTTTGTAAATATGTCATTATCTTTTAATGTATCTAATGACATACACTCCATAGTTGGGCTTGTGCTTTCTCTAAATCCTGTTTCTACCTTTCCAAAATCAAACATTGTTTCTATAATGTATTCGTCATCTGCTAATTTTACTTTTGTAAAGTCTAATTTGTAATCTTCTTGTGTACTTAAATCTTCTTTAAATAGTATGTATTCATCTGATTTATTGGTTTTGTAATAAACATCATATTTTAAATCTTGATTCCATGTACCTGTTGTCATTTTCTCCAAACGAATATAATCTGTTGGTATATAATCAAACCATTTAAAGTTCTCTAGGTAAACATTTGAGTTATTGGCAACATTACTAAATGTATAATTTACTTTTTCTCCGGTTTTAATCTCTACTGTGCCTTCTTTATCTACATCTACAGTAATGTCTACAGGCTCATTATCTATTGTTACAGGTACTGTTTCTCCATCGTTTACTATTTCAAATTCATAAGTATTTTCATTCAATAGATAATAGATAGATCCTGTGCTTAGTTCCTTTAGATAATATCTGTCTTTGTAAATCTCTTGACTAATGGCTTTTCCGATTTTCGTCTGTTACAAGTGTTTCTACAAGATTATCATTTTTATCATATAGTCCAAACTCTGCACCTTCTAATACTTTTGTATTATCTTTTGAATCTACTTTTGTAATTTCTACTTTACCTTTGATTCTTTCGTTTTCTACTATTACCTCAGTTGTTTCATTTGCTTTTAATTCTATAGTTATAGGCTCATCATTTAAAACATAATTTTCTAATGTCTTTACTTCTCTTAATGTTAATTTTTTAAAATCTCTAACGGGATATTTTTGTGTTAAAGCTTCGCCATTTTCATCTGTTACAATTTTTTCTAATACATTTTCGTTTTCATCTAGTACTTCAAATTCAACACCTGAAAGCTTAATTTTATTATCTTCTTCATCTACCTTTACAATTTTTACTTGTGCTTTCTTTAATTCATTTTCTACTATTACTTCTGTAACTTCGTTCCACTCAACTTTTACCTCTGTATCTTCAGCTAAATCGTACCATTTTCCTGTATTTTTTTCAAACAGTTTGTATTCACCGTGTCCTTATATTTTCTATATAAATCTCGCCATCCACGCTGGTTTTATAAGTACCAATAATTTTATCTAGTTCTACACTATATAAGTCAAACGGTACATTACCTAACCTTATTTCATGGTTATCTTTATCAACTTTAACAATTTTTAAATTACCTTTTTTATGCTCATTTGTTAATTCTTTCGTAATAGTTACATCGTAGCCAACTTCAATTTTATGCTCTGTTGTATCTATAATGTAGTCTTCATTAGTTGAAGTCTCCACCAATATATATGTATTAGGTTTTAAATTAGAAAATGTGGCAATTCCGTTTGTCATTTGTTGTAGCATTTTGCACAACTGTTCCATCCATTTCCTTTAGTTGAAATGTTACACCTGCAATCGGCTCTTTTGTATCTTCATCAGTTTTTTCTACTTTTATTATTGATTTAGCTGTTGTTAAGTTAAATGTAGTTCTAGCACTTGCTATTTCGTAAGGATCAGCTGCTATAATGTAATCTTGAAAGTCATCGTTATATGCTTCAGCATAAAATGCGCCACAAGTTTCCACTTGCACATTTGTTAGATAAACTAATCCTTCTATATCTCCTGTTATGTTAGCTCTTGGAATTTTTACTTTTAATGTACTTCCATTTTTCTCATAAGTAGTTCCACTTGGGAATTTAGAAAGTGTTACATCATAACTTCCTAATGCTTTATTTGAGCTTATTTTAAAGTTTTGTACTTCATAATTTCCTTCTGTGTAAGTATCTCCACTTTTGTTTATTGATACTTTTGCAACCTCATATTTTTCATTTGAATTTAAACATTTATTATATAGTTTTTCTGCCTCATCTAGTACTTTTTGACCTCTCCTCTGAACATCCTTTAATGTTAGTCCTGCTTCAACATCAGAGCTTGCAATTCTACTAGGAATTGTGTATGTTTCTTTTGGACTTTTTTCATTGACTAGACAATGTACCACCGTTTTTGTAACGAAATACCAGTCATCATCACATTCAACTGATGTATCTCTCCAGTCAACACCAATATATCCATAGTATAGGCATCTCCACAATACATCACTTTGTAATTTTTCTTTTACATATGAATCATAGCCTCCAAAATCACTAGCGCCAGAGCCTACTCCGTGGTTTGTCCGGTTCAACGCAGAAAGCATATAGCTTTTGGTTTGTGTCTGGATCACGATAATATACTTTTATAACTAATTTCAATGCACCAGTCTCTTTAATTTCCAAAAGTCCCGGTAATTCTTTCTCGCCATAAAGATGACTGGTATCTCCAATATCAATAGCTGCAAATACTGGAACGGTCGCGTTTAATAATAAAAAAAATACCATTAGTATTGGTATTGCTTTTTTGCTTATTTTTTTAATCATATTTTTTACCTCCTAAAAAAAGAAGCCCTATAGGCCTCTTTAAAATTTTATTTTTTAAATAACTTCTTGATACAAGTAAATTTTTGTATCATATAAGTAATAGTCTGTACCTCTGCTGTTGTATCTATAATAGTTTTCTACATATACACTTACTTTACAACCTGCTAGAGCTACACCATTTAATTTAGAATTAGAACTATACGATATCCAATAATTAGTTGGTTTTGTTGTGCAAGCAACTGCATATCCTCCTAATTCTTCGTACATTTCGTCTTTTTTCATTTGCTCATTTATGTAGTTTACTGCTTCTTGTGTTTTTTGCTTGTTATACTCCGAAAAGAAAGTATTTGCAAGTTTTTCGTTTTCTGTGTTTGTTTCTTCTTTTTCCTCAGTTTCTGTATCTTCATTTTCTTTTGTATCTTCTGTCTTTTCTGTATTAGTTGGTTTGCTTTCTTCCTTTTTTTGTTCTTCTTTCGTGCTTGAACTACTATTATTCTTATTGCTTACACTTGTATTTACATTATTATCATTGTTTTTGCTATTAGTTTTATTAGTACTACTGCTCGAATCTTTTTGACTTGTAGTAGTTTTATTGTCAGTTTTTTCTGTAGTATTTGATTCTTTTGTATCTGTATTGTTTTCTTCTATTGTTTCATTTTCTTCATCATTTGTTTTATTTTCAATAGTCTCATTTGTTGTCATTTCCATTACATTTGCAATAGTATTAATATTTCTGTCATTATCATTATCTGCTAATGTATTTATTGATGCTGTTTCTATATGAGAATTATTAAAAACAATTTTTATTAAACAGCAAGTAATTATAACTACTAATAGTACAATAACTGCTATTAAAATCTTTTTCTTATTCATTTGAACATCACCTCTTTATTTTAAGAATAACACCATTTTTATAAAAAGGGAATGCTCAACAGAAAAAAATTTTTAAATATTTTCTATTGCTTGTACGCACAATCTTAATTCTGGTCTATTTCTAACGCAGGTTATTATAGTAATTCTGTTATCTTCTGTATCCTCTAACATAGACCAGTCCGTTTCTTGTATCTGTTTTATTGTTGTTATCTTGTATTCTTTATTTCCTAATGCAGAGGAATATTTAATAATATCTCCTTCTTGCACATTTTTTAAATTTGCTAAAAATCTATATGTGTTGTGTCCAGCTAAGCAAACATTGCCCTCTAAAATATTACTATGTTCAAAAAGTCCAATTCCTTGTGCTAGAGCTGCTTGATCTGTTCCTTCCACAACAATGTCTTTAAAGTTTATGGATGGTATTTCTAAAGTACCTATTGCATTTAAGTATTTATCTTCATCTGTTTCAGATTCTACAGGAGTTCCAACTGTATTATTAAAATCTGTTATTATTTCATTTCTGTTACTATCGTTATAAATGTCATATACAGAATTGATATTATCTTGTATCTTCTTATATTCAATGTACTTAAATATTCCAAAAACAGATAAGCCTAGTATGATTAGAGCGCTACAGCTGATGATTACTATCTTTAAGACTTTTTTTGTGCTTTTTTTCAACTTTAAATCCTCCTTTCTAACAAAATAAAAAAACTAGATATTTTCTAGTTCCATTATGTCTTTAATATATTTAGCAATATCAGAGAATGCAGAAGGTGTATCTATTTTTTTGCATATATCTTCTAGTGTAAATGGGTCGAATATAATGTCATAAATTCCTAGTAATAATGCGTCTCTTAGCTCTTTTTGCTCTGCATTTTCTAATAGTAAAATCACTCTTATATTTTTATCTCTTACCTTAAACATAAAATCCTTGAAATTGTACTTATTATTTTGTACTGATACTATTAGGGTATCAGCTTCTTTTTCTTCTAAAATATAGTCAGCATAATATACAATTCTGCTATCTTTTATTTTTCTGCTTATGTCTTTATTTAATTGCTCATTATCCGTAAAAATTAATATCAAATTTAATCACTCCTCTCAAAATATTGCATTGGATCCACCGTTTCTCCATTTATCATAACCTCAAAATGTGCGTGCGGTCCTGTAGAATTTCCAGTACTTCCGAACTGTAAGTACTGGCTGTCCTTTGGTTACTCTATCATTGGCTTTTACTAAAATGTTTGTCCCATGTGCATATAAAGTAGTAACACCATTTCCGGTGGTCTATTATTACGCAGTTTCCGTATCCACCGATTATAACAAGCTTTAGTAACTATTCCATCAGCCATTGCCACAAAATTACTTCCGTACCGGTGCACCAACATCTGTACCGCTATGTAATTTATATTCTCCGGCTTATTGGGTGAACTCTGTAACCATATTCAGAAGTAACATTTGTGTAGCCAGGAATTGGCCAAGTAAACATATCATTGCTAATTAAAATAGTATAAGCATTGTTAATCGTATCATCATAGTAACCACTTGATGAATTGATAACTAAATCTACACACATATCAATATCTTCATTGTCTAAATTCATACTCGTTTTTAGATAATCTTTTAATCTTTCATATTGTTCTCCTTGTAATGTTTCTGTTTTATACTTTTTCTTTGTAATTCTAGTGTTACCATCATCAGAAATAGCGGTAACTGTCTCATACTCATATGTATAATGACCAATAATTGTATCACTTTCAACCAAAATATATTGAGTTTGTGCTTTATCTTTGTTCTCTTTCCAAGTTACTTTATCACCTTTAGTTTGCTTTTCTTCCGTTTTAATAGTATCTTTTTCATATTTAAAAGTGGACTTAAAATTTTCTCCTATTTCATCTAATAAACTTTGGTTAATTTCTTTCTCATTGTTTAAATTTTCTAATGTCATAAGTGTAGATAAATGAGACCATTCTATCATTTTATTGTTTTCTAGATTATTTACATCTAAAAGCTCATTTTTCTTTTCTTTATCCACATAATTATCACAAGTATTTAAGTATTCAGCTTTTTCAATACACATAGTTTTGATATCTAACTCTGCTGAAGATAATTCGCTGTCATCTGCTTGTGCAGAACTAGCAAATAAACTGTCTAATAACCATGATACTAATAAAAGTACAATTAAAACTAATGCAATATATGGAATCAATGGTTTAAGTATCATCATTATTACTTTTTTTATTTTCTTTTTTATTTCTTTTTTTGCTTTATCCTTTATGCTCATTTTCCTCACCTAACCTCTCTTTAGGCTGGCTTTCTCTTATATTGTTAATATACTCAGTATGTTGCATTTGCTTTTTAGGCTCATTTCCTTTATTTCTAAAATTTACATTTGCATCTCCTTCAACCATTCTTCTTCCTACAGAAAGATAAGCACCTGTTGCCTTTGCAGTTCCTTTAGCACCTGCTTTTAGTACAGAGGCTACCTTGCTACCTTTACCTGTACCAGTATTCATTTTTTCTTGCTTAGTATTTGTATCTCCTTGTGTTTTTGCATTAGGTATTACATCTCTTATAGGATTTACATTACCGTTGTAGTCTTTTTCAGCGGATAAATTCATTTGAGGATTTACAAAATTTTTTACCCTACTTACGAAACTTTGTGGCCCATTATTATTTCCTTGCCCTTGCATATTTGAAGCTGTTGCGTTTGGTGAATTATTATCTCCTCCAGGAGTTTTAAATTGTTCTTTTATTGCACTTATTCCATAGCCAATAGCACCACCGGCAACTCCACCCATTGCAAATGCTTGTGTTGCTTGTGCATTTGTATCAATTCCACAGATTCTACTTGTTAGATCCTGTAATGAATTTTGTATTGTACTTGCTAAAGGTAATATCATCATTGCCCAAATTAATGAAACAGCCCAACCACCACCAGAAGGTAGAAAAGTTAGGTACATTAAAAATAAAAAGCAATAGATAAACTGCATAAATACATTTGTTATTATCTGTCCTGCCCAGATACTTATTGCTGTTGCATTCCTATTTACTATCCAAATACTAAGTGCTATAGGAGTAAAAACTGTAAATATTATTAGTACAAACTGTCTTACAATGAACTGTATATTTAGTTTTATAAATAGATATATGAACATAGCAATTACAATAGCTGTTGTTATTGCATTTCCGTGTACGAATAGATGTCATCATGCTTTCACCAAGTAAACCGTCTAAAGAAGAATTGGCATTTACCACTAACAAGCTTACTAATGAATTATTTACAAACAGTAAAAACTTAACAAAAAGTGGTGCTAGAGCTATTGCTAAGCCACCGCAGCAATAGTCTCATCAAATTGTCTTTTGCTTCTGTTTTTTTGGCTGTACTATTGCCTGCCATCATCATCTTGTATGATAGCATTATGACTGCAATGAGTATTAAAATACCTGCAACACTTGCAAATATTTTGTACCAGGTCATTGTTTTTGACCACAGTTCATCCGTAAATGGTGCAACAGAATTGGCATCAACTCCTTTATTGAAGATTAACTCGTCATAGTCTTTAAAGCCGATACCCATCGTCTCTGATGTACAGAGGTCAAAAATTGCTTGTGCAATTCCACCAAGCATTCCGTGCTATTATTTTCTCGAACATGCTTCCGTTCCTCGCTGTCTATCTGTTCAGCGAAGTCAGTTTCCGCAAATGAAATAGGGCATAAGGAAACAAGCAAAAAAAGTATAGTTATTATAACTACAAAACTTTTTAAAATCTTATTCACTTAATTTCTCCTATCTTTTAAGATAGGGCAAACGATAGCACACTATATTTAATTTAGCTTATAGGCATCCCCCCTTTAAATAGTTTTTTATATTCATATTATGTGAAAACAAAATCCTTTTCATAATCTGCTATTTCAAATTTCATTGCTGTAACTGAGTTATTTAATGAAAAGATACATTCTCCTGGCGAGGCCATTGTCAGAATTTCTTTTGCACCTTCAGATAAACTGAAGAATTTTCTAATATTTTCAACATTTCCTGTACTTTGTCGAAACAAAAATTTAGTAGAGCAAATATTGATAATTGTTCTACCGTTCTTCACAATTTATAAATTCATCAATAAATTGACTACCAATTAGAAGTGGTGTGTTATACTTTCTACCTCTACGAGCAACAGTAGCCAAGAAGTCAGCAGATTCTTTATATTTTAAAAATAGCCAAGCCTCATCACATATAATTAGTTTCTTTTTTTCTCTGTTCTTTAATATGAACTTTTGCCAGACCCATGTAAGTATTACAAAAGAAGAATAAAGTTTAGTAAATTCGTCTTTTATCTCACTCATATCAAAACTTATAATGTCCTCATTTGAGAATATTGTACTCTCACAGTCGAATATTCCAAGCGAATTGCCCTTAAGAAAAGGAATTAGTATTTCTGCTAATTCCTTACATTTTCCTCTTTCATCTAATTTCTTTTGAAAATCAGATAGTGTCGGCATTTTCTTTTTTACTTTTCCTACAACATATTTGCCATTATTTAATTTTCCTTTGTTTCTTTCATAAATTGAGTTAATATCATCATTGATGCCACGCTCTGCATATAGCTGATTTACCACAATTTCAATTTCTGTTATCTCTGTTCCATTTAAAGTTCTACCCATATAATTTCTAGCTATTGTTGAAAGTAATGCCCTTATGTCTGCAACCTTGTCCATTATGTTTAAAAACTCTCTATTTCCTTTGTAGTCCTTCTCTAATTCGAATGGGTTAATTCCTGTAGATTCACCTTGCCTTATTTTAATAGTTTTTCCACCTAATTTTTGTACTAATTTAGCATATTCGCCTTCAACATCTATAAAAAATGCTGCACAATTATATGTAACTATATTTCTTTCTGCCATTAGTTTTAATGAAACACTCTTGCCAGCACCGACTTGTACCGACATATAAATATGTGGGGATTAGGTAATGCTGGTGGTCCAATAAATGTATTTAAGTAGATCGGTGCATTTGTATAATAATTTCTTCCTAAAAATGTGCCTTTACTGTGTGATACATTAGGATTTGTAATTGGCATCAATGTCGCAACACCGCCAGATACCATATTTCTTTCAAAACCTGCTAGTGCAATTTTTCCAGTTGGTAGCATTTGCTTTAGTCCGTCTATCTGTTTAAATATTAGAGTTCTTACCATAGCAGTTTTCTTATTCATTTCTGCTTCCAATATTTTTGATTTCTCATTTAATTTCTCCAAACTCTCACAAGTAAGCGAAATAAAAACTGTTACGAAAAATAGTTTATCTTGATTTGTTTGTATTAAAGTTCTTAAGCCCTCTAAATCTGCAATTTCTTTTTCTAGTACTGGAGTGTGAGCAATATTTCCTTGTCGCATGTAATTTGCATACTCTGCCTGCGACTGTACTAATTTTTTTGTTAATTGGTTTATAACAGAAGCATTGGAAGAAGTTTCAACTTTTATTGAAATTGTTACATCTCCTAAATATACAAGTTCCTCTAACCAACCGTAGCCAAGTTTGCTCTGGATAAATTGTTATAACAAAAGTCCTTGAATATTTGTTATAACCTAGATATAGATAATCAGCTTTTTCTTCTAATACATCTGGCAATATTCTATCTTCAATAGCAGAAATATTTTCAAAAATGTTATTTTCTTTTTTTGCTTTTTTCTTTTTTATCAACATACAATTCCTCCTTTCTAAAGTCCATTTTTATTATATTTGAGTTCTTATTTAGTTCCTTATAGAGTAAATTGTAGATATCTTCATCGCTTAGTAATTCACATTGTATTTTTGCTCTTGAAAGACTCGTTTTTAAATTTGCTATTCTCCTATTTAGTTCTTTTATTGCATCTTCATATAAACCGTCATATGATAGAATAATATAGTTTTTGTTAATTGCTGTATCCATATTTTCCATCATATTGGTTAGAAAATTTATCAAATTTTCCTTGCAATTTCTTATCTGCACATTAGTTGATCTTGTTTTCTTAATATCATTTATAATCTCATTTGTATCAATATTTTCTGTAGTTGTTAGAAATTGAACAAAACCGTCAAATGTCAAAGCTGTTTGCATTAGTACATTTTCTATAGTTTCTTGTTCACTTTCAGACATCATATTGTAGTCAATACTTCCGATTCTTAAAATACATGAATATCTATTTCCCATATTTATCATTGAGTTGTCTATCTTTAAACCTAGAATATCTTTTAGCTGTTTTGTCTTTTTCTTGCCATTATCCTTTTGAATATTTTTATCAGTAGTTTTGTTTACTTGTTTTACTTTGTTTTTGCTTTTCTTTAAATACAAGAAGGTAAGTAAAATGGCAAAAATACTTAGCACTAAAAATATTATCATTACTACCATTTGCAACACCTCTCATAAACATATTTTTTATTTCTCATAAGAAACTTAATACAGTTTAAGAAAAGTTTATCAAAATTTTGCTCTTTTACCTTTAGGAAAGCACAAAGTAAGAAAAATATAGATATAATGCTAATTATTATAATCTTAACTGGTATTGGTATATGTAAAGCAAGAACAGATAGGGAAGAAGCTGCAATCATTAAATATACAACTTGCCTTAAACTCAAATATCCACCAAATATTTTTTCTTCTCTTTTTGTATTAAACGGTATCTTAAAAACTCGCATAACATACCTCCCTTATAGTAAACTTCCGCGTATTATTCGTTGCAATATTGATTATAATGCCTGCAATTATCAATGAAAGACCAAGTATTATTCCACCGCCACATATCCAAGCAAGTGATCCTATACTTTCAGCTCTTTTCTGAGGGTTGTTAGCATTTGCTATCATTTTAATTGCTGCAATTACTATACTTGCAAATATTAAAACTCCACCTAATGGCATTGCTATGCTTGTTATTACTCTTTTTATATTATCTGTTGCTTGTGTTACTTCAGCTGTACCAATTCCTGTTGTTCCACCTTCTGTTGCAAATACTGCGTTTATATTAGTAAAAAACATCATAATAATTGCTAGTATTGTAAATATTCTAATTACAACTAGCTTTTTCTTAGTGGTTATTTTCATAAATCTCATCTCCTATACAAAAATTTAAAAGGGCTTATTTGTATAGGACACACTATTTTTACATTAGTTCTTTAAGATATACAAAAACTATAGGTAAACTCATTACAAAAATAATACCAATTAATAAAATTGGTACTGCTTTTAGAAATTTTGTTTTTAATGTCTGCGATTTAATTATGCATCCTAAAATTAATAGCAACAGTGATATAACTATAACTATTAATAACATAAATATTACTGACAAAAATCCTATAAATATAATGGATGTTACTATGTTTTCAAAATTATTCATATAATTTTCTATCATTTCTCATAGCCTCCTTGCATTGCTTTTAGAGTATTCCTTTATTATCACTCTTTTGTAATAGTTAAAGAAATTACCAATGCAATGTTCTTTAGAAATAAGATACAAATTTATAAGTTCCTGCCTATCAACTTTTAAAAGTAAAGTTTTAAATTGACTATTGTATAGAGAATATAATGTGTATATTATTTCTTTTAGCATTTGAACTTTATCATCTTGCATAATAGAAAGAATCTCTTTTGTATATATAAATTCTAAGCGATTTAAAATTGAGTAAAATTCTTTCGAAATTCTGTCGCTATTATTTATAATATAATAAAATAAATCCTCTATTATTTTATTTATATTATTCTCTTTGACATTTTCGTCAATAGGGTATTGACCATTTGAACAATAGGGGTATTGATTTTTTTGACAATAGGGGGTATCCGCAATATAAATATTTCTTTCAATAACTTCCTTTTTATCATTTCTTATAATCTCTATTTCTATATATCCTAACTCTTGCAAATGTGAAAGCCATCTACTAACAGTTTCTATACTAACCCCATATAGTTGTGCAAAATACCTATTTTGAGCATAACAATAACCTTTTACATTTGATAAAGCTGTTATTTCACCATATAACAATTTTTCTGCCGCTTTTAATTTTTGATTATATCTAACTGTGGCTGGTATAATGGCATAATAATTAATTTTATTATCTTCATTCAATTTTCTCCTCCTCTCTTTTTATTCTTTTATCAGCTCTTGATCCACATAGAATTAGAGCATATAAAAAGAGGCTAACATTAGCCCCTAAAAAGAAACCTATTAAAAATTTTATCATCTTTTCCTCCAGTTCTCCTTGTTTTATCTTATTATATATGTTATAATTTTTCTATCTTAGTTTGTTAGATAATATGTTATAGTAATTAGACAGCTTGCTTTTCTCTAACAATAATCTAACAAATCGTAAAAACTTTTAAAAATTGGTAACGTGCTGGTACATAATCTTTTGCTAAAATTAATGCCTTTTCTTATTGAATTTTAGCATGATTAGTAGACCTTTACAAAGTTGTATGATGCTTAGTAGGGAATAAGTACACATTCCTTCTAAGCGCAGGGTCGGGGGTTCGAATCCCTCTTGGCTCACCAAAGCAACCTTATACAAAATATTTGTATAAGGTTTTTTTGACTTTATATTTTAATTATATTTTTAAAGAGCTAGTTAGTCTAGCTCCTGTTTTTTACATTTATATCTTAAGCATTATAAAATGCCTTATATCCTCTATAAACTTCATATATATCAAATTTGCTTGTAACTTCATAAGGAGAATGCATTGAAAGAACTCCTACTCCGCAATCTATTACATCTACCCCCTTATTAGCTAGGATGTATGCGATTGTACCGCCTCCGCCAACATCTACTTTTCCAAGCTCAGAAATTTGATATCTTATGTCATTTTCTTCAAATACTTTTCTAATCTCTGCTACAAATTCAGCATTAGCATCAGAAGCTCCTGATTTACCTCTTGCTCCAGTGTATTTATTTAATCCAATTCCTCTTCCTAAATGAGCTGCATTTGTTTTATCTGATACACTTGCATATAGTGGATCAAATCCTGCATCAACATCTGCTGATAACATTTTTGAATTACAGAATACTTTATCCAATAAATTTGGCTTATTTACTCCAAGTTTATTTAATATCTCAGAAATAAATGTATCAAATACGTGTGACTCCATTCCTGTATTTCCCATACTACCAATTTCTTCTTTGTCAGAAATAATGCATACAGCAGTTCTTTTTGGTGTTTCTTTTAAATCTACTAGAGCTGTTAACTCTGTGTATACACAAACTTTATCGTCTTGTCCATATCCTGCAACTAGGCTTTCGTCGAATCCCATAGTTCTGCACTTCATTGCTGGTACCAATTCCAACTCTGAACTTAGGAAATCAACCTCAGTAATTCCATACTTTTTATTTAAAATATTTAAGATGTTAAGTTTTACAGCTTCTGGTACATCTTCTTCATAAGGAATACTTCCTATTAATAAGTTTAGATTTTCTCCATCAATTCCATTTTTTAGTTTTTTCTCCATTTGGTCTTGGGCAAGATGTGGTAAAAGATCTGTTATTGTAAATATTGGATCATTTTCGTCCTCCCCAATGTTTACTTCTATTTTCTCTCCATTTGTTTTTACTATTACACCGTGTATGCTAAGTGGAATTGTAGTCCATTGATATTTTTTTATTCCTCCATAATAGTGTGTTTTAAAATATGCAAAACCACTATCTTCATACAATGGGTTTGGTTTTAAATCTAACCTTGGAGAATCTGCGTGTGCCCCTACTATATTTAGTCCGTTTTCAATACTTTCTTTTCCAATGATTGCTAAATACATACTTTTTTCTCTGTTTATATAATATACTTTGTCCCCTGGATTTAATTTTTCAAATGTACTTATAGCTTTAAATCCATTACTTTCTGCTATTTTTTTACTCTCTTTTATTATTTCTCTTTCTGTTTTAGCTTTGTTCATATAATTAATATATCCATTGGCATAATCAAATATCTTTTCTTTTTCCGTTTTTGAGTTCCAACCCATTTCCTTTTTGTTAAATAATTTGTCTTTTAATAAATCAATATCATTCTTCTCTGTCATACTATTGCTCCTTTCTATTTTTTCATAATTATATCATTGAAAATATTTTTTTCAATATCCATTTTTTATTTTGTTATATTATACCCTAAAATTTTATTCCAATTCACTAAACTCTTCCCCACTCATTAATTTAGCAAAATATTTTTTAATTAAATTTAAGAGCAGCTTACAAAACTGCTCCTAATACTAAAATTCCTATATTATCTTGATATATTTGCTCAAACTGCGAAAGTGACAATGGATTTTCTCCAATGCCTGCTTCTATTGTATATCCAGGTCTATTATATTCTTGTATAAACCAATCCTTATATCCAGCAAAAGCAGATTCTGGAGGAGTTATATCTAATGTATATCCACTTGCTTCTGCAAATCTTTCTCCTATTTCTTCTGAGTATGGTGGCAAATAGTCTGCATACTTCCAATAGATTACTTCTCCTTGTGTATGATACGCTAAAATTAGTCTAAAATTATGAATTAACGTAAAATTATATAAAGCAAGTGACTCTGGTTCTGTCAATGGTCCGAACCCAACAAAATCTCTTGGCGCAGGTCTTGTATAACCTTGTGCGAATTTAATTTTTCTTGCATTTTCCCATCCTGCTGGAAATTGCAAGTTTAAATCTACACCATTGAAATTTGCTTTCCAACCACTTGGGAATGGTATTGTTGGAAAATTTAAAGATATATCTCGAAATTGATTGTATATTCCAGAATTAGGTGTGATATTGCCTGTTACTAAGTCCACTCCATCAGGATTAACCATTGGTACTATATAAATAGTTGTATTATTAAATATTTCTCTTGCACTATATCCATATATAAAGCCATTATTTTCATAAGCCTTTGCAAAGTCTTCTACAAATTTCATTAATACAACTGCCGTAATCCATTCATTGGCGTGAATTGCTCCACTATACATTACTTCTTTTGTTCCAGTTCCTATTTGTATATATGGAATATTTCTTCCAAGTACACTATATCCTATATTTCCTGTCCTTAGAAAATTGTATCTATTTCTTAGATGTTCTATGTTACTTCTTAAAATATTTGAAGTATAATATACATTTGTAGGTACTATATTCTCATTCATTAAAATCACCTGTTATATTATATTCTGTTGTTGTATTTTTGTTATATTAATTTGATATTTGTAGCTTAATCTAAAGTGTAGTTAATTTGCCATCTTATGTAAATTATGGTATAATTATTGTATATTGTAAAAGGAGATGGTTTTATGGGACTATTTAATAAGCAAAAAAATCAAAATACAACAAATAAACCTTTAGAAGATTCTAAAATTAATAATATTGATTTTAAAAAAATTCGGTGATAAATTACAAGTTGAGTTTTCTGATCCTAAAGCCGATTTTAAACAATTTTATGATACTACGAGATTAATAATAAATAAAAAGCCTCTAATAATGTCCGACAAAGAGGTTTATAACTGTTTAGTCTCTTGGTATGGCTCAGATGATTGTCAAATATTTAACGAAAACTTAGGAAAATTTGAAAGTTTACGTGCAACAGAATATAGAAATATCTTAGCTCAAATAGATTTGAATTTATTACAAAATGATCCTGATTATTGTAAAATGGTAATGCAAAATTTATTAAATAGGGAAAGAGTAGAAAAATATCTTGATATGGGATTAGAAGAGATGCCCGAACGTCCTTGTGGTAAATATATTGGTGGAGTAATGAAATTTGGAAATCAATATAAAAAGTTCTTTTCTGAGGCAGTTGGAAAAGCATCCCATGATTCAGAAACAATGATAAATAAGAGAAAAAGACATAGAGAAAGAATCGAATATGCAAAGAAAATGGCTATTGATAGAAAAAAAGCGGAAATAGCAAAATTACAATCAGAAATTGACGATTTGTCAAGATAAAATGATAATGCTGGGATAATAAAAAATTAAACTAATCACCACCATAGCTTAATAGTTTTGGTGGTGATTAGTTAGTTTCCATATCCAAACTTTTCCATTCTTTCTTCTTCTCTAGTAGATAATTCTTTTAGCCATTCAGCTAAGCCATTGACTTCGTTATTTCTTAAAAATTCAAAATACTTCACCCTATCTTCTTTAGCTATGACAACAGGTGGCAAGTCATTTTTTAATAATTCATAATTTATAATTAATCTACCTGTTCTTCCATTTCCATCTTCAAAAGGATGTATTCTTTCAAAATCAATATGATATTTAGCAATTTTAGTAAAAATATCCTGTTCTTCGTGATTATAATTATATATATAATACATCATTAAATTTGGAACTTTTTCAGGCTCTGGTGGAATATGTTCACTACCCTGAATGAATACTTGTACCGTTCTATAACCTTCTGTATCTTTAATATCTCTATTTATCGTTTCATTTAATTTTTTAATAAATCTTTCATCAAATTCTTCATTATGTTGTAAATTCTTAAAAACTAATTCTAATGCTTTTTTATGATTTATAGCCTCATATATTTCCCTTGGTTCTTTTCCTTCGATTTTAAAGCTATTGTCGTTGTAAAGAATAGCATATGTTTCAGCATAGGTAAGTGTACTTCCTTCAATAGCATTTGAATGATAAGTACTTCTTGTAATTAAATCTTCTAAATAATCTTTATTGTTTAAAACAAATTCTAAAATTTTCATAATTTAACTCCTTTTTGTTTTATTCAGGATGTATATATAATTTTTAAAAAAGAGTATTAACCAAAGCTTTTTGATCAATACTCTTATGTAATTTTTTAATAATTGGTCGAGGTGACAGGGATCGAACCTGCGGCCTCATGGTCCCAAACCACGCGCTCTACCAACTGAGCCACACCTCGAAATGTTCAACGAAATATATAATAACATATTTTTTTGGATTTTGCAAGTTTTTTTTGAATTTTCTCTTGAATTTTTTTATAAAAGAAAGTATAATGTTGTGTAGACTTCGTTTGTCTATTAAATTGTGGCTGTAGCTTAACTGGATAGAGCATTCGGCTACGAACCGAAAGGTTGCAGGTTCAAATCCTGTCAGCCGCACCATTTCAAGCATTTTATATGCTTGATTTTTTTGTGTTCTGAGAAAATTACATCTACTAGAATAAAAAATGGCTAAAATTGCTATCTCCTTTGAGATTTACTCCTTTCAGTCATAAACTTAAATCGGCACAACCAAATAGCAATTTTGTTGATTTGTTCTGATCTTCAATAAATTTTAAAGCCATAAAGTTGTCATAATATACTTTATACTATTTATTACCAAATCTTTACAATTATGCAGTTCTGTGTTATACTTTAAACATAGCCTTTTTGGTTATGTAAACAAAATTGCTCGAATTGAGTAAAAGAAAGGAGAAAATTAAGTAATTCATTCACCTTAAAACCTTCGACAAAAAAGGAGAATTGTGTATTATGCTTAGACATTTTAATCCTGACAAAACTGTTTCGCGGAAAGAAAAATACGCTTATACTCCAAATTTTTGGAGAAACAAACCAGAGAATCATTCGAATTCCTCAGATGTTGCTTCAAAGGCTAAATCTGACAAGGAAATGTATGAGAAATTTGATTTCTACACTCATCGTAAAAATGAAATTTTTCGGATTGCAAATACCCTATTAAGGTATCAAAAATCTCAATTTATGATTGATGCATCAATTGCATCAGCAGGAGATTTATTCCCTTTGTTTTATGCAATTAATCATATTGGTGGAAAAGTTTTATTAACCAATCTAACTTTAGAAGAACTATATAAGTTAAAAAGTTGTAAAGGAGATGCAAGCAGTAGTGCTGCTGGATTTATTTTAAAGGAAGCAGCTAAGTTTCCTGACCTATTTAAGAATGTTATCATTAATGATCCTTTTGGATCTGTAGATGAACGAATCGTAAGATATTGTTCAAAAATTAAGGAAAATGTTGTTTTGCTCACTGGTGATATCGAAATGTGCACTAACGCCAGAATGTATTACAACATTACTGTTCACTATTTAGATCCTAAAAGCAACACTGCTTACAACAAGGTTTTAACTAGAAAAAGTCCAGATATTCGAACCTTATATTTTACTCGGGTAACACAAGGCGTATTGGAGATTGACGCAAACTCCTATGAACACAGAAAGATTTCTGTGTTCTCAAACGGAGTAGAACACACAAATGAATTTGTTCCTCTTAATATAGGGGATGATGTTTATGTAGCTACATCCAAAAATGTGTATACTACTTTTTGTCACTTTAAAATTATTTCGTTAGATATAAAAAATAATTGCAAATTTATTTTTGGTGGTAGAATCAAAGATTCTATTGATATCTCGAAACTGCCAGAAGCATCTTATAAGACTTTTATGAGGGAAGTTAGACGTAAAATTGGATTATAATTCTTAATTACTTAAGTATCCAGCCTAATCATACTAATGTATGGTTAGGCTCCTTTCTTTTATTTTTATGTTCTAAAATTAAACTTATGTTTAATTGTTGAATTATCTCTTTTTTTGTGATATTTTATGTATAATCTTTCTTCAACCAAAACAAAATTTTATCTTATTTTAATTTTTGTATAGGATTATATATTTATTAACTGTTTACATATACAATGTTAATTATCACAAATGAAAGGGGTGGATTTCACTATGAGTAGAAGGAAACAGAAAAATAATTTATCAAAAGTTTTAATTTTATTAGTCTTAATATTATTAATTGGTGTTGTTGGATATTTTAATCCGTACATTCAGGAACAACTTTCAAATGCATTAAATGTTCCAAGTAATACTGTTTACACTAGTTCTTTTGATTTAGTTACCATACCAGATTATACTGACCAACCTTATGTTGTATTAAATGATAATAAACCTGATTTTGAAGAAAGTGTTTTAACAACAGAATCATTTGAAAAATATAGTGATTTAGATTCTTTAGGAAGATGTGGCTATGCTTTTGCTAATTTAAGCACGGATACAATGCCAAAAGCAGATGAGGAACGTGAAAGTATCTCTAGTGTAGAGCCTTCTGGTTGGATCAATAAGAAATACGAAATAGTTGATGGTGGATATTTGTACAACAGATGTCATTTAATAGGTTATCAATTAAGTGCAGAAAACGCTAATGAAAAAAATCTTATTACTGGTACAAGGTATATGAATACAGAAGGTATGCTTCCTTTTGAAAACCAAGTTGCTGATTATATAAAAGAGACTGATAATCACGTTTTGTATAGGGTTACGCCAATTTATGATGGAAATAATTTAGTTGCAAGTGGCGTACAAATTGAGGCGCAATCTGTTGAAGATAATGGCAAAGGAATTTGCTTTAACGTATATTGTTATAATGTTCAACCTGGTATAGATATTGATTATAGCACAGGTGAAAGTAAAGAAGCTGAAAATTAATTAAAGAAAAGCTGTTTGAGGACATTAGCATAGATGGTTATAATCAGATTATGTATTTTAAAGAAACTGTATAGAAATATGCAGTTTTTTATATGGCTCTATGTTTTTCTATAAAATATAAAGTGTTAAATACATTGGGCTCATATACTATACTATTATATTATATTATAGTATAGTATAAATTTACTCTACATATACATACATTCCATTTTGATATAAAAATTTGTTTCCTTCTTTTGCTTTGTCTTTTAGCTCTTCTGGAAAATAAACGTCTTCTATTTCGTTTTTTGGTTTTTCTGTTGAATCCCACAAAAATACTCTTCCGTTTGAATCTTCTGTTACCAAATATGTATGACCTTCTTTTTTGTAGTCTTCTATTTGTTTATTCTGTCTTTCTATTACTTCTTTTGCTCTATTATTTATTTCATTTAATATTTCTTGCGTTGCTTCTTTATCTGTTATAAATTTACCATTTTGCATTCTCATAGCACTATTTACCTGTGCATCTTCTGGTAAATCTTTTCCTTCTATTTCTGTTTTAGTACGATTATTGCCATTATATTCCCAAACTCTATATTTGTCTTCTCCATTTACTTTATTAAATACAAAATAAAGTGTCCCCTCTTCCTTTGTGTTATTGGCATATTCTTGTAATACATCTTTTCTAATTTGAGTCATTGTGTTTTCGGATGCAGTAGTTAGTTTGTTATTATTTGCAATTTGTGTGACAATGTCATTATTTGCGCTTTCTCCTTTTTGCAAAGCTTCTGATAACTCTCCTATAAATTCACTTACACCATCAACTATTTTTGACAAAGTGTCATTTTTTTCAAGATTTTCTTTTAAATTATTAAAAAAATCTAATCCCATATAATTCCTCCTTTAAATTATTTTTTTACTGATTTTTTGTATCGAATTGATACTACAAGAAAATTTAATTGAAATAAAAATTATTGAATAGTAAAGATATGTTGTATTATATAATATTTTAATACACTATTCAATAGATTAGTCAAAAATTTTTAATGTATATTTACAGCTAATAATAAAATGCGAAACAATGTTATTTTTAATGTTATGTTTATCGGCCCTTTGGCTGCGTACAAACTGTATAAACAAAAACTAAAGTGTCGTTAACAGTTTGTAAACTTGTCGGTTCCCACCTTAAGCACTCCAACATAAAATTTAAAATATACATTGCTTCGCTCGATATATTTACAGCAGTAAATTGTAACTACTGGTCGTTACAATTTACTTGTCCAATCCTTTCACACTAGGTCCATAAATCAAATTACCTTTATAATCGTATCTTGAACCGTGACAAGGGCAGTCCCAAGTTTTTTCTAAGTTATTCCAGGTTAGCTCACAGCCCAAGTGCTTACAAATAGGATTAACCTTATATACTTGCCCATCTTTATCTTTATATATTCCAATTTTTTGTCCATTTACTTCTACTATTTTACCTTCCCCTTCTTGAATTTGATTTGCTTCTTCATCTGGTACTTCTAATTTTTTTACAACTAAAGAATTTACACTTTCTTTAACTATATTAGTCAATTCTTTTATGTTTTTTATAGGTTCTACTCTAGTTGCCTTAAAAATTTCCTCGTATTCATTCTTTTCTCCTAATATTTTATCAGTTATAATTTCTGCTGCTATGTTAGCAGTTGTTATTCCCCATTTGTTGAATCCTGTTGCTACAAATGCATTTTCCCACATTTTTGAAAATTCACCTATATACGGTATTTTATCTAAAGTAATGCAATCTTCTGTACTCCAATGATATTTGATTTTTCCTTCTGGGCATATATTTTTGGCTACTTCTTCTAAATATCTATATGAATTACTCAAATCTATTTGTGCACCAGTTTTATGGTCAAACCCTACTACTATCAGCAAATTTTCATCACCATATTTTGCATTTCTAAGTGAAATTGTTGGTTCTTCTGAATTTATATACATTCCTTCAAACAATTTTTGCTTAGTTTGCATTGCTACTGCATAACTTGTTGATTGATACATTTTTATAAAATACAAACCTGGTATATTAACAATCGGGTATTTTGTAGCAATCACAATGTATTTTGCTCTTATGCTACATCCATTTTCTAAAGTAATTACATAATATTCACTATCATCTTCTGTATCTACGTCTATTGCCTTAGTATGTTCAAATATTTTTACTCCAGACTCACTACATATTTTAGCCAATGCTTCTCCATATTTATATGGGTTAAATTGAGCTTGATTTTCAAATTCAATCCCCACAAGAGCTTTTATTGGAAGAATTTGTTTCATTCTTTCTTTTACCATATCTCTTTCTAAGTTTAAATTTTCTTTTTCTATATTATCTCCACTTATTTTTAATTTTTCTCCTTCGTTTTCCACAAGTTCTGCACTATTTAGCTTGTTTAATTCAATATCCTGTGACTCTATTAGTTTTGCTCTTCCTCCAAATGCATTTACCGCTTCGACTTCATCTTTTATTTTTTCTACTTCTTGTATGCTTTGTGTAAACACATAAGCTGGAGCATATTCAAAATCGCAATCAATATTTTCTTTATCTATGATGCTTTTTATATTCCCTATTGCTTTTTCGTTCGCCTCGTAATATTTGCTTGCAAACTCTTTTCCTTTTGAATCTGTTAAATACTTATATATTAGTCCGTGTTGACTTGTTATTTTTGCAGTACTATTACCACTAGTCTGCTTGCAAATCTCTCCTTTTTCTATTAAAACTGTTTTGATTTTGTATTTGCTTAAATTATATGCAACAGATAGTCCTGTAAGTCCTCCTCCGATTATACAGATATCAGTTTTTACATTTTCTTCCAATTTATTAAATTTTGTCCTATCCTTTTCCTCTACACTTTTTATCCAATACGATTTCATATAAACCTCCTTAAAACAAAGCGACGAAGTCGCCCTTTGTTTGTGCCGATTTGAGTTTCCGACTAAAAGGAGGAAATCTCAAAGGCAATAGCGATTTCAGCTATTTTAACATTCTAGGAAATGCAATTTTCTAGAATGTTAAAAAGCTAATTATAGTATGACCTATAATTAGCTTTTTTAAACAAATTTAATTAACAACGTGAACTCTTGAACGTTTTGGACTACTGGCTTTTGTTCAAGTTTTTGAACTTTTAGGAGTGTCCCTTTTGTTCAAGGTCACTCGTCTCTGTATTCTAATATATCCCCTGGTTGGCAATTAAGAACCTTGCAAATTGATTCTAATGTAGAAAACCTTATTGCTTTCCCTTTACCAGTTTTTAGTATAGATAAGTTTGCATTTGTAATTCCTATCTTCTCTGCGAGTTCAGAAGAAGACATTTTTCTTTTTGCCATCATTACATCCAAATTTACTATTATTGCCATCTTCTTTCCTCCTTAAATTGTTAAGTCGTTTTCTTCTTTATATTCAATTGCTTTTCTTAAAAGTTCTGATAGTACATACGTTCCAAGGAATGCTATAATAAATATTGCAATAGCTATAATTTCAAATACAGATACTATAAAAAACATTCCTACTATGTAAATTATAGAAATTATTAAAGAGCATACTGAAACAATTTTTAAATATTTAACATTTTCTCTTACAAATGGATTATCCTTTTTTAATGTTTCAAACATTTTTATAAATGCAAATACTATAATGAGTGCTGGAATTCCAGATGTATATAATATTACTAAAGCTGCTACATAATTTAGTATTGGATTAAATATGTCTATATACATATTTAAAAGTATTGGTAGGGTTAAATATATTATTATACCCATTACAAAAATTATTTTTAAGCCTATTTCTATAAAATTTGACAAACTATTTTTTCCTGTTACTTTCATTTTTATTCTTACCTCTCATAATCTTCTCTACTCTTAAAGTCTTTTCTATCACAAGCTTTATATG